>NZ_JBYTEK010000001.1:0-257711 GCF_058783335.1 Stenotrophomonas sp. FW305-C-20-S1 | reverse complement strand
ACTAATCCCCGGGCAAAGAGGGGGGGGGGGGGGGGAAGGGGGGGGGGGGGGGGGGGGGGCTCGCCCCCGCGCCTGGTCAACGCTGCTTTTCGCGTTGCTTCTTCAACTGCGCGTCGAAATTGCGTTCGGCCGTGTCGGCGTAGTCCTGGCAGGTCATTGCCTTGGCACCCGCTGATGCACCGGCGGCGTAGTTCCAGCCGCTGGCGCCGGGATGCGGGGTCAGCAGGACATCGCAGGGCAGGGCGCGCACCGTGGCGAAGCTGCGGCGATAGTCCTCGATCAGGTGCGGGTAGCGCGGGTTGGCCTGCAGCTGATAGCCCGGCGCACTCAAACTGTCGGCGTAGACCATGCGCACCGGCTTGCCGCCCCGGGTGTCGGTCCAGGTCCAGGCGGTGCTGCCCGGGGTATGGCCGGGCACGAAGTGCGCGGTGATGTCGACGCCACCGAGCGAGACCACCTCGCCATCCATGATGATCCTGTCCGCCGTTGCCGGCGGATAGGTGATGTCGTCGCCGAAGTGCAGGTCGTTGCTGCCGCCACGTGCCAGCAGTACCGCAGATTCGGCATTTGCGACGATCTGCGCAGCGGTACTGCGCTTGAGCGCAGCAACCGGGCCGGCGTGATCGGCGTGGGCATGACTGAGCAGGATCAGGCGCAGATCTTGCGGCGCAACGCCGCGCGCTTTCATGTTGCGCAGCAGGTGGTCGGCCATCTGCGGCATGCCGCCATCGAGCAGCACCGCGCCCTGCGGCGTCTGCACCAGCAGTGCGGTCAGGTCTTCGGTGCCGATCTGCCAGGTGTGATCGGCAATCTGCAGCGGCGCCATCGGCTGCAGCCAGGAGGCATCAACGGTGTAGGCACGCAGTTGCGGCAGCGTCGGTTCGGCGGCAGAGGCCGCAGCGGGAAGCAGGGCAGCGAGCGTGATGGCGAGGGTCTGCAAGCGCATGGGAGGGCACCGATGTAGGAGGCCCAGAAACTAGCATGGGCCTCCTTCATCGCGTCACGCATAGAATTCATGGCACCCATAAGGCGCCATGTCTCAGTAGCGATACTGCCACCCCAGCGTAAGCACTCGCCCACGCCCGGCGAAGTAGCTCGGGTTGGATGGCGTGGTCTGCGAGTAGTAGGTGATGTACTGCTTGTTGGCGAGGTTCTGCACGCCCAGGGTGAAACTGCTCTTGCCCAGCGCATAGCGGGCGACCAGGTCGACCGTGGTGTAGCCCTTGAAGCTGGCCACCGGCACGCCGCGCAGGTCGAAGTCGCGATCGAAGGCATGGCTGGCCTGCAGACGGGTGCTGAGCTGCGAGGTCCAGCCCTGTTCCCAGAACGCGGTCAGACGGTTCGGGGCGATGTTGACGCCTGCCAGATCGCTTTCCAGACGACCATCCAGGTCGGCGTCATAGCGGCCATTGGCGCGGGCATAGCCCATGCCGAGGTGGCTGTCACCCAGGCGCAGGCGCAGGTTGGTCTCGAAGCCTTCCACCCGGGTAGCCTGGCGCTGCACGTTGTAGGCATCGATGCCGGCGTCATAGACCAGTACCGAACCCAGCTTGGATTCGGAGGTGTAGTACGCGATATCGCCGCTGAAGCGGCCGTCGTCATACTCCAGCCCGATCTCGCGGTTGTCCGACACCACCGGCGACAGGTCCACCAGGTTGTCCACGCGCTGGCCATCGCGATTGATCGCGCGCAGCACGCGGCCAACATCGGCAACGGTGTAGCCTTCCGAATACGACGCGTAGGCATTGAGACGGTCATTGATGTACCAGACCGCGCCGAAGTTCGGCAGCGTCTCGCTCATCGTCGGTTTGCCGCCGGCCACCTTGCGTGCGCCGTAGCGGGGCAGGGTGGTGTAGTCGCCCACCTCCAGCTCGCCCTTTTCGTAACGCAGGCCTGCGGACAGCATGACGTGGTCGGTGGGCCACCACTGCAGCTGCAACAGCGGCGACAGGCTCTGGTAGGTGGTCAGCGGCACCCAGTTCAGGCCGCTGGCCAGCAGCACCTGATGGGTGCGGTCGCGCAGGCCATCCAGCCCGAGGGTCACGTCCAGCGAGGTGTCGCCGATGCGACGCCAGCTCTGGGTCAGCTTGAAGCCGCGTTTGTCTGATTCATTCTGGGTCTGGTCCCAGGCGGCGTTGGCACCCGTGTTGCCCCAAGGGTCCCACTGGCTGGCGCCGTAACGCCCTTCGAAATCGACCGCGAAGGCCTGTGCCAGGAACTGGCCGCCGAACAGATCGGCATTGCCGTAGTCCAGGGTCAGCGAGCGTGAGCGGTTCATCGGCGGATCGAGCGGCGTATCGCCGGGCACCGACGTGGCCGGGCGACCGGTGCGGAAGTTGCCATCCACAGGCAGGTAATTGTCCAGGCCACGCAGTTCGTAGCGATTGGCCATCAACTGCACGCGCTGGCCTTCGGCGATGTTCCAGCCCAGCTTGGCGAAGATGTTGGTCGAGGTCGAATCCATCAGCTCGCCCTGCGCGTTGGTGCCGATCGCACGGCCGTCGCCGTCGTAGTACAGGCCCTGCCGTTCATGGGCGAGGCCGGCCACGAGGTCGAACTGTTCGCCGCGGATGCCCACCAGTGCCGAAGCGCGCTGGCCGTCATCATCGCGCCGGCGCGGCGAGGCGGCGGTGAGCGAAAGGCTGCTGTCCAGCAGGAAAGCACCCGGTTCGCTCGGCGCACTGCGGGTGATGATGTTGACGATGCCGCCGGTGCCGCCGATGCCCTGCAGCGCGTTGGCACCGTGGATCACTTCGATGCGTTCGATCATCGCCGGATCGATGGTATGCGAATCACGCGAGCCGTCGCGCAACGGGGTTGACTGCGGCACGCCGTCGACCATGTACAGGATGCCGCGCCCGCGCATGCTTTCGCCATAGTTGGACATCTTCTCGCGTGCCGGAGCGAAGGCCGGGATCTGCGAGGACAGCACGCGTGACACATCCGAGCCCAATGCCAGCTGCTGCTGGACATCCTCACGGGTGAGCACGGTGATGGTGTTTGGCATGGCGGTCTCGCCCTGCGGCATGCGCGCGGTGGACGCCGACACAGTCACTCTGCCAAGCGAGGTTGCGGCTGCCGGCGCTGGCGCAGTGCGCGGGCGCTCCGTGTTTGCCGCCGCAGCTGCCGTAGCGAGCGCGCTGCGGATCACGAACACGCCCGGCGAGCGTTCCTCGATGCTCAGGCCCTGGCCGGCAATCAGCCGTTGCAGTGCTTCGCGCGGGGCATAGCGGCCGTCCAGCGCTGGCGCCTGGCGGCCGGCAACGCTGTCTGCAGCGAACAGCAGCTGGATGCCGCTCTGCCTGGCCACCGCATTGAGTGACTGTTGCAGCGGGGCGGCCGGAAGATGGACGTCCACCGCCGTGGGGGTGGACTGCGCCGCCGCCGGAAGGGCGGCGCACAGGCTGACGGCCAGCAGGGCAGGCGTCAGGCGGCGCAGGGCGGCGGGCAGGGCAATGCGGGTCATGCGGGGTCCTTCAGAGGGGTTCATGCAGCAGCCGTATGAGCAGGGCCATAACCCACCCTCGGTGCCGAATTCAGTGGCGTGCGGAGATGTGCACGCTGCCGTCGCCGCGGACGTGGACGGCGACGGGCAGGATCTCCGGCAGCAGCGCCAGCGCGGTGGCGGCATGGTCGCCATCGAACACGCCCGATACCTGCAGCGTGGCCAGTCCGGGTTCGTCCAGTACGATTGCGCCGTGGTGATAGCGCTGCAGGCTGCGTACCACCTCGCCCAGCGGGGCCTGCGCGAACTGCAGTCGGCCCTGCGTCCATTCCCCGCTGCCAGTGGCGATCGGCTGCGGCAGCTGCACCGGCCCTGTCCCTGCCAGCAGCTGCTGGCCAGGCTGCAGGTGCTGCTCGCCGTCACGGCCAGCAACGCGCACGCCGACCTCGCCTCGCCACAGGCGGACTTCACTGCGGTCACCGCGTCGCTCCACGTCGAACACCGTGCCGTAGTTGCGCACCTGCACGGGCCCGGCATCGACCTGGAACCGGCGCCAGCGCGAGGGCGCCACGTCGAAGCGGGCGCGTCCGGAGACCAGCACCGCGCGGCGCGAACGCAGATGGCTGCGCACCTGCAGATGGCTGCCCGCATCCAGCTGGATACGGCTGCCATCGGCCAGCAGCACGTTGCGACGTTGGCCGATGGCCGTCCGGTAATCGTGCTGTTGCCAGCCGGGATCGACAGCGTAAAGCCCGCCCAGTCCAGCCACCAGCAGCAGGCCGAGCGCAGCCCCGCCGATCTGCCGGCTGCGGTGGGGGCGATACAGTTGCGCCGGATCGGGTACCGGGAACAGTGCCTTGAGGGTGTCCCGATGTTGCTCCAGCAGACGATCAGGCGAAGGCGTGCCGGCCTTGTCCGGGAGTGGAGGGCGCGGGCGAGGGGGCGCTGTCACGTCAGCGCCCTCACCGGCAGCGCCTGCCGGCAATCGACCATCGCCAACCGCAGATGCCGCTCGACCGCCTTCAGGCCGATGCCCATGCGGCGGGCAACCGCAGCCTGCGGAACGTCATGGATCTTGTGCAGGATGAACACCTGGCGGCGTCGACAGGGCATCGCACGGATGACGTCGACAAGCCGTGCCAGTTCCTGCGCGGCAACGGCCTGTCTGGCCGGGCCGGCACCTTCGCAGGCGGCATCGGGCAGTTCGGCACGCGGTTCCACCCACTGGCGACGTAGGTCTTCAGCACGGCAACGATCAACCGCAGCGTCATGCGCCATCCGTCGCAGCAGCGCCATCGGCTGGCGCACGCCGGCCGGTTCGGGGCGCTCCAGCAGGCGTACGCAGACGTCGTGCACCACCTCGCGGGCCAGCCCGGGTGAGGCGAAGCGACGGCGCAGGTAATCCACCAGATCCTCGTAGTGGCGCACAAGCGAGGACACCAACGGCAGCACAGGTGGCGGGGAGTGCGGTGGCGTGGACATCCGGGAGAGCGGCGTAGGCAGGAAGGGGTGCCACGCAGGGCCAGCCCTGCGCGGTGCCACGATAGTAATGGGAATGGTTCGCATTTGCTATCGGATGAGCGACGACGGGATTGTTCGCGGTGCGCGGAAAGTGAATCCATGATCACCCTCTGCAGCGCACACTCGGCCGCAGATAGGCTGCATGGCAGCCATCGGGGAGAGTGACCATGCACGTGCTTCTGGTGATCGTCGGCGGGTTCCTGCTGCTGGCCGTCTTCGCGCTGTTCGGCAGGCTCTGGAGCACAAGCAGCCCTCAGCTGCCAACGGCGCTGCTGGCCTTCATCGGCACCTGGCTGCTGGTATCGGTGGCCAACATGTGGGTGGGGGTCAGCCGGGCGGGCTATACGGTGCGCGAGGAGTTGCCGATCCTGCTGCTGGTGTTTGCCGTGCCGGCGCTGGTGGCCGGTGTCATCTTCTGGCGGCTGGGCCGCTGAACCGAGGATCCGTGATGCCGGCAACGCCCCGTCTTCCTGCCCTGCGTCGTCGCGACGGCCATCATGCACGGGTGACCTACGAAGAACTTTTCTTCGACCTGGTCTATGTGTTCGCGGTCACCCAGCTCAGCCACCACCTGCTGCACCACCTGGGCCTGCTGGGCGTGCTGCAGACGCTGGTGTTGTGGTTTGCGGTCTGGCTTGGCTGGCAGTACGCGTGCTGGGTCAGCAACTGGTTCGACCCGGAGGCGCCGCGTATCCGTGGCCTGTTGTTCGTCACGATGCTGCTGGCGTTGCTGATGTCTTCGTCCATCCCGGAAGCCTTTGCCGGTCGCGCCTGGATGTTCGCCGGTGCCTACGCCACGATGCAGGTAGGGCGGACGCTGTTTGTGCTGCTGGAAGTAGGGCGCTCGCACCCGCTGGCCGCCAACTTCAGGCGCATGCTGGCCTGGGTCAGCGTTTCGGCCTGTTTCTGGCTGGCCGGTGCATCGGTCGAGGGCAATGCGCGGCTGGCATTGTGGGCGGTGGCTGTCGCCTGCGAGTACATCTCGCCGATGTTCGGCTTCGCGTTTCCGGGCCTTGGCCGTTCGCGTACCCGCGAGTGGACCATCGAAGGTGGGCACCTGGCCGAGCGCTGCCAGTTGTTCGTGATCGTCGCATTGGGTGAGACGTTGCTGGCAACCGGCGGCGTGCTGAGCGAGGTGGAGCACTGGAGTGGCGCGGTGGTGTCGGCAGTGCTGGCGACCTTTGCCGGTACGATCGCGATGTGGTGGCTGTACTTCGGCATCTCCAGCCGCGACGCCACCGACACCATCACCCGTTCCGACGACCCGGGCCGCATCGGCGCCTATTTCCACTACGTGCACGCGCTGCTGATCGCCGGCATCATCGCTACCGCCGTTGGCAACGACCTGGTGATGGACGAACCGGAGGCGAGGGTGACCCTGTCGTATGCCGCGATGCTGGCAGCGGGGCCGTTGATCTACCTGCTGGGCAGCGCACTGTACAAGCGGGCGGTCTACGGCCGCGTGCCGCACTCGCACCTGGTGGGGGCAGGGGTTCTGGTCGTGCTCGGCTTCGTGCTGCCATGGATGCACCTGCTGGCGGCAGGGTGGCTGACCAGCATCGTGCTGCTGGTGGTGGGGCTGGCCGATACACGGTTGAAACGGAACATCGCAGCGGCGCGCGGGTAACGGCCCCGGCTCAGTGAAGGGCAGCGGCCATCATCGCCAGCTTGCCCACGGTGTTGAGGTTGCGTGCCGTGCCGTGTGTGATGCAGGGTACGCGCAGGCGTGAAGCGGCCATGCCATCGCCGCAATGGATGAACAGCTTGCGCCGGTGTCGCCGACATTGGCCGCGCGCAGCAGGGCCACGCAGGCGGTCATGGCGCAGCGGCCTGCAGCCGGTCGTACATGCGCACCAGATCGACCAGCGTGCGTGCTTCCATCTTGCGCATGACCTGCGCGCGACGCACCTTCACGGTGATCTCGCTGACCCCCAGGTCGGCGGCGATCTGCTTGTTCAGGCGACCGCGCACCACGCCGGCAACCACCTCGCGCTCGCCGGCGTTCAAGGTGCCCCAGCGCAGCTGCAATGCCCCCAGCGCATCACCCTCGCGGCGCCGCTGGCGATCGATCCCGATGCCTCTGTGGATCGCGTCCAGCAGTTCCTGGTCGCGGAACGGCTTGGTCAGGAATTCGATGGCGCCGTCCTTGATCGCATTGACGCCCATGGCGATGTCGCCATGGCCGGTGATGAACACCACCGGCAGGTGCAGATCGTGGCTGGCCATGCTGCGATGGAAATCCAGTCCGCTCTGCCCGGGCATGCGCACGTCCAGCACCAGGCATGACGGAGCGTCGTCCCGCGGGTGGGCAAGGAATTCCCCGGTGGAGGCGAAGGCCCGCACCTGCAGGCCCATCGAGGCCAGCAGATCCTCCAGCGCGGCGCGCACCGAGGCGTCGTCGTCGATCACGTAGACGATCGGTGACGGTTCCACAGGTGTTGTGGTCGGTTTACGCATGCGCAGCCTCCGTGGCCGTGGGCAGCTCGAAGATGAAGCAGGCGCCGCCACCGGCCGGTCGTTCGGCGCGGATATGGCCGCCGTTGGCTTCGATCATGGAGCGGCTAAGGCTGAGGCCCAGGCCGAGACCGTTCGCCTTGGTGGTCCAGAATGCATCGAATACGCGGTCAGTCTGCTCCGAGGGCAGGCCGACACCACGATCGCGCACGCTCAGGCTGACGTGGCCGCGGCCATCGTGCGCCGTCAGCAGGGACAGCCTACGCTCGCTCACGGGCGTGTCCGACATCGCATCGACGGCGTTGAGGATGAGGTTGCCGATCACCTGCTGCACCTGCACGCGATCGGCGTGGGCGGGTGGCAGGTCGCTGCCAAGCACCAGCGCCACGGTCACACCATGCTGCTCCAGTTCGCTGCGCGAGAGTGCCAGCATTTCCTCGGTGGCCAGGTTGAGGTCGAAGGCTTGGCGCTCTGGCGCGGCGCCTTGAGTCAGGCCGCGGATGCGGGCAATCACGTTACTGGCGCGATGGGTGTCGGCGACGATGCGGGCGATGGTCTGGCGCGCCTTGTCCAGGTTCGGCGGTTCCTGGGCCAGCCAGCGCTGGCTGGCTTCGGCGCTGCTGGCGATGGCCGCCAACGGTTGGTTCACTTCATGTGCGATGGAGGTGGTCAGCTCGCCGACGGTGGAGGCGCGGGCCACCCGCAGCAGGCGCGCCTGTGCATCCTGCACCGCGGCCTTGGCCGCTTCCATCTTCAATGCCAGGTAGGTGGTGATGCCGATCACCAGCATGCCGATCGCTGAATTGACCAGGCCGATGCGGTAGGTGCCGAAGCGGGTCAGGAAGAAGCTGAGGCCGGTCAATGCGATGCAGACTGCCGCAAGGGCGATGAGGCCGCGCGCGGGCAGCCGCCGTGACGCTGCGAGGATGACGGCAGCGTAGAAGCAGGCAGCGGCAACGGCGTAGTCGGTAACCGTATCGACCAGGAAGATGGCCGCCATCACGATGATCAGGGCCAGCACGACCAGTGGGCGGCGGGGCGACAGCGATGGCATCGGGATAGCTCCCTGGCGTGGGTGGAAAGGATAGCAAAGCGCTGTTCAGTAGATGCCGACCTTGGTCGGCATGCGCCAGAGAGATGCTGGGTAGTGCCGGCCGCTGGCCGGCACCTGCCAAGGCGGTGCACGGTAGCGCCGGGCCATGTCCGGCGGAATGCATCATCAGCGGCCGGCACTACTCTTCCAGGCTGGCGTTCCAGAATCCCTGCAGCACGCCCGGCGTGGCGGCCAGCGCTGCCAGCACTGCATCCAGTTCAGCGCCATCGACCGTGGTGGCGTACAGCACCGCTTCGATCTCGACATCGCGCTCGCCGAAAGGCCGCTGGTCGACCGCGCGTACCGGGTACTGCGCCTGCTCCAGCAACAGCAGCAGCCGGTCCAACACTTCGGCCTGCTGCTCACGCTGGCAGACCACGTTGATGGCATAGGTGGCCTCGCTGAAGGCTTCCGGCAGCGGCTGCCGCTGGATGCGGTTCACCACCGGCCGCAGCAGGGTATTGGCAGCCAGCACGAACACCGCCGCCAGTACCGCTTCAGGCAGCAGCTTGATGCCGGCGCAGGCGCCGACCGCCGCCGAGCCCCACAGCGTGGCGGCGGTGTTCAGGCCCGACACCTGGGCGCCATCCTTCATGATCGCGCCGGCACCGAGGAAGCCGACGCCGGAGATCACGTAGGCCACCACATGCAGTGGCGACGGCGGCCCGCCGTACAGGTCGTGGAAGCGCATGGCCAGGTCGACGAACACCGCTGCGCCCACCGCTACCAGCGTATTGGTGCGCAGGCCGGCGGTGCGCTGGCGGAACTGCCGCTCCAGGCCGATCAGCGCACCCAACACGAAGGCGACGGACAGGCTGATCAGCGAGCTGAGGGTGGCGCCCGCGTTGAACGCGGGCAGGTGGGGGTTGAAGTCCATGAGGGTTCTCCCTGCGCCGGTGCGTTTACTGCCAGCCGTAGCGGCGGATGTAGAGCTTCTTCAGCGCGGTGGTCAGCACCGCATAGCCGAACAGGATCGCCACCAGGAACGGCCAGTAACCGGCCGGCAGTGCCTGCAGCTTGAAGTAGCCGGCCAACGGGCTCATCGGCAGGATCACGCCGATGGCCATGATCGCCCCGGTCATCAGCAGCAGCGGCGGCGCGGCGATGCTCTGCAGGAACGGTACCTTGGGCGTGCGGATCATGTGCACGATCAGCGTCTGGGTCAGCAGCCCGACCACGAACCAACCCGACTGGAACAGGCCCTGATCGGCCGGCGTGCGTGCATCGAACACGTACCACATCAGGGCGAAGCAGCTGAGGTCGAAGATCGAGCTGATCGGACCGAAGAACACCATGAAGCGGCCGATGTCCGCCGGGTTCCACTTCAGCGGCCTGCGCACCAGCTCCTCATCCACGTTGTCGAACGGAATGGCGATCTGCGAGATGTCATACAGCAGGTTCTGCACCAGCAGCTGCAGCGGCAACATCGGCAGGAAGGGCAGGAACGCCGAGGCCACCAGCACCGAGAACACGTTGCCGAAATTGGAGCTGGCGGTCATGCGGATGTACTTGAGCATGTTGCTGAAGGTGCGCCGCCCCTGGATGACACCTTCTTCCAGCACCATCAGGTTCTTTTCCAGCAGGATGATGTCGGCGGCCTCCTTGGCGATGTCCACCGCACTGTCCACGCTGATGCCGATATCGGCGGCACGCAGTGCGGGAGCATCGTTGATGCCATCGCCGAGAAAGCCGACCACCTTGCCCTGCGCGCGCAGCTCGCGCACCAGCCGTTCCTTGTGCAGGGGCGTGAGGCGGGCGAACACGCGGTGCTCCTGCAGTGCACGCGCCACGGCAGCGTCGTCCATGCGCTCGATCTGCGGGCCGGTCACGATCGTGTCGGCGTCCAGGCCGACCTGGGCGCAGATCCGCGCGGTGACCAGTTCGTTGTCGCCGGTGAACACCTTCACTTCCACACCATGCGCGGCCAGCGCCTGCAGTGCGTGAGCAGCGGATTCCTTCGGCGGATCGAGGAAGGCCACATAGCCCACCAGGGTCAGATCCCGCTCGTCGGCCTGCGAGTACACAGTCTGGGTGGCGGCGGTCTCCTTCATCGCCACCGCCACCACGCGCAGGCCCTGTTCGTTCAGTTCCTCGGTGGTCTGCCGCACCCGGGCCAGGCGCTGCGCGTCCAGCGGCATGTCCCGGCCGTTCTCGCGCACGGTGCTGCACACCGCCAGCATCTCCTCCACCGCGCCCTTGCAGATCAATTCGTGATGGTCCTCGCGCTCGGAGACCACCACCGACATCCGACGGCGCTCGAAGTCGAACGGAATCTCATCGACCTTGCGGTAGTCCTGCGACAGGCGCAGCGAGCTCTGCAGCTCCACATGCTCCAGCACAGCACGATCCAGCAGGTTGATCAGGCCGGTCTGGAAGTGGCTGTTGAGGTAGGCGAAGGTCAGCACCTCCTCCGAATCCTGCCCGAACACATCGGTGTGCCGCTCCAGCGCGATCTTGTCCTGGGTGAGGGTGCCGGTCTTGTCGGTGCACAGCACTTCCATCGCACCGAAGTTCTGGATCGCGTCCAGGCGCTTGACGATCACCTTGCGCCGCGACAGCAGCACCGCGCCCTTGGCCAGGGTGGAGGTGACGATCATCGGCAACATTTCCGGGGTCAGGCCGACCGCCACCGACAGCGCGAACAGGAATGCTTCGGTCCAGTCGCCCTTGGTCCAGCCATTCACCAGCAGCACGAACGGCACCATCACCAGGGCAAAGCGGATCAGCAGCCAGCTGACACTGTTGACCCCGGCCTGGAACGCTGTCGGCGCGCGATCGCTGGCACTGCTGCGCTGGGCGAGGGTGCCGAAGTAGCTGGTGTTGCCGGTGGCCAGCACCAGTGCTGTTGCCGTGCCGGACACCACATTGGTACCCATGAACAACAGGTTGGCCTGTTCCATCAGGCCGGCGTCGGCGTTGCCCGGCTGCACGAACTTCTCCACCGGCAGCGATTCGCCGGTCATCGCCGCCTGTGCGACAAACAGATCCTTGGCGGCGAGCACGCGGCAGTCGGCCGGGATCATGTCGCCTGCCGACAGCACGATATGGTCACCCGGTACCAGAGCGCGGATCGGCAGGTCCAGCAGCCGTGCCGGCCGACGGCTGTGCAGCTGCGCGCCGAAATACTGGTCGGCCACCTCCGCCGCCTCGGTGCCCGCAGCACGGCGCAGCACGCGGGCGGTGTTGCCTACCAGCGCCTTCAGCCGTTCGGCAGCGCGGTTGGAACGCCCCTCCTGCACGAAGCGGATCAGGGTGGACAGCACCACCATCGCGCCGATCACCACCGTCGCCTTGGCGTCTTCGGTCAGCCAGGACACGGCCGCCAGCACCGTCAGCAGCAGGTTGAACGGGTTGCGATAGCACTGCCACAGATGGCGCCACCACGGCAGTGGCTTCTCGTGATCGACCTCGTTGGGGCCGAAGCGCAGCAGGCGCTCTTCGGCCTCGTGCGGGCTGAGACCATCGACATGTGACTGCAGGGTGGCCAGCGCATCGGCTTCGCTGCCCTGTGCAAGCGCGAGCAGTCCAGCAGTGAGCGCGGTGGGCGCGGCCTGCGTGCTGCCACGGCCGTACCCGGCTTCGGGCATCGCGCGACGACCGAACAGGTTGCCCGCGCGACGGCTGCGCAGGAAGGCGTTGAACCAGGCGTTGAGCAGGCTCATGGGAAGGTCCTCTTGGAGCGGCGCCGGGCGCAGCCGGCGCGTGGAGCGGAAGGGGGGTATCAGGCGTGGCGCATGGCCAGCACCGACGGCGACCAGGGCTGCATGCGCAAGCGTTGGCTGCCGCCGATGCACAGCGGCTTCATCGCATCACGCAGCGGGTAGGGCAGGTGGCGCAGCACGTTGATGCGCTCGCTGATCGGCAGCAGCGATAGTGCGTCGGCCACCACCCGTGGCGAGCCGAGGGCCAGCGAACGGGCGAACAGGACAGGGCCGTGCTGCAGCAGCAGGCTGCGCAGGCCGGAAACATCGCGCTCACCGATCAGGCGGCGCACGGTGATGTAGAGAATCTTGTAGGACATGGGATTCCTCCGGGCAGGCGCTGCCCGGGGCTCCCATCGCTTACACGGACAGGAACCGGCCGTCAGTCGCCAGCAGTGAACAAGTAGGCAGGCAGGGGCGCGCGTTGCGCCCGGCAGGGTCGGGATCCATCTGCGTCTCCGCGTGGGGCGGCCAGTCGCTGGCCAGTGGCGCTATTGTCCGCTCTCGTATTCAGCAGGCCTAGAGGCCCGTGGGTTAGCCCGGCTATACCTTGGTATAGAAAAAGGGGCCGTTGGCCCCTTTTGTTCAGCTGCGGTCCGCGAAAGCGTCGGTGGCCCGCACCAGGGCATCGGTCGTGGCCGCTTCGTTGGCACTGTGGCCGGCGATGACCATCTCCAGCCGGGCTTCCGGCCACGCCTGTGCCAGGTCCCAGGCACTGCGCGGCGGACAGATGATGTCGTAGCGCCCCTGCACGATGACACCCGGCAGATGGCGGATGCGATCAATGTCGCGCAGCAGCTGGCCGTGCTCGAGGAAAGTGTTGTGGCGGAAGTAGTGGGCCTCGATGCGTGCCTTGGCCAGCGTATCGAGCGGATCGGTAGCGGACACCGCGTCGACGTCGTGCAGCAGCGTGGCGGCATTGTCTTCCCAGCCCAGCCACGCTTGTGCCGCGGCGATGCGGATGGCTTCGTCGGCGTGGTCCAGGCGTTTCCAGTACGCGTCGAGCATGTTGCCGCGCTCGCTTTCCGGAATGTGCGCCTGGTAGCGATCCCAGCGCTCCGGGAAGATCCAGCGCGCACCGCCGTTGAGCTCGGCGAACCAGCGGTTCTCTTCCTCGCGCCCCAGGAACACGCCGCGCACGATCAGCCCGGTGGCTCGGTCGGGATGCGCCTGTGCATAGGCCAGCGACAGGGTCGAACCCCAGGAGCCGCCGTAGACCAGCCAGCGCTCGATGCCCAGGTGTTGGCGGACCTTCTCGATGTCGGCCACCAGATGCTGCGTGGTGTTGTCGCGCAGCTCGCCGAAGGGCGTGGAGCGGCCGCTGCCGCGCTGATCGATCAGCACGATGCGGTAGCGCCTGGGGTCGAAGAAGCGGCGATGGGTGGGCGAGATGCCAGCGCCCGGACCGCCATGCAGGTACACCACCGGAATGCCATCGGGCGTGCCGCACTCCTCGACATGCAGGGTGTGCAGTGCATCCACGGGCAGCGTGTGTTCGCGGTACGGGGAAATCGGCGGGTACAGCGTGCGCATGGCGGTGCCTCACAAGCAGGGAGTACAAGGATAGCGGGGCACATCGACCAGCGTCATCCGCCCCAGGTTCAAGTATTCTTTGCGTTCAAGGGGTAGTGCCGTCGGTTCCTGGCGATATCGACCCTGCAGGACGCAGAGGATGGATGGCATGAGCGCGCAGGACGTCGCTGCACGATACCCCCCGGCGCGCAGCGCCCTCGGCAGCAGCGCCCGCGAGCTGCTGAAGTGGCTCGCGCTGCTGTCGATGACCGGCGATCATGTCGCCAAAGTGGTTTTCGGCGGCTATGTACCGGTGGTCAGCGAGCTGGGGCGCATCGCCTTCCCGCTGTTCGCACTGGTGATGGCCTGCAACCTGGCACAACCAGGGGCGGATCTGGGCAAGTCGATACGGCGCCTGTCCGCATGGGGCCTGGTTGCGCAACCCCTGCATATGCTGGCCTTCGGCCACTGGTTGCCGCTGAACATCCTGTTGACCTTCGGCCTGGCCGCTGTAGCGGTGCACGCGCTGGCCAATAACCGGCAGCTGTTGCTGCTGGTGGCGGGTGGGCTGCTGCCGTTCTTCGTGGATTACCAATGGGTGGGCGTGGCATTCGTGATGCTGGGCTGGATCGCATTCCGCCACCGGGCTTACTGGCTGCTGGCGTTCGGATTCGGTGGGCTGTGCTGGGTCAATGGCAATGGATGGGCATTGCTGGCCATCCCGCTGGCGCTGGCGGCCGCGCGCGTGCAGTGGCGGCTGCCACGATGGCGCTGGGCGTTCTACGTTTATTACGTGGCGCACCTGGCGGTGCTGGCCGCCTATGCGCACTGGCTGCGCTGACGCAGGGCACTCATCGCGGCGGCGAACTGCTCCCGGCTACGTCGCTGGAGTACTGCAGAACCTTGTCTTCGCGCTGCAGCGCAATGACATCCACCGGCTGTCCTCGCAACACCGCGCGCAGGCAGCGGATCGCCTCGGCGGAGTAGCCCAGCTCTGCAGGTGGCAACGACAATGCAACGCGGCCATCGCTGTGCTGATGCACCACGTATCGTGACAACGGCAGCGCAGCCAGCGCATGGGTCAGGTCGATGTTGTTGATCCACTGCTGGTCGGCGGTCAGATAGCGTACCGGACGTCGCCCCTGCAGGCCGACGATCATCGGCGTATCGCCGGCCATGGCCAGCGCGCCGCGGTCGCCGGTGCGGTAGCGCAGCAGCGGCAGGCAGAAGTTGAATCCGCCGCTGAGCGTGATCTCACCGATCTCCCCGGGCGGCAACGGCGCCCCGTCGGGCCCGAGAATTTCCACATACATGCGCGGCTGCAGCAGTACGTGGCCGCCGGCTGCATCGTCATACACGGCCAGCGGGCCCGCTTCGTTCATTGAATACAGATCGAGCACCGCGCAGCCAAAGCGCGCGGCCAGGGCCTGGCGCAGGCCCGGAGACAGCGCCATCGATACCGACAGCAGCGCCTGCGGCCGGTGCCGTACGGGCAATTCCAGCAGCGCTGCGAAGGAAATCGGATCGCCGGCGATCACTTCCGGCTGCATCTGGTCGATGTAGCGTGCGCGGTCCTCAGGATGGCGCCAGTCATCGGGATGCAGGTTGATCTTGGCCAGGCCGGATTCGTCCATCGTTGGTGTCACCGAAACATAGGTGAAGCACCGCTGCTGCATGCCCAGCAACATCACCCCCATCTGGCCGCGGCCGTGCGCCAGGGTGATGCCGAAGCGCTGCAAGGCGCGCTTGTGATGGGCCAGATAGCGTGCCGCCACCACCGGATGCGATGGCAGTACCAGTGGATGGCCGGTGGTGCCGGTGGTGCGGAAATTGATCATCCGCTCCAGCGGTACCGGGTCTGGCACGAAACGGGCGATGTCCGCTGCGAGGTCGCCACGGTGGACCGGTGCAATGTCGGTGAAGGCGGCTGGCATCGCCTGCGCGCGGTAATACGGCACCTGCGCAAATACCTCGGTCACATGCGCCTGCAGCCACGGTGGCGGTTGACCTGGCGTCCACTCGAAGCGCGCGCAGGCGATCTCCCGTTCGTAGCCGCGCAATGCCGTCACCTCATCGGCAAGCAGGCGGTTGCCGCTGGCATTGCGGAAGATCGGCGCCGCCGGGTGCTCGCGCATCTGCTGCAGCATCGCCAGGCCCGCCGCGCTCAGCGTGGGATAGCGATCGGCATCGGTCGGCTCGCGGCTCACTCGCGGGTCCACTTGTCCGCAGACTCTTCGGCCGCCTTGCGCGCCAAGGCCTCGCGGATGGCACGCGCGCGCGCTTCAGCGGCGCGGCTGGCATCGAGCAGGCGCTGCCGTTCCACGCCGCTGACCCGGGCCAGGCGATCGGTCGCCTGGGCCGCTGTTTCACCCTGCGGCAGCAGGCCCAGCCGGGCCACCACGGTGCGCACCAGTTCTTCGCGGCGCTCCGGATCGAACACGAACCGCTCTGCGCTGGTACTGGCCGCCAGCGCCGGCACCGCTTCGGCGAACAGGGGCATCCACGCCTCCGGGGCGATATCCAGTGCATTCCAGTACGCATCTGCCATCAGCCATGCGGTCACCGCTGAAAGCGAGAGCTGGTTTGCATCCACGCCGGCCAGATCACCCGACAGCGTTGCCCGCAGTGCAGGGGGCAGGTGCAGCGAGCGTGCGGCAAAGACATCGCCCACCACCGCCGCGACGTGCAGCCGACCGCTGCCGGCGCGGCGCGGTGGCTCGAGGAAATCGGGCGGCATGTCCAGCAGGCGCCGCAGCAGAACGTCAAGGGAGGGGCCGGAGAGCATGGTCAGGTTCCAGACTTGGCAAATACCTGGGTGGAAGGGCAATCGTCAGAGGTGCTGCGGGCGCAGCGCGGTCCACGATCATCGCTGCACCCGCATGTCGCCAGGGCCGTAGTGCTGCTGGCTGAAGGCGCGCGCGAACTGCAGCAGGTCGGCCATGTCGCGCACCACATGGATGTTCCATCCCGCGTCGCGTGCGCGCAGCAGATCGCCGGTCCATCCCGCGTTGCCGGCATCGGCGATGCGGGATGGCAGCGGGCTGAACAGGTTCAGTGCCATGGTGCCGCCACCGCCGGCCACACGCAGCGCTCTGGCGGCCACGTCCCAGCCGCTGTTGCCGCGCTCATCCTTGTCGAACATCGTGGTGATGCCGTCGTCGGAGATGTGCAGGATATGCACCGCCCGTGCATGCGGCGGACGCTCGGCATAGGTGTCACGCAACCGGTGGATCGGAAACGCGGTGGCGCCACCGAAATAGCCGGTAAGCACCTTGAGGATGTCGTCTTCCGAACGCACGAAGCCGTCGGTGTGCAGGTGCTGCCCGGTGCCGCTCCACAGCGTGGCCTGTACGCGTGCACCCACGCGCAGCGCCGACAGCGCGATGATGGCGCCGGCCAGGGTCTGGAACGAGATCCATGCCTGCGGGTTGGGCATCGAACCGGAACTGTCCACGTACAGATCCAGGTCCACCGGTTCGGCAGCGGGTTCACGGCCGGGTGCCAGCCCGTGCACACGCTGTACCGTCGTCAGCCCGGGAATCACATGGGGTGACTGCAGCACCGATTGCAGCCAGTCCACTGCGTCCAGTGCATCGCCGGCTTCCCAGGGCTGCAGCCCCTCCGGCAGCGGCTCCAGGGCCTGCGGCTGCGGCCGCGACGGGTAGCGGATCAGGTGTGGCAGCGCGCGCTCGCGGTAGTAACGCACGGCGATCTGATGGTCATCCAGGTCCAGGCCGGCCGCGCGCAGGATCTGCCCGTACTCGAACGGCTCGCGCATCTGTCCTGGCGAGTGCGCAGGGTCCCCAGCGAGCGCATCCGCAGGCAGATCGCTCTTCTGCTGTGCGTCGCCGCCGCGCTCGTCGCCGGTGATGCGTGGGTCGGATGCAGGGTGCGGCGCCGGCGCCAGCTCGTCGTCCTCCAGTTGCCCAAGGCCGACCGGTTGGCTTCCCTGGCCGGCGTGCCGGGTATCCATCAAGGCATCCACCCGCGCATCCTGCTGTGATTCCAGCAGCCAAGGCAGCAGTAGCGTGGCGAAGCGGCCAGCGCCGATCATCCAGTCGCTGGCGTAGACGCGCACGACGCGTGCACCGAGCCAAGCATCGCCCTGCAATGCGCTGTCGTCGGCCGAGCCCCCCAGCGTGCCGCGCGGCTGCTGCCACAGTTCCTCGTAGATGCCCATGTACAGCTGCCAGACCGGCGAGCTGGCCTGCGCCGGTTGTGCGGCCAGGCGTCGATAGATCGCATCCATGCGCAGCCCGCTCTGGCGCTGCAGGCGATCGTTGATGAGCAGGTCGGTGTAGAGGTTGGCGACCATCGGTGCATGCGCTTCCAGCGTTGGCAGCGCACGGCGGATGCGCGCCAGCAGCCGTGCATGGTCGCTGGCGGTGGCAGGCGCCAGCACGTGGTGGCCGATCTCGTGGGCGAGGATCTCCAGCGCGTAGGGTTGCAGCTGCAGGCGCTGTACTTCCTCCAGATCGATGACGATGCGCTGGTCGGCGAGGCGGATGGCCGCGAAGCTGCCGGTCAGGCCCTCGGCGGCCGCCTGCATGCGCGAATGGCACAGCTTCGGGTCCTGAAGCCGGGTGAAACGGCTCCATGTGGCCAGTGCCTGTGGCCAGGCCTCGCGCCAGGGCTGCAGCGGATCAGCGACCGTGGCACTCATTGGGGTGGCAACACATGCACATGGTGCGACCACGGCGAGAACAGGGCGATGCCCGACGCGCCGGAGACCGCACACAGGTCGTCCTTGGACAATGCCGCCGCCATCCACTGCACGCCCAAGCGGGCGGTCACATCCGGCGCCGGTCCGCTGCTGCTGCCCGCTGCGTATTCGGCGGCGCTGGCAGGCAGCAGGACGGCACCGAAGGCATCGGCGAGCAGCAGGAAGTACCCGCCTGCACTTTCGACCACGAAGCCCTCGGTCGTTGCACGAACCTGTGGCGGTGCCGGAAACGCGCCGTCCAGGCCGCTGAAGCTGCCGACACGATGCCCGCGCAGGTCGACGCTGCCCTGCCGCGGATTCCACCAGCGGTCCTGCTCAAGCTGGACCCGGACGGAGGCCAGATCACCCGCATCGATGCCCAGCACGGCGGCCACCGTATTCGCGGGCAGGGCATCGATACGGGCAAGGGCAGGGCGGCGCAGCTGCACCATCCCCGCCTGCCAGGCGCAGAGCGCTCCGATGTCGCGCAGTTCCGGCAAGGATGTACACCCGCCTGCATGCGCGGCCATCGCATCGATCCATTGCGCGACGCGAATGTCCGGACTGGCGCCCAGCCGCACCACCGCATTGCTGATGGTGCCGAGGGTCTCGCGCGGCGCGTGGGCCAGCAACTGGGCGAGGGCCGGGGCCAGCGAGCGCCAGGCCTGCTCGACCCACGGGAGACGCGCCTTCGGGCCGGCATGGCCCTGCGCCACCAGCTCCAGACCGATCTCGAAGGCGGCCTCGCACGTGCTCTGCGTTGCCGACGGGTGATGGCGCTGGATGGCCTGGCAGAGGGGGTCGATGGTCTGGGTGACGAACGCGCTGAAGGCGGCCATGTCCAGGCCGGGCCAGCGGTGGCGGGCATCGGCCACGGCCTGGTTCAGCACGGAACGGCGCGCGGCCAGCAGCTCGGCGAGAACGGCGGAAACCACGATCAGCGTGCCCGCAGCCAATGCAGGTAGTTGGTGTAGCGCTGGTGCAGGTACTTCAGCTTCAGCAGGTCGTCGTACAGATGGCCGTACAGCTTGCGTCCCTTCACCCGTTCGTCCACCAGACGCTCGATGCGGGTCAGGCGCTTGCGCGTTTCCGTCTCGGTCATCCCATCCAGGCCCCGTTGGAACTGTGCCGACAGCTCGCCCACCGGATCGTCGCGATCCAGATCCAGCCGGTCATATTCGGCATTGGAGGCATCGAGCAGCCAGCGCAGCCAGCTGAGCCGATCGCTGCGATAGGGCGCATTCTCCGGCAGGGCGAAGAAGGGAGCATCAAGGTCCGGTTGCAGCTTGTCGTTCAGCACGAAGGGCAGTACCTGGCGCACATCCTCCAGGGCAACGGCAGGGCTGCCGCGGAAGTACGCCATGGCCTTGGCGAACATCAGCAGGGTCATCAGGTTGCGCACCGACAGGCCGTTGCGGGTCTGGCAACCCAGGTCCTTCATGCGATCGCGGCCGCTGTCGGCAGCGGTTGCCTGCGCCCATTCGGTGCCGGCCAGGCGCACGGTGTCCTTGGTCAGGTACTCGAACTGGGCGCCGGCGGTTTCCATCAGCTCGAACTGGCTGCTGAAGAATTCGATGCGGCGGCGCACGTCCTGCGGTACGTCGACCGCGCGGATCTCCTGCAGCAGCTGGTCGCCCTCGGCCTCGCTGAAGATGATGTCACGCGGCACGACCTCTTCCGGGCGGATGTCCTGCTCGATGCGCAGCAGCATCTCTTCCAGGAACCGCGGGTTGAAAGCCAGTGCCTGCACCACCACGTCGATGCGGTCGCGCAGGGCTTCGATCACCTGGTAGGTACCGCCGCCGCGATCATCGTTGGCGGTCAGGTACCAGGCCGATTCCGGGCATTCGTAGACGTGGTTGAGGATCTCGGCGTAGTTGTCGCCCATCACCGTCAGCAGCGCGCTCTGGGTGCGGGTGGGAATGCGGTTGTATTCGTCGATGATCTTCACCCGCATCCCCAGCCACGACCGCCAGGCAATGCGGATGTCCGCCATGTCCTGCGCGGCCACCAGGTCGGCGGGCAGGGGGTTGCCGAGCAGATCGGCGATGGTCATCTGCGGGTGCCCGTGCTGCATCGCCCGGCGCACCTCGCGGACCGGATAGCCGGCCAGGACGCCCATCAGGATCGCGCTGGCGGTCTTGCCGCGCCCTGGCCCACCCACGAACAGGCACTTGCGGCGGGTGGCGAAGGTCAGCAGCGGCAGCAGCACGTAACTGGAATAGCTCTGCGCCGATGGCAGGGTCAGCGGCCGCCGTGTGTCACCCACCGCGAACGAGGCGGAGGGGCCTTCGTGGTACTCGATGTCGTAGTGAGGGCTGATGATCGCGTTGTTGACGATCCAGAAGTAGGCCTGGCGCAGTTTCTCGTCCAGCCGCAGGGGCGCTGCGATTGCGTCGTCCTGCAGGCGCACCGGCCCTTCGTACAGCTCGGCCACATCGAATGTGCGCGGTGCCGTGTCGGTGCGCGGGTTGGTCGGCGCCTGCGACAGGCGCTGGAACAGGTTGAACGGTGGCACGCGATTCCCTTGGCTGTGGCCTGCTGGGGAGATTGTAAGCGGCGGGCCAGCGGATCCGGTGCGCAGCGAGCGCTGGCGGTGCGGCCAGTCGCGGATCCCGAGACGCCGCTTCTAGGAATTTCCCTACGCAGTTTCGTGGACGTTTCCGATGGTTGCATGGGTGTTCGAGGCCTAGACTGAGGTGATAGCGACACTATTGGATGGCGTGTTCTGCTGGGGAAGGCAGGCGCGCGCGATACATCCCCAGCCGGGAGCTGTTCGAGTGCACATGAAAGGATTCCTGCCGGGCGCTCTCGCCTGCGCCCTGATGGCTGCGGCCGGTGCTGCAGGCGCGCAGACGCTGGGCGCCGCCGCCAGAGCGAGCGCCGATGGATGGATCGGGCGCGAGGCATCGCAGCTGTTGATGCAGTTGCGCGTGGATGGCGGCCGGGTGCAGATCGAGGAAGACGATGCAACGCTGGAAACACGCTACACCTGGCGCACGGTCGTACCGGCCTACACCGAGCAGGTGAAGGTGGGCGGTGGCGAGTTCCTGTACATGGAACCGACCGGTACCAGCGGCGAGCGTCCGGTGTTCGCACCGATCATCGTCGAGGACGTGCACCATGCCGAGCAACACCGCTGCGACATCACCTACATCGCCGACCGTGATGGCGTGGTACGGCGCTGGCAGCACCGCGGGCCCCACTGCGATACCGATATCGTCGGCCCGGACGCGCGTCGCCCAGGCAGGTCAACCCCGGCCGCTTCCCGCAACCAAGGACACTGACATGAGACAGCACACCCCCTTCCGTGTTGCCGGACTGCTGGCCCTGGCGATCGGCGCATCACTGTTGATGCCGACGGCCTGGGCCAAGCCTCGGCATGGTGTGGTCGAAGACATGCAGCCGATCGAGAATCGAGGCGAGGACACCTCCGAACGCACCAAGCGCGGCCGCAGCATCGGCGAGCGGCTGGGCAAGATCGGCGGTGTTCTGGCGGGTGTCGGCCTCAGCAGTGCCGGGCAGACCGAAGCAGGCTATGTGGTCACCAATGTCGCCGCCAACAGTGGCGACAAGATCGGTGGCTCCATCGGCGAGAAGATCGCCGGCGAAGGCCCCACCACCCGCTACATGGTGAAGGTGCGCCTGGACGAGGGCCGTGTGCTGTCAACCACGCAGTTGCGTGAACAGGTCGCAGGCCTGCAGGTCGGCAGCCGGGTCATCGTGGACGGCACCGGCGACGATGCCCGCATCGTGGCCGAGTAAGGCCAGGCGCGCCTTGCGCGGATGACGTCCTGCAGCGGGACGGCCGGCAGTCCTACAATCGGCCCATGCCGACCTCGCCGACCCTCGATGATCTGCGCCGCTACGCCGTAGCCCGCACGCTGTTCACGCCTACCACGTTGCTGACAGCGATCCGTCGGCTGGGCTTCGTGCAGGCCGACCCCATCCGTGCGCCCGCACGCGCCCAGGACCTGACCCTGCGGCACCGGGTGAAGGGCTACCGGGCCGGGGATCTGGAGCGCCGCTACAGCCGACTGCCGATCGAGGAAGACTTCCTGGTCAACTACGGCTTCCTGCCGCGTGAACACCTGTCCCTGATGCATCCCCGGGTGTCCCGCAGGCCATGGGACGCGAGCACGCGGCGCAAGGCAGCCGACGTGCTGGCGTTCGTGCAGGAGCGGGGGGCGGTGCATCCGCGCGAAGTCGACCAGGCGTTCGCGCATGGCCGGGTGACCAACTACTGGGGCGGCACCAGCAACGCCAGCACCCACCTGCTGGACGGCATGCACTATCGCGGCATGCTGCGCATCCATCGTCGTGACAGCGGTACCCGCATCTATGCCGTTGCGGCACATGCCCCGGCCGATGGCGGCAAGGCTGCACGCTTGCAGCGCGCCACGGCACTGATCGATCTGGTGGTGCGCAAGTATGCGCCGCTGCCTTCGGCGAGCCTCACCTATCTGGCGCGGCTGCTGGGCTATGGCGCACCGCATCTGGCGGAGGAGATCCAGCAGGCACTGCGGTTGGCGCGCGAGCAGCTGGCGGGCTTCAGCATCGATGGAACCACCTGGTACTGGCCGGCCGACGAGAACCCCCGTTCGCGGCGCTACCAGGCCGATGAACAGGTGCGGCTGCTCGCGCCGTTCGATCCGGTGGCCTGGGATCGGCGACGGTTCGAACTGCTCTGGGGCTGGGTGTACCGGTTCGAGGCCTACACCCCGGCGGCCAAGCGTCGCTTCGGCTACTACGCGCTGCCGCTGTTGTGGCGCGACCAGGTGATCGGCTGGGCCAATGTCGCGGCGAAGGATGGGCAGCTGCAGCCCAGCTTCGGTTATGTCGATGGCAGCGCACCAAGGGACGTGGCATTCAGCAATGCGCTGGAGGACGAGCTGGAGCGGATGGCGAACTTCCTGCCAGGGACGGGCCCGGCAACGCCGTGATCGTGCGTGCGGCGTCCTCCACGCTGCCTGCATGCCGCCTCGCCAATACTGCAGGCCCGCCGCTCGGGTACTTCCGCAATGGCTCGCCGCAAGACACTGCGCATTGCCACGTTCAACGTCAATGGCATCGGCACGCGCTTGCCGCATCTGCTGTCCTGGTTGCAGCGTGAAGCGCCCGACGTGGTGGCGCTGCAGGAGCTGAAGGCGGTCGATGCCGCTTTTCCGGTCGACGCGCTGGAGCGGGCAGGGTATGGCGCACTGTGGCTGGGTGAGGCGCGCTGGAACGGGGTGGCGATACTGGCCCGCGATGCCATGCCGATCGAAAGCCGGCGCCGCCTGCCCGGCGAACCGGCCGATACGCAGAGCCGGTACCTGGAAGCTGCCGTGCATGGCGTTGTGGTTGCGGCGCTGTACCTGCCCAACGGCAATCCTCATCCGGGGCCGAAGTTCGACTACAAGCTGCGATGGATGCAGCGGCTGATCCGCCATGCGCGCACCCTGGTCGATCTTCCGCACCCGGCACTGCTGCTGGGGGATTTCAATGTCATTCCAGACGACGAGGATGTGTACGACCTGGCCTCGTGGCGGCGCGATGCGCTCATGCAGCCGGAGGTCCGCGATGCCTTCCAGCAGCTGCTGGCGCAGGGGTGGACCGACGCCCTGCGCGCGGTTCATGGCGACCAGCGCATCTACACCTTCTGGGACTATTTCCGCCAGCACGCCGAACGCGATCGCGGCCTGCGCATCGATCATCTGCTGCTGAACCCGGTACTGGCCAAAGGGCTTGAGGATGCCGGTGTCGATCGTTGGGTGCGGCTGCAGGAGAAGGCCAGCGATCATGCCCCTGTGTGGGTCACCGTTACCCGCTAGTCGGCGCTGCCCGGCGGACGCATCTCGCGACGTACCCTGGCCCGCGTGCGATACAGCCGGCTGTCGGCCTTGTGGATGGTTTCCGCCACGGGTTCGCCGGGGACGTTGACGGCGGCGCCCATCGAGAACGCGGTGGGAGCACGCGCGGCGTTGCCCGCATACCAGGCTTCCAGCGCAGCCAGCCGCCCGGCCGCCGGTTCGATCAGCGCCACCAGGAACTCGTCGCCGCCCAACCGCACTGCCGCCTCATTGGCCTGCAGCGGCGCGCGCAGGAAGTCGGCGAACTCGACCAGGACCGTGTCGCCACGACGGTGCCCCAGGGTGTCGTTGACCTGTTTGAAGTGATCCAGGTCGAACACCAGGCAGGCCCACGCCCGTGAGGCGACGTCGTCGAGCCGATGCAGGTACCGGCGGTTGTGGCACTGAGTCAGCGGATCCTTCAGCGACAGTTCGCGCAAGCGCTCTTCCTGCAGGCGCAGCGCGGTCACGTCCTGGGCGTGGCCGAGCACGAACGGGGGATGGGTCTCGGTGTCCAGTACGTTGTTGTAGGCCCAGTAGCGGCGGGTGCCATCGGCGGCGAGCAGCTCGATCACGCCCGCGTCGGTATGGTTGGCTTCGATGCGCCGCAGGTAGGCCTTGAACGCCTCGCGCTTTTCCGGCGGCATCAGGTCGCACAGGCTGCGGCCAACCATCTCGCTTTCCGGGTAGCCCAGCGACTGCACGGCTGCCGGATTCACCGATGTCACGGTGCCGTCCAGCGTGTGCGTGCAGATCAGGCCCAGGCTGTAGTGGAAGAGGCGGCGATAACGCACCTCGCTGGCTTCCAGCGCGTCCACCACCGCGCGTTCTTCGGTGATGTCCTGGATGGCACCGACCAGCCGTGGCCGGCCCTCCACCTGTTGCCGGGTGCCCACCACGCGGGTCCAGATGCTGCGGCCATCGGCGGTGGTCATCGGCAGCTGCACTTCCCAGGGCGTGCCATGTTCGGTGCAGCGCTGCACCGCCGCCTGGATGATGCTGCGGCTGTCCGGACGATAGAACGACAAGGCCGATTCGAATGTTGGCTGGTAGCTGGAACGCACGCCGTGGATCTGCTTGGTCTCGCGCGTCCAGCGCACTTCGCGGGTGGCCAGCTCCAGCTCCCAGCCGCCGACCTTGGCGGCGGTGTTGGTACGTTCCAGGAAGTCCTCGCTGCGCTTGAGATCGCGATGCAGCGCCTGTGCCTGGTCGATCTGCCGCAACAGCGCACTGCGCTGCTCCAGCACCTGGGTGGTAACCCGGCCAAGATGGACCATCAGCTCACGTTGCGACGGTGACAGCACGCCAGGCAGGGTGTCGAGCAGGCACAGCGTGCCGATGCGCGCGCCATGGGCAGTGGCCAGAGGGATGCCGGCATAGTGGCGCACCCTGGGCCCGGCGGTGACCAGCGGGTTGTGGGCGAAGCGCGGATCCTGCCGCGCATCCGGAATCTCCAGCAGCGCGTCCTGTTCGATGGCGTAGGTACAGAACGAGATGGAGCGCGGCGTTTCGCTGACGTCGCCCAGGCCGATGCTGGATTTGAACCATTGCCGTTGTTCGGCAACGATGGAGACTAGGCCGATGGGCATGCCGGTGGCGGCGCGCGCGGCGGCGACGATGGCATCGAACACCGGCTCGGGCGGCGTATCGAGCACGCCCAGCCGTTCGATTTCGCGAAGTCGGGTGGCCTCATCCATGGCTGTCCACGCTAGTACCCGGTCTGTTAGCGCCCTGCGTACGGCAGTGATGCCGTCGTGATGCGCCTGCTCATGGCTGTTGCAGGGACGCCTGCAGGGCGCTGGCCAACGCGGCGTCCCCGGAGACGAGGTCTTCCCAGCGCAGTTCGAGGCCCTTCCGCCGTCCCTTCTCGACCAGCTTCAGTCCGCTCGGGTCCAGGGTAAGCGTATAGGCCTGGCCGGCGATGGTCAGTTCACGGCGCAGCGGTTTGTCGAGAGGTGTCATCGGGGGCTCCTTCGCGTTGAGGCGCGGGCAGGGCGCACTGAAACGTGACGATGATCGCGAACATGCCAGCGCCAAGGAAAATCCACTGCCCGGGTGATGCCGATGCGTGGGCCCACCACCGCATCGTCGGGGGGCCGCGTGCCGTCATCCACGAGGGTGATGCCGTGGCTGGCGGTGACCAGATCGGCGCCATCAACGCACCGGTCCAGGCCGAACGCCTGCGACAGTTTGCCGGGACCGCTGGCGAGGTCGTGATCGTGGCGGGCAGCTGGCCGCAGCGGGTACATCCGTTCCTGTCCGGCAACCGGCTCTGCCGCGCGCAGCAGTACCGCAACACCCTCGCCGACCTCGCCGCAGACCACATTGCTGCCCCAGTGCATGCCGTAGGTGAAATACACATACAGGTGCCCGGCCTCGCCAAACATGCTGGCGTTGCGTGCGGTCCTGCCGCGATACGAATGGGCAGCCGGATCCTCACTGCCGGCGTAGGCTTCGACTTCGACGATACGCGCTGCACGGCCGTCGCTGCGCACCAGCAGCTTGTTGAGCAGGTCCGGTGCAACCACCGTCGACGGGCGCCGGTAGAAGGTGCGGGGTATCGGTATCCAGGTATCCGGCAGCCAATCCATCATGTTGCGGCAGTGCTCGCTTCCCAAGCCTGCTTCAGTGTGGCGTGCAGCGGGTGAAGCCGCCGCCATCGATTCACTCCGGGTCAGCCAGCGCCGCGCGCCGCCTGGCGAAGACTTCCGGCGTCTGCGGTTTCACGAACAGCGCCACCAGTTCCGGGAACTCCTGCTTCACCGCACCCTCGATGCGGGTGATGCAGGCTTCGATCTGCGGGGTGGTGCGGTCGTCCTCGAATTCGGCGCTGAGCATGGCCACCACCTGTTCCGGGCCCATCTGCATGGTGGTCACGCCATTGGCACGGCGCAGGTCCGGATCGGTCACGGCCACCGCCATGATGCGTTGGGCAACGGCCGGGTGGGCAGGCTCGCCCACCAGCAGGCCCTTGGTTTCCCGCGCCAGCAGGAACGCGGTCAGCGCCAGCACGCCGGCAATGCACAACGAGGCGACCCCATCCAGTACCGGCATTTCCAGCAGCTGCGCGGCCAGCAGCCCGACGAGGGCAAAGCCGAGGCCGAGCAGGGCGGCACTGTCCTCCAGCAGTACGGTGAAGGTGGACGGGTCCTTGCTGCGGCGGAACGCCTCGAAATAGCCCAGCGTGCCCTTGCTGCGCCGGAACTCGCGCAGTGCAACCCACCAGGAGGCGCCTTCGAACAGGATGGAAATACCCAGCACGCTGTAGCTGATGGCGTGGTTGGTGGCCGGTTCCGGCTGGCGGATGTGCTGGATGCCCTCATAGGCCGACACACCGGCGCCGGCGGCAAAGACCAGCAAGGCGACGATGAAGCTCCAGAAGTACAGCTCGCGACCGTAGCCGAACGGGTGCAGGGTGTCGGGGGCCTTTTCGGCACGGCGCAGACCGTACAGCAGCAGCACCTCGTTGAGGGTATCGACCAGCGAATGCACGCCTTCGCTGAGCATCGCGGAGCTGCCGGACAGGCCGGCGGCGATGAACTTGGCAACGGCGATGGCGAGGTTGCCGGCCAGCGCGGCGTAGATGACAAGGCGGGAGCCTGAGGGTGCGGCCATGTGCGGGAATGCTGGCAGGTAGCGGGCGCACCATCCTGCGCGGCGGAGCGTCCGCGCAGCGTGTATGCCGAGCGCCCGCGCAGCGCGGTCTGGCCAGTTCAACTGTCGCCGCCGCCCTCAGGCGGACGCAGGATCCAGCCAGCCGAGCGCGCGCGCCCGGCGCAGGTCCTCGGGGGTATCGATATCGCATTCCAGCCCGGCGCCGGAGCAGCGCGCAATGCCTTCGGTCTGCCGCAGCCGCCGGCCAAATCCCCCGTCTGCAGGTTGCGGTCCTGTGCCGGCAAACCAGCTGCCCGGCACCACCGCCGGCACGCCGATGGTGTCGCCCAGTACCGTGGCCGCGCAGCCGGACGGTGCGGCGGCTGCCGCGCCCAGCAGTGCGTGCAGGTGCTCCACGCGCAGCGTCGGTTGATCGCAGATCATCACCAGCACCCTGGCGGCGCTGTGCACGTGGGTGGCGGCCAGCGACAGGCTGCCGCCGATGCCGAGCCCAGGGGTGGGATTGCGCAGCCGCTGCGCTGGTAGGCCGTGCAGTTCTTCTTCGAAGCGTGGGTGCTGGGGCAGTACCACCACCAGCGTGTCTGGCGATGTTTCCAGCGCCAGCCGCACGCTGCGTCGCAACAGCGTCTCTCCGCCCGCACGCAGCAGCTGCTTGGGCTGCCCCAGGCGCTGGCTGCACCCGGCTGCGAGCACCACGGCCGCATGCCCGGTCATGGCGTGGCCAGGGGCGTTCCGTGCCGCCATGCCTGCAGCTGTGCGGCGATGCTCAAGGCAATCGCCTCGGGACCACGACCGCCCAGTGGCAGGCCGATCGGTGAGCGCAGGCGCGGTTCCAGGGCGCGGCGCGTGTGGCTATCCAGCACGCTGAAAAGGTCGTCCTTCCGGCGGCGTGGCCCCAACAGCCCGATGAAGGGCACGCGCGCGCCTGCCAGCCGTTCGAGCGCGTCACGGTCGAGCTCGAAATTGTGATGCATCACGAGTGCGGCATCGGCCACGCCGGCGGCAGCGGAAGAACAATACGAACCCGCGGCAAGGGGCAGATGCTCGCGCCAGCGGAGTCTCGGTTCTTCGACATGCGCGCACCAGCCCAGATGGTCCAGCAGGGGTAGCAGAAGCGCCGCCTCCGGGCCTGCTCCGTGCACGTGCACGACAGGCGAACGGTGCCACTGCAGCCGCCAGCGGTGGCTGCCGTCCGGCGGCTGCGGGGCGGCCGGGGGCACCGTGCGGGTGAAGGTGAAGCCGGCGCAGCGAGCGTCCAGCCGTCCATCAGCCTGCAGTGCCAGGTGCAGCGTATGCGGCCCTTGCAGCCACGCATCGAGAAGCTGTTCGATGCCGCCGAGCTGCGGCAATGGAAGCAGTGCCAGCCACTGGCGACCCCGGCATCCGGTGGCATTGCCGGAGAACAGCGCAGCGTCGTCGCGGTTGTCGATCTCCATCCACGCGATGCGCCCGGTATCCACCGCGTTGGCGGCCTGTCGCGCCAGCTCCGGTTCCAGGCAGCCGCCACTCAGCCAGCCCACCTGTCGACCCGGTTCGAACAGCGCACAGGTGCCCGCGCGGCTGTAGCTGGACCCTTCCGTCTGCAGCACCACTGCCAACGCAGCCGGACGACGGGCTCGCGCCGCGTCGGCGGCAGCCTGCAGCACCGGGCGCGGGTTGCCACCGTCCAGATCCAACGGGGCAGGGTGGAGCGCACTGGTCATGCGATGTCCGGCAGGCCGGCGAGCAGCTTGTCCAGGGTCAGTGGATAGTCGCGCACGCGGATTCCGGTCGCGTTGTACACCGCGTTGGCCACTGCCGCGCTTACGCCGCACAGGCCCAGCTCGCCAACGCCCTTGGCCTTCATCGGCGACGACACCGCATCGCTTTCATCGAGGAACACCACCTCCTGGTGCGGCACGTCGGCATGCACGGGTACTTCATAGCCGGCCAGGTCGTGATTGACGAAGAACCCCAGCCGCCGATCCACCACCAGTTCCTCCGACAGCGCTGCGCCGATGCCCATTGTCATCGCGCCAATCACCTGGCTGCGCGCGGTCTTCGGGTTGAGGATGCGGCCGGCTGCGCACACGGCCAGCATGCGGCGGATCCGGCTTTCGCCCGAGGCCACATCCACGCCCACCTCGACGAAATGCGCGGCGAAGGTGGACTGCTGGTACTTCTCCTGCAGCGTGTCGAACTCGATGCTGTCTTCGGCCACCAGCTCGCCGGCCTGAGCGGCATCGGCAAGGGCGCGGCTGCGGCCCCCTGCGGTCACCTTGCCGGCTTCGAACTGCGCTGCCGCCGGGTCCATTCCCAGCGCCTGCGCGACCTTCGTACGCAGTGCCATGCATGCGGCGTAGACGCCCGCGGTGGAGCTGTTGGCGCCCCACTGGCCACCGGAACCGGCAGCCACGGGATAACGGGAATCGCCCAGCTTGACCGTGACCTGCTGCAACGGAACGCCGAGCATTTCCGCGGCCGTCTGGCCGATGATGGTGTAGCTGCCGGTGCCGATGTCGGTCATGTCGGTTTCCACGGTGACCTGGCCATCAGCGGCCAGGCGGACGCGTGCGCCGGATTTCATCACCAGGTTGTTGCGGAAGCCTGCCGCCACGCCCATGCCGACCAGCCAGCGTCCGTCGCGCACGGCGCCCGGGGTGGCGCTGCGCCGCTGCCAGCCGAACCGTTCGGCGCCCGAGCGCAGGCACTGCACCAGCTGCCGCTGTGAAAAGGGGCGTTCGGGATTGGACGGGTCGACCTGGGTGTCGTTGCGGATACGGAATTCAATCGGGTCCAGGCCGAGCTTGATGGCCATTTCGTCCATGGCGATTTCCAGCGCCATCAGTCCCGGCGTTTCGCCCGGCGCGCGCATGGCATTGCCTTCGGGCAGGTCGAGGGTGGCAAGGCGCAGTGCGGCCAAGCGGTTGGGCCCCGCATACAGCAAGCGCGTCTGCTGCACCGCTTCCTCCGGCGAGCCCCCTGGCAGGTTGCCCGACCATGATTCGTGACCGATGGCGGTCAGGCTTCCTTCCGGCGTTGCGCCCAGCCGGATGCGCTGCAGCGTGGCCGGGCGGTGCGTGGTGTTGTTGGCGATCAGCGGCCGCTGCAGGGCCACTTTCACCGGCCGCTTGGCAGCGCGTGCGGCGAGCGCGGCCAGCAGCGCATCGGAGCGCAGGAACAGCTTTCCGCCAAAGCCGCCGCCGATGTAGGGCGACACCAGCCGTACCTTGTCCTTGGCGATGCCCAGGGTGCGGGCCAGATCGGTGCGGCCCCAGTCGATCATCTGGTTGGAGGTCCACACCGTCAGCTGGTCGCCTTCCCAGGCGGCCATCGTCGCGTGCGGCTCCATCATTGCGTGCGACTGGTCCGGCGTGTGGTAGATCGCATCGAGCGTAACCGCCGCCTGGCTGAAGGCCTTCTCGAAATCACCGACGCGCGCATCGGGCTCCGGCGTCTGCAGGGAATCGCCGGCCTGCTTGGCGTCCGCCAGATCGAAGTGGCCACGCTGCGGGGCATAGCGGATGCGGATCTGTCCGGCCGCAGCCCGGGCCTGTTCGAACGTTTCGGCCACCACCACCGCCAGTGCCTGGTGATAGTGGTGCACCTTCGGACCACCCAGCAGCGGCGCCGCGTTGCGCTTGACCGGATGCAGCGGCCCGGCGGTGTCTGCGGTGACGATGGCCAGAACACCGGGCGAGCGCCGCGCTGCGTCCAGCTCCATGCGGGTCACGGTGCCGGTGGCAATGCCCGCCCCGACCACCACGCCATAGGCGGGGGCGGAAGGCGTGGCGTCATGCCATTCGTGTGCGTAGGTGGCCTTGCCGGTGACCTTCAACGGGCCGTCGATGCGATCGTGCGGCTTACCGATGACGGTCTGCGCATCGATCGGATTGCGGCCTGCGGGGGTGTCGAATTTCATGCCTCGGCCCTCACGTCCTGCAGGATGGAAGCCAATGTGCGTTCGGCCAGCGCCAGTTTGAAGGCGTTCTGTGCGGTGGGCGCAGCACCCTGCAGCAGCACCGACATCACGGCGGCGGCGCCCTGCGGCAGGGCCGCATCGGCCGCGGCGCTGTGCCACGGCTTGTGCGCGACACCGCCAAGGGCGATCCGGCCGCTGCCATCGGGCCGCAGGATCGCCGCCACCGACACCAGGGCGAACGCATACGATGCGCGGTCGCGCACCTTGCGGTACACGTGCACGCCACCCGGGGGCGGCGGCAGGACCACGGCGGCGATCAGCTCGCCCTTGTCCAGCACAGTGTCGATATGCGGCGTACGGCCAGGAGCGCGATACAGGGCGTCCAGCGCGATGTTCCGGCGCGATCCGTCGGCGCGGACGGTCTCCACCGATGCATCCAGCGCCATCATCGCCACCGCCATGTCGCTGGGATGGGTGGCGATGCAGTGCTCGCTGGCGCCGATCACGGCCAATTGCCGGCTGAAACCTTCGCGCGCGCCGCAGCCACTGCCGGGCAGCCGCTTGTTGCAGGGCTGTGCGGTGTCGTAGAAATAGGGGCAGCGGGTGCGTTGCAGCAGGTTGCCGGCGGTGGTGGCCTTGTTGCGCAGTTGACCCGATGCGCCGGACACCAGTGCGCGGGTCAGCACCGCATAGTCGCGCCGGATGCGCCGGTCGGCCGCCAGATCGGTATTGCGTACCAGCGCGCCGACGCGCAGGCCTCCCTGGCTGGTGGGCTCGATGGTGTCCAGGTCCAGCCCGTTGACGTCGATCAGATGGGCGGGCGTCTCGATCTCCAGTTTCATCAGGTCCAGCAGGTTGGTGCCGCCGGCAATGAACCGAGCGCCCTGGGTACGCGCCGCTGCCGCTGCCGCCTCGGCGGGAGAGCGGGCGCGCTCGTAGCTGAAAGCTCTCATGCGCTGGCCTCCCCGACGTCCTGGATGGCCTCGATGATGTTGGAATAGGCGCCACACCGGCAGATGTTGCCGCTCATGCGCTCGCGCAGTTCTTCGGCGGTGAAGGCGCTGGGCGCGTCCAACGCGGCGCTGACGTGGCTCGGTATGCCCGCCTTGATTTCCTGCAGCACGGCGACGGCCGAGCAGATCTGCCCCGGTGTGCAGTAGCCGCACTGGAATCCGTCATGCTTGACGAAGGCCGCCTGCATCGCGTGCAGCCGGTCTGGCGTGCCGAGGCCTTCGATGGTGGTGATCTTCGCGCCTTGGTGCATCACCGCCAGCGTCAGGCAGGCATTGATGCGCCGGCCGTCCACCAGCACCGTGCAGGCGCCGCACTGGCCGTGGTCGCAGCCCTTCTTGCTGCCGGTCAGGTGCAGGTGCTCACGCAGGGCGTCGAGCAGGGTGACGCGGGTGTCCAGCCGCAGCGATCGCGCTGTTCCGTTGACCTCGAAGTCCACCTGCATCAGTTCCGGTGCCCGTGCACCTGTCCGGTCCGGCTCCGCCGCAGCGACCACGGCAGGCAGGGCCATGGTGGTGGCCGATCCCGCGCTCAACTTCAGCAGTTCCCGGCGCGAAAGGGGAAGGTGTGACGGTGGGCTCATCGTGGCTCCTCGCTGGCTGCGGCAGGCTGGCTGGCGGATTCAATGCCGGGACAGCATGGCGGTGCCGCGGTAGGCATGCGGTGAAGCATGACCCGGTCGCGCATTCATCCGCTGCCGGCTGCGGCGCAACCTGCGTGGCGGCCTTCAGCCATCGCCGGCCAGCGCGATCCTTACCCGCGAGGCCAGTTCGCCGATGGTGAACGGTTTGCCGATCAAGTGAACCTGCGCATCCAGCACGTTGTTGTCGACCAGCGCGTTGCGGCTGTTGCCGGTGGCGAACAGCACCTTCAGCTGCGGATGGCGCGCACGTGCCTGCTCCGCCAGCTGCCGTCCATTGACCTCGGGCATCACCACGTCGGTAAACAACAGCGCGACCTCTGGATGGGCCTGCAGCAGCGCCAAGGCGCTGGCGGCGCCATCTGCGGCCAGTACCCGATAGCCGAGTTCAGTGAGGGCATCGACCGAGAACGCGCGGACGGCCGCATCATCGTCCACGACGAGAATGTGCTCGCGCCCACCGTGCAGGGCCGGCGCATCGTCATCCGATGCGGCAGCGGGCATGTCGACGTCGGCCAGCAGCCGCGGCAGGTAGACCTGGACCCGCGTCCCTTTGCCGGGCGCGGAATCGAGTTTCACATGCCCGGCCGATTGCTGGACGAAGCCATACACCTGCGACAGCCCGAGCCCGGTGCCTTGGCCGACCTGCTTGGTGGTGAAGAACGGATCGAACGCGCGCGCCATCACCTCCGGCGTCATCCCGTTGCCGTCGTCGGTCACCGCGATCACCACGTAGTCGCCTGCAGGCACGCCCGCATGCGCCGATGCGGTGTCGAGGTCGACGCGCTGGTTGCGGGTCTCGATCTTCAATCGGCCGCCGGAGGGCATCGCATCGCGCGCGTTGACCGCCAGGTTCAGGACCACGTTCTCCAGCTGGTTGGCGTCGGCATGGGTCCACCACAGGCCCGCGCCGAGTGCGGTTTCAAGGATGATGCTGCTGCCAAGGGAATGCACCAGCAGGTCGGTCATGCCGGCCACCAGGCGGTTGGCATCCATCGCCACCGGCTGCAGCGGTTGCTGGCGCGAGAACGCAAGCAGGCGCTGGGTCAGCTGGGCGGCGCGCTGCGCGCCATCAAGGGCCATTTCAATGTACCTGCTGGCGCGCGCGTCGCTGTCGCCGAGGCGCAGCGCCAGCAGGTCGAGCGGCCCGATCACCGTCGCCAGCATGTTGTTGAAGTCATGGGCGATACCTCCGGTCAGCTGGCCCACCGCCTCCATCTTGCGGCTCTGCCGAAGCGCCTCTTCCACCCGCAGGCGCTCGGCGACTTCGGCCCGCACGCGTGCCTCCAGCTGCCCGTTCAGCTCCTGCAGGCGCGCGTCGGCGGCCTTCCGCGCGGTGATGTCGATGGCCACGCCCAGCACGCGCACGCACCTGCCGAACTCGAAGATGCCGCGGCCCTTGGCGGCGACCCAGCGGACGATGCCATCCTCCTTGCCGACGGTGCGGTACTCCACGTCATAGGTCTCGCGCCGCTCGGGATCGCAGGCGGCGGCGAACGCGGCCAGGGTTGCCGCGCGGTCGTCCGGGTGCAGCCCGACACGGAAGTCGTCCATGGTCACCGGCGCACCGGCGGAGATGCCGAACATGGCCTTGGTGCGCGCCGGCCAGATCAGCACGTCCTGCACCATGTCCACGTCCCAGAACCCTTGCTCGCCTGCTTCGGTGGCCAGCCGCAGGCGCTCTTCGCTGTCGGCCAGCGCCGCTTCGGCGGCCTTCCGACCGGAGAGATCCAGCATGGCCCCGATCATCCGCAGCGGGGTGCCATCGGCGTCGCGCAGGACCGTTCCGCGATCCAGCACCGACGCATAACTGCCATCCGCGCGCTGGAAACGGTACTCGTCCGTCCAGCCGCTGCCGTTCCCGTCGATCACGGCGTGGATGCCGTGATCGATGCGTGCGCGGTCATCGGGGTGGATGTGCTGCAGCCACCATTGCGCGGTCGTGTTCTTCTCCGTGTGGCCGAACAGGCTGGCCAGCGCTTCGTTCCAGATCACCTGGCCATCGGCGATGCGCCAATCCCAGATGGCATCGTTGGTGGCCTGTGCGGCCAGCCGGTAGCGTTCTTCGATATCACGACGCTCGGCTTCGGCGGCCTTGCGGTCGGTGATGTCCAGCGACGTACCGACCAGGCCGATCACGGCGCCATCGGCGTCGCGCAGCGGCGATTTGGTCGACAGCCACCAGGCCCGGCGACCATCGGGGAAGCTCACTTCCTCCTCCAGCTGCTCGCTGTTGCCGCTGGACATGATGCGCTCGTCGGTCGCCATCACCGACGCCGCCTGCGCGGGGTCGCCCAACAGCTCGGCATCGGTGCGCCCGATATATTCTCCCGGCGGCAGGCCGATCAGCTCGGTGGTGCCGTGGTTGCCGATCAGCAGCCGGCCTTGCCGGTCCTTGGCATACATCACGCCCGGTGCCGCCTCCACGAACGAGCGCAGCAGCGCCTGCGCCTGGTCGCGCTCGGCCTCGACGCGCAGGCGCTCATCGATGTCGATCAGCACGCCCGGGAAACCCAGCGCGCGACCCTGGGCATCCATATCGACCCTGCCGATGCTTTCCAGCCAGTGGTAGCTGCCATCGGTGGCGCGCGCGCGGTACTGGTGGGCAAAGCGCCCGCCCGTCTGCACGGTCTGCTCAATCGCCGCCGACAGCGCGGGCAGGTCATCGGGATGCACGGCGCCCAGTACGTCCTGCAGGTGCAGTTTCCGCTGCGCCATTGCCGGGTCCAGGCCGAAGGCGCGGGCCAGGGCTTCATCGACCGTGAGCTGGTCGGCCTGGACGTCCCAGAACCAGGTGCCGACGATGGCCCCGGCGGCCAGTGCCATGTTGACGCTGTCGGTGGCCCGGCTGTCGCGGGTGGCAAATGAGGGCAGGGACGTCACGTTGATCTCGAGCGGGAGGAGGGGTGCTGCGCCAGCGTGGCGGGATCAGCACGGGCGAAGGGGCGCAAGTCTAGGCAGCGCCGCGTCACGGCTGCGTGGTGCCGGTGCCCGACGGGGAGCAGGCTACACTGCGGCTCCCATCCCGGCAGGGAACATCGATGTCCGCAGCAGAAGCCGGCGAAGCCTTTCGCCAGAGAGCGCTGCATGAGTGTGCCGCGATCGCTGCGGCGTTGTCGTCGGCATCCGACCCGCACCCGGCCATCCATTCCGCGCGCAAGGCCATCCGCCGATTGCGGTCCCTGCTGGCGCTGCTGGAGCATGCAGCGCTGGACGTCGAGGCTGCCGACCTGGGATTGAAGCGCCTGGGTGATGGCCTGTCCCGCCTCCGTGATGCGCATGTGGTGGTCGAGGTCGCCCGGCAACTGCAGGAGCGGGTTGCCGATCCGCGATGGACCGGCGTCATCCGGATGCTGCTCCTGCGTCGTGAGGGGCTGCTGCAGGCGACCCTGCAGCGTGACCCGGGGTTTGCACGCCGCCTGCGTGTCCTGGCAGCGGTGCAGCAGCAGTTGGCGGTCCAACCCTGGCATCAGCTGCGGCGTGGCCCGCTGCGCCAGAATCTTGAGCGTAGCTGGCGCCGCGTGGACAAGGCTGCCGCACGGGCGAAACGCGACGGCGGTGCCGCGGCGGTCCACCGCTGGCGCCGACGCGTGCGCAGGCTGCGCATGCAACTGGATATCGCCTGCGACCTGCAGCTGCACGTGCCGCACAGCAGGCCGCTGCACGCCTCGGGGCATCGTTACAAGGCGCTGCATCGGCTCAGCGACGAGCTTGGCCGGCAGCAGGACCTGCGGCTGCTGCGCAACCTGGTGCGGGCGTTGCCTGCCAGTGACGGCAAGCGCTCAGTGATGCAGCAGATCAACGGAGAGGTGGCGCCGGACTGAATCGAGGGGCATCGGGACGTACGGCCACCTGACGTTCCGGTTTGCTTCGAAGGCTGGGATGGTCCCAGCCCCCGAAGCGCTGGCGGAGCGTTCAATCGTCTCCGCTGCTCACCCGCGCCACCCGCTTTCGATACTCATACACGTTGTCGCCGCGGATCCGCTTTTCCTGCGTGCCCGAGATCGAATCGACCCGGCGATCCGAGCCGGTCACCGGCTTGGCATCGATCTCGGTCTCGTGCTCGAACGAATGCGATTTGTCGGTATTGCGGTAGAAGCGGTACAGCGCCCAGTACAGCGCAGTTGCGCCGGCCGGGCCTGCGGCCAACAACCAAAGACCACTGTCATCACTCATGTGCTGGCCACCAGGAAGGCAATTGCGAGGGCTTCGATGATCGTACCTGCGGTCAGCGCCGCCAGCAGCATCTTCCACTGCTGCACCGGAACGCTGCCCATGGTTTCACCGGTCCGGCCGTTCACCGCGATGTAGTGCAGCATGCCGCCGTTCCTGCCGGGCTGGTGGTACGAATACAGCCACACCGGCAGGTACATGGCCACCCAGCGGGTGCCGTGCACTTCCAGTTGCTCCTGTTCCCAGCGCACGCCACGGTCGTAACGGCGCACCGTGCCTTCCACCTGCGCGCGGGCGATCGACAGCAGCTGGTCTTCCAGGCGCGGCCGCAGCTTTTCGACGTCCAGGTTGCGCTTTTCCGAAGTGAACCCTGCCAGGTACGAGGCGTTCCACTTCACCGCGTTCTTGGTGTCGAACGGCAGAATCGTGTTGATGATGTTGTTGGTGTTGGCGCGCGTGTCCAGGTTGCCGCGCTCGGCAGAGGATTCCAGCGGCAGGTCGTCCACGGTGAAATCGACCTGGCGTTCCACCTGGTAGATATCCGCGTCGTAGTAGGTCTGCTTGTTCTTCTCGGTGCCACGGGTGTACTCGCGGGTCTTGATCTCACCCTTGCCAGCCACCGCTGCGCTGACATTGCCGTCGACGATCATGTAGGGCAGGTACACGCCCACCACGTTTTCCGGGGTGAACTGTTCCTTGAACGCCTTGAGCGCGAACATCCGGCGCTTGTCGACGAACTGGCGGATGCGCGCGACCGCATCCTCCTTCTTGATATGGAACGGCAGCACGGCGTCGGGCACCGCGCCGTTGGCGATCTGTTCGTTCACGCCGAACACATGCCGGCACCAGTGGCAGCGCGCCGTCATCGTGCTTTCGGTGTTGACCGTGACTTCGGCGCCGCAACCGGTGCACTTGAAGGTCATCAGTGCCGAGGTGTCGGCATCGATATCGCGTGCGCCCGATGCGATGACGGTGCCACGCAGCTGGTCGATGGCTTCGCCCAGCCCGAATTCCTCCTCCACCCGCGCACCATGCCATTGGTGACGGCAGTACAGGCAGACCAGGATGTCGGTGCCCAGCTTGGGCCGTATGTCGGTGGCGCCGCACTTGGGGCAGCGGTTGAGGCCGTCTTTCAGTTCGGCCGCAGCGGTGTCGATGGCGACCGGGTCGGGCGCCTCGACTTCGTTGCGGATGGCCTCAGGCAGCTTGGAAGTATCCAGCGGGAAGCTGCCGGGCAGGGGAGGAACATCCTGCGGCGAACCCGGGCCATCCAGCACCGCCGCCGGCAGGGGCGGGGGTGCTGAAGCGGAACCGGGCAGCGGCGGAGGCGTGTTTCTGGTATCGGACATGGTGGTTGCGCGTCCTGCGTCTTCTTACAGTCCCAGCGCCTTGGCCTTCAGCGCGTCGTAGTCGGTCTGGGTGATCAGGCCCAGGTCGAGCATTTCCTTGGCCTTCTTCAGCTTGGCCACCGGGTCGTCGGCGGCAGGGGTGGCCGGGGTTGCCGGCTGCTGCAGGTTGCCCGCGCCGAACATGCCCGATGCCATGCCCACGCCGACAAGCCCGGCGGCACCGCCGTTCTCACCGGCGGACTGGATCCCCTGGGCGACGCTGGCCTGCAGGTTGGAATTGCCACGCGAGCCGGACAGCGCATCGGCGCGCTGCACGGTCTTCAGCAGCTCGCGGGTGTTGGCGTCGTACTCGATCGAGACGATGGCGGTCTTGACGATGGCCAGGCCACGATCGGACTTCCACTGGTAGCCCTGTTCGACGGCGGCCGACAGGCTCTGCGCAAAGCCCAGCGAATCCTGCTGCAGCTTGGTGATGCGGTTGCCCTTGCCCGGATCGTTGGTGTACAGGCTGAACGCCGGTGCCAGCGAACCCACCACTTCATTGAACAGCTGGCTGGCAGCAGCATTGTCCAGGTCGGTGAAGTCGAACACCTGGCCCGGCCGCAGGTAGCTGGCCGGAACGAAGTTCTTCACGAACAGGATCGGGTCGACGATCTTCAGCGTGTACGAACCACGGGTGACCGCGCCGACCTGGGTGTTGAGGAAACCGTCGTCCCAGTAGATTTCCGACTGGGTGCCGAACCGGTTGTCCGGCAGTTCCTTCAGCGAAACAAAGAAGGCGGCCTGCTGCGAGCCCGGCTGGCCGCCGAACTTGAAGCGCTCCCAGCTCTGCTTGATGAAGGTGCTGACCAGGCCGTCGCCGGCGAAGATCGACTGCGAGTTCAGATCGTCCGAACGCCACTCGTAGCCACCCGGCTCGGCCACGAAGGCAGTGATCGCGCCATCCTGGAACAGCAGCAGGCCGTAGCCCTCGGGTACGACGATCTTCGAACCGTTGCTGATGATGTTGGAGGAGCCGCTGGTGTTCGAACCGCGCCCGGCATTGGTGCCCTGCGGCACCGCCGCGAACAGGGCTGCCGTGGACGGCAGGCCGGTCGGCACGGTGTAGAAGTCCTTCCACTGGTCGGCCAGCACACCGCCGACTGCACCCTTCACCGCTTGTACCAGACCCATGACCCACTCCCTGTAGTTGCCGGACAGGCACCACGCCTGTCGTGCTCGGCTGACTATAGAGGAGGCAGGCTGCATGCGGCTAGCGGCTGGGTGTACCCCCATTCATCTCGCGTCACAGGCCAGGCTGCGGTTGATCAGGCCTGGCCGATCAGCGGCACCCGTTCCGGAGCCCATCGCCGCAATGCGACAGTCCGGCCTGGGCACGGCCCCGCAGCGGATCAAGCCTGCACAGTGCTGGCAACCCGGGGTTCCGGAGCCGGTGCCGATGATTGCTCCATCACACATTCCAGGCCTGAAGCATCTGTGTCCAGCAGGCAGGTGGCGAACAGCAGGAAGCGATACGCATCGGTGAAATTCGATCCCAGCCCGAACGAAATCCTGACCGCACCGCAATCACCCTTCTCCAGGATCTTCTCGTCGAATGTGGTGCAGTCGAGAATCTTCCCGGTCTTGTCCAGCTCACAGTGCTCGGCGCCTGCGGTCGCGTAGGTCGCCTGCTGGACGGCGCCCAGGTTGCAGAAGCAGCCATTGCGCAGGGTGATGCCGAACCGGTCTGCGGCGCGCTTGATGCGGGCGTGCGGCAGGATGGAGCCATAGCAGTCGAAGAAGTTCAGCATCAGCGTCGCGCCCCGCTGCGCAGCGGGCGGGCCATAGATCTGGCACAGCGGCAACGCGCCGCCGATGTGGTGGCGAAGCGATGACAGCTGCGCCTGCAGCCACTCGGCCAACGCACGCGAGCGCAACGCGACCGCTTCCACTCCGCCCAGCGCAGCCACGAATTCAAAGCCTCTGGCGATGGCCGGGAAGGCGGCGTAGTTGGGCGTGCCGACTTCGAATCGCTGGCCCGCATCGCGGTACAGCAGGCGATCGGTGGGTGACCATGGCCCGGAGTAGTAGCACACGCCACCACCGGCAAACGACGGCGGTTTCAGCAGGTCGAGGGCGGCCCGCCGGGCGAGCAGGCAACCGGCGCCGGTGGGGTAACCGAAGATCTTGTAGAACGATGCCACCACGAAATCGGGGTGATGACGGCCGCAGTCAAGCCGGTATTGCGGCACCAGGGCCGCCGCGTCACACAGCACCGTCGCGCCATGCGCCTGGGCCCGCTCGATCCAGGCCAGATCATGCCGGGCGCCGGTCGCATTGGATTGCGCGGGAAAGGCGAGCAGATGCGGCGCGCCGGGCTGCAGCCGCTGCAACGCGCGCCACATCAGCCCTTCATGCAACAGCAGCTCGTCATCCAGCGGAATGTACTTCACCTGTGCGCCCTTCGCCGTGGCGTACTCGCGCAAGCCGTGTACCGAGGTGTGATTGTCCTTGGTCAGCAGAGCCTGCGACCCGGCCTGGAACGGGAATGACTCGGCCACCAACCGGATTGCGCTGCTGGCATTGGCGGTGAACAGTATTTCGTACTCCTCCGGCGTGGTTCCGAAGAAGGCGTGGATCTGTTCACACGCCCCATGAAGTGCGTCCTGGGATGCTTTCGATCCGCTGTGCGGATTGCCGAGAATCGTCCGCTTGAGTGCCTGGTAATCCTGCTCAAGCAGGCTGTCGGGTGGCAATGTTCCGCCCACGTGATCCAGATAGGTCACCTGTTGCTCATCCAGCCGCGCATATTCCTGCTGGCGCATGGCCTCGACCTGATCATGGGGATAATCGGGGTGGTCGGCGAGGAACCGTGCGCGAGCGCTTTCGAAGCCGCGCATCGCGCGCGCATCCTGCTGCAGCGGCAGGTGGAACGCCAGCAGGGGTGAGAAATCCGGTGCCCGGAGGGCGGCCTGCGCAGGAGTGTGTGCAGCATCGACACAGCCGCGCAGCAACCAGGCTTCCACCTGGTAACGCCGGTCTGGCACTGCTGCATGGACGGCGTCCAGCATCGCGTCCAGATAGCGTTCCCTGCTGGGGGCGTCGCACTGGTTGAACTCCTCCAGAAGGATGCAGGCGTTGAACAGGAACTCGCGCACATCGGCGTCGCCCATGGCAAACGCGAGGGGCCGCAGTTCAGCCATCTCGCCCTCGCGCGGGGAAAGTCCTTCGATCGCGAACGCGCGTGTGATGGGCGACGGGTCGGTCAGGCTTAGGGCTGCATCCATCAGCCGCGAGGGCATGCCAAAGTGCTGCCGGGACTGTTCGCGGGCCAGCTCGAACAGCTGGTTGTAGTGGAATGCCGTGGCGTAGACCCGTCCGCCAGGGCGGAGCACGCGCCTGAACTCGCGGGCGACGCGCGCCTTGTCCGGCGGGAACATCAGGCCGAACCCGCAGACGATGACGTCGAAGCTGGCGTCGGCGAAGGGCAGCTCCGCCATGTCCACATCGGCAAGGAGGGGCACGTTGCGCTGCACCTCATCGCTCAGCACGCTGCGTGCCACGTTCACGGCGATCGCTGAGAGATCGGTGGCGACCAACCGTAGGCCGAGCGGCCTGCTCAGGTGCTGGTAAAGGTTTGCGGTGATGACCCCGGTGCCGCAGGCGACCTCCAGGACGTCGGACGCGTTGAAACCGGCCCGGATGTCGCCAGCGATCTCCTCGGCCAGCAGCTTTCCGTACGGACCGAAAATGCGCTGGCTCAGTACGCGCTCATAGAACTCCATGAACGTGCTGAGAGACCATTTCCGTTCGGATACAACCTTGCACTGATGCGGCGAGACATCCTGCATGGCACGCTCCCTGTGGCCGGAGGCCGGTGAATCTTCGCCGCCTTTATTGCATGGGAGTAAATGTCTTTAAGTGATATTAATCACATAAAGCGGGATTGATAATCCGTGAAAGGCCGGGCAGCCCTATATTCCCCCATTCATGGGGCAATGGCGCCATTCGGCGCTAGCGTCATTCTGTTCTGCAACATCACTTCGCGCGGGCTCAGCGCACCGACTGCGGCACACGGCGCAGCTTGCCGGTGTCGTAGCCCATTGCCTTGATGCGGGCGACCGCCTGCTGGTAGTCCGCCTCGCTCACCTGCGGCGTACGCGCCATGTACCACACGTAGTCACGCTTGCTGCGGGCCACGATGGTCTGGGTGTAGCCCTCATCCAGCCAGGCAATCAGGTATTCGGCCTGGATGGGCCAGATGAACTGCATGCCCCAGACCGCACCATTGCCGTGTTTTTCCACACGGCCCACCGGGTGCATCGACTTCTGTGGCGACTGGAAGCTGCCCTTGCGATAGGTGAAAGTGGTCTGGATGCGGCCATCGGCCTGCAGCGCGTAGCTTTCCACCGCGTCGAAGGCCTCGCGCTCGGGCCGGGACGGAATATGGGCGATGACATACCAGTCGCCCATGAAGCGCGGCACGTCCACCTTCGGAGGCAGCGGGATGGGGCGGGTGTCGTGGCTGCTGCAGCCTGCGCCGAACAGGGCAACGGCCAGCAGCGGGAACAGCGATGCGATACGCATGAGGGCGGTCTCCTTCAGCGCGGGCGGAACAGGTAGTGGGCGACCAGCCATTGCTGGCCGTCGTCGTAGCCGAACAATTCGGCGCAGGCCATCCAGAACATGCGCCAGCGCTGCCACCAGATGCGTGCGGCCGCTTCGTCGCCATAGGTCTGTGCCAGCACCGGCAGCAGCTGTTCACGGGCGGCATCCTGGTTGGCCAGCCAATGGTTGGCCGTGCGCTGATAGTGCGTGCCGTCCAGCAGCCAGCGCTGGTCCAGCACCAGGTCGCGCTGGAAGTGCAGCAGCGTGTCCGCTGCCGGCATCAGGCCGCCGGTGAAGAAGTGCCGGCCCATCCAGTTGTCGTCGCCCTCGGTCTCGAACGGATACATCAGCGTGCGATGGGCGAAAATGTGCACGAACAGCGCACCGTCCGGCTTCAGCCAGCGGGCAATGCGGCCCAGCAGGCGGTCGTAGTTGCGGACATGCTCGAACATCTCCACCGACACGCAGCGATCAAATGCAGCGGCAGGCAGGTCCAGCTGGTTGACGTCCCGGGTGAGTACCTCGACGTTACCGAACCCGCGCGCCTCGCACTGCGCCAGGATATGGCTGCGCTGGCTGTGCGAGTTGGACACGGCGGTGATGCGCGCGTTCGGGTAGCGCTCGGCCATCCACAGCGTCAGCGAGCCCCAGCCGCAGCCCAGCTCAAGAATGGCCTGGCCGTCGGCCAATCCGGCGCGCTGCCCGTACAGTTCCAGCATCGCATCCTCGGCCTGGTCCAGCGTCTCGCGGCCGGTGCGGTAGTAGCAGCTGCTGTACTTCAGGCGATGCCCAAGGCAGCCCTGGAAGAAGGCGGCAGGCACCTCGTAATGCTGGCGGTTGGCCGCATCCACGTGCAGTGCCAGTGGGCTGCCAGCGAGCTCGGCGATACGGCGGCTGAAGCGCTGCGCCTGCTCCTCCATGCTGCCGCTCGACTCCTCGGCCAGGCGTTGCGCACACAGGCGGCGTATGCCCGCGCGCAGCGCCGCATCGGGCAGCCAGCCACGCTCGGCCCAACCGGTAAGGCCGGCTTCCGTATCGGCAACCGGAGCAAGGGACGGGGTGCTGTTCATCGGGATCACTCCTTGGGGCTGCGCGGAAACCAGGGGAAGAACATCGGGGTACTGCGCTGGTAGTCGCGATAGTCATCGCCTCGACTGCGCAGCGCCTGTTTCTCGGTGAAGGGAACGCCACTGAGGTAGCGCAGGAACACGTACATCAGCGCCGGCCCGGACCAGGCCAGCCACCACAAGGGTGAGCCGGCTGCCAGCAGTACATAGGTGAACCAGTGCAGCCACTCGAAGAAGTAATTGGGATGGCGCGTGTACCGCCACAGTCCTTGGCGGCAGGTCCGGCCCCTGTTCGCCGGGTCGGCACGGAAGCGTGCCAGTTGACGGTCGGCGAGTGCTTCGCCGCCCACGCTGAGCAGCCACACGACGACCGCCGCTGCGATCCAGCCAGGCATGTCGCTGTGGGGATTGCCGGCCACGGCCGTGAACGGCAGCGCAAACAGCACCACCAACAGCGCCTGCGCCATGAAGAAGCCGAAGATCCTGCCCTGGTGGCCGTGCCAGTGTTCGCGCAGATAGCGGTAGCGACCGTCTTCTTCCTCGCTGCGTACGCGGCGCCACAGATGCAGGGCGAGACGACTTCCCCACAGGCCACCGAGGACGGCCAGTGCGATGCGTGGTTGCAGCGCGCCTTCGCCCAGCCATGCAAGCAGCAGCGCGCCTGCCGCCACGCCCTTTGCCCACAGGACATCGACGATGCCGATGTTGCGGTGCCTGCGCTGCCAGGTCCAACCCCAGGCCATGATCAGCACGGCGTACAGCAGTACCCACCACAGAATGCTCATCAGGCTGCTCCGATCAATGGGGTGTCACGATTGCTGGGCGTTCCGCGACGGGCGACGGCGCACAGCAGCGACAGTGCCACGCACCAGCCCAGCGCCAGAGTTGCCACGCCCAGCCAGGCCGGGGCGGTGAAATGTACGGCCTGGAAACCCCGCGCCGCGGACAGGTACGCCAGCGGCGCCAGCAGGCCCAGGGCCACCGGCAGCATCCAGTGCCGCTGCAGGAACGCCATCGACGCCGTCAGCGTCATCGCAAAGGCCGCCCACAGCGCGAAAATCCACGGTGGCGGCACCCATCCAAGCGGTGCGGCGGCGTACTGCACAGCACCGCTGGCTGCAGCGCTGCCATCCACCAGCCAGGCACACCCCAGCGCGAGCAACAGCAGGCGCAGCTCCAGGCGTGGCCGCGGTGAGGCAAGCAACTGGCTGCCGACATAGAGCGTGGCCGACAGCAGGGCCGGCCATTGCCAGCCGCGGCCGGCACCGGCAACGGCGCACAGCCATACCAGCTGGTTGCCGATCACGTTGACCCAGGTGCGGCGCATGTCAGCCGGCCCGTTGGCCATGGACGTCCGTCTCGGGACGGTAGCCCGGGCGTGCCAGCAGCAGATGGGACACGCCGATCGAGCGCTCCAGGAAGCCGCCCTCGCAGTAGGCCAGATAGAACTCCCACAGCCTGCAGAAGCGGTCATCGAAACCCTGCGCACGTACCGCCGGCAACTGCGCGAGGAAGCGCTGCCGCCAGGCGCGCAGGGTGAGGGCATAGGAGTGGCCGAAATCCTGCTGGGCGATCAGCTGCAGGTCGCAGGCCCGGGTCTTGGCGGCCAGGATGGCGTTGATCGAGGGGATGAAACTGCCGGGAAACACGAAGCGCTTGATGTAGTCCACGCTGCGACGCGCCTGCTCATAGCGCTGGTCCTCGATGGTGATGGCCTGCAGCAGGGCCACGCCATCGGGCTTCAGCAGCCGCTGCAGGGTCGCCATGTAGGTGTCCAGATACTCGGCACCGATGGCCTCGATCATCTCGATCGACACCAGCTTGTCGAACTGGCCCTGCAGATCACGGTAGTCCTGCATCAGCAGGGTCACGCGCTCCTGCAGGCCCGCCTCGGCCACACGCTGGGCGGCAAGCGCGTGCTGTTCGGCGGAGATGGTGGTGGTGGTCACATGGCAGCCGTAGTGCTGGGCGGCATGCAGGGCGAACCCGCCCCAGCCGGTACCGATCTCGACGACGCGATCACCGGGTTGCAGCTGCAGCTGCTGGCAGATGCGGTCCAGCTTGCGGCGCGAGGCGGTTTCCAGCGAGTCGCCGGCATCGCTGAACACCGCCGAGGAGTACATCAGGTCCGGCGACAGGAACAGCGCGAAGAAGTCATTGCCCAGATCGTAGTGGGCGGCGATGTTGCGGCGACTGCCTTCGCGGCTGTTGCGCCGCAGGCGGTTCCAGCCGCGCAGCAGCCAGCCACCGATGCGCGCCGGCCCGCGTTCCATGCCATCCAGCAGGTCGCGGTTGCGCACCAGCAGCCGCACCAGGGCCACCAGGTCATCGCAGTGCCAATCGCCGTGGATGTAGCTCTCACCCGCGCCGACGCTGCCCTGCGCGGCCACCTTGCGGTAGAACGCCATATCGCTGATGGTCACCGTGGCCTGCAGTGCGCCCGCACGATCACCGAGGATGACCTCGCCCAAGGGGTCGCGTACCCGCAGCCCGCCTTCGCGCAGCGGCGCCAGTACCGCCAGCAGCCTCCGGCGCAGGAATACGTCCACCGCGCCGGGGCGGGGCAGGGCAACGGAAGGATTCAGCTCGTTCATCGCGGTTTCTCGGCAAGAGCGGGGTGGTCATGCACGGGATTGCGCTTCAGCCACAGGCGCAGTGCCTGCCAGTGGATGGCGGCTACCACCTGCACGGTCATCAACGGGTAGAACGCCAGTACCCGGGCCAGGCCGCGGCCATCAAGCGGGCGTCGCTGCATGGCCTGGGTGGCATCGAACTGCCGGACACCGTCGCGCCAGACCTGCATATGTACGCGCAGGTCATCGCCGGGCGCGGTGAAGCGCCAGTCGTAGCGGCAATCCATCGGCATGAAGGGGGAAACGTGGAAGGCTTTGTCGAACTGCCAGCGCAGGGCATGCCCCTGCGGCTGTGCGCTTTCAACAGGCAGAACATAGGCGTGCCGTTCCTTCCACGGCGTGTTGGTGATGTCGGCGACGATGCAGTCCAGGGTGCTGCCGTCGGCCCGGTAGCAGTAATAGAAGCTGACCGGATTGAACACGTGGCCACCGAAGCGCAGGTGCGCCAACAGCCGCACCGGGCCGTCCGGGCGCCGCCCCAGCACGGTCGCGGCATGGTCACGCACGGCGTCTGCAAGCGATGTCCTGGGATCGCCGAGATAGTCGCTGCGGCGGAACTCTGCCAGGTTGCGGCGCCCGACCGACCACAGCCAGCGCCCGGCAAATACCTGGTCCAACTCGTCCAGGTCCAGCAGCAGCTGCGCGATGGGGTAGCGGAAGGCATGCGGATGCGGATGGTGCCGGCGGTGCACCACCTGCCCGAAGTAGAGGGCGCTGGCGCTCACGCGGCCACCTCCACCTGCAGGGGAGGCGGCGCGCCGGCATTGCGCAGTTGCAGCGCATCCACTACGCGGCGGGCACTGCGAATTCCATCTTCGTGGAAGCCCCAGCCCCAGTACGCACCCGCAAACCAGGTGTGCCGCCGGCCCTGCAGTTCGGCCCAGCGCCGCTGCGCGTCCACCGCAGCCGGATCATGCACCGGATGCGCGTACTGCAGACGGCGCAGCACCTTGGCCGGATCGATGGCCTCGCTGCGGTTGAGGGTCACCACCAGCGGCGTATCACCGGGCAGCCCCTGCAACAGGTTCATGCAGTAGCTGACCGTGCAGGGTGCGGTGGGGTCGCGCGGTACATGCGCGTTCCAGGCCGCCCACGCCTTGCGGTTGGCGGGCAGCAAGGAGGCGTCGGTGTGCAGTACGGCCTCGTTGGGTTGGTAGCGGATCGCGCCGAGCACCGCATGCTCGATCGGATCGGCGTCGGACAGCAGGGCAAGGGCCTGGTCGCTATGGCAGGCCAGGATCACTTCATCGAAGCCTTCAATGCCGGTTGCGGTGTGTACGCGTGCCCCCCAGGGCATGCGTTCGACCGCGTGTACCGGGCATTCCAGCCGCTCGTGCACCCGCCAGCGCGCACGCAGGGCGTCCACGTAGCGCGCCGAGCCGCCCTTGACCACGCGCCAGGGCGCGCGCCCGGTCATCTGCAGCATCTGGTGATTGGCCATGAACTGCACCAGGTAACGGGCCGGGAAGTCCAGCACCTGCGCGGTCGGCGAGGACCACAGCGCCGAGGCCATCGGCAGCAGATGCTCCTGCACGAACGCTTCGCCATAGCGCTGGCTGTGCAGGTACTGGCCCAGCGTCGGGCCCTGCTCCTCGCCCAGCAGCAGGGGCGCGTCGCGATAGAAGCGCCGCAGGTCGGCCAGCATTCCCCAGAAACGCGGCGAGAGCAGGTTGCGGCGCTGGCAGAACAGGCCATCGAGCGATGTGGCGTTGTACTCCACGCCGCTGCGCTCGCTGTGCATCGAGAAACTCATCGTGGTGGGCTGCGAGTCCACGCCCAGTTCGCCGAACAACGCCGACAGCAGCGGGTAATGGTGCGGATTGAAGACGATGAACCCGGTGTCGACCGCCATCCTGCGGCCGTCCACCGTCACCTCGTGGGTGTGGGTGTGGCCGCCCAGGTAGTCGTTGGCCTCGAACAGGGTGACGTCATGCTCGCCGTCCAGCCACCACGCACTGGCCAGACCCGCGATGCCGGAACCGATGACCGCGATACGCATGTCAGTGCCTCGCCTTGGCCAGTACCCAGGCCGGGATCGGCTTGAGGCCCTTCACCAGGCCCAGCGCAGCCATTGCGCGCAGGCCATACCAGCTGATGTCGATCTCCCACCAGCGGAAGCCCTGGCGGGCGGTGCCGGGAAAGAAGTGATGGTTGTTGTGCCAGCCTTCGCCGAAGGTCAGCAGCGCCAGCCAGAGGTTGTTGCGGCTGTCATCACGGGTCTCGAAGCGGCGCCGGCCGAATCGGTGCGCCAGCGAATTGATGGTGACCGTGGCGTGGAACAACACCACGGTGGAGATGAAGAAGCCCCAGACCAGCAGCTGCGGGCCGGAGGTATGCAGGCCCGGTGCCACACGCTCGAGCACCGCACCCACACCATACAGCGCAGCGGCCAGCAACACGGGAACCACGGTGTCAAACCGGTCCAGCCAGCGCAGCTCGGGGTAGCGGGCCAGATCGGGAATGCGCTGCAGATCGGTGGCAAAGGCGCTACGGGTGAGGAACCAACCCATATGGCTGCGCCAGAACCCGCCCTGGCGCGGGGAATGCGGGTCCTGCGGTTGATCGGCGTGGCGGTGGTGGTGGCGGTGGTGCGCTGCCCACCAGAGCGGGCCACGCTGCACGCTGGCGGCGCCGATGACCGCGAACACGAACTGCACGGTGCGCGATGCCTCGAACGTCCGGTGCGAGAAGTAGCGGTGATAGAACGCGGTGATGGCGAACATCCTGATCGCGTACAGGAACACTGCGACGGCAACCGCTGTCCAGGACACGCCCACCCAGATCACCCCGAGGCAGGCCACGTGCAGCAGCGCGAAGGGCAGGGCGCGCAGCCAGTCGATGCGGTCACCCTGGCTGCGGTCCATCGCCGCTTCGCTTCCGGCATCGGTGTCGAACCAGCGCTGGAAGGTGCGCAACAGGCGCGAACGTCTGCGGAGTGGAGGCGCTGCGGATGCCATGGACGGAAGCCCGAGGGAGTCGATTGCCTACCTCTACGCGTTGCAGTGCAGGTTGGATGCAGTGGATTGCAGCTGACTGCATGTTCACCTGGTCGTAACACCGCAGCTGGCTACCAGCGGTCGCTGCAACTCAGTGCGCCAGCGCTGCTCCGGCTGCTCGGTTGCGGGCGCGGCGAAGCGCACGGTCACCTGCGGATAATCGCCACGTGCATCGCGCAGGTTGCTGGTACCACGGAACTCGAGCAGGCGGCGATCAGCATCGGCGTAGACCAGCGACAGACGTGGGGCCACCGCGCCGAACCAGGTATCAAGGCGGACATTCACCGCATGGGCGGAAAGCCCCTGCCAGCGCACCGGGCCCTGGTACTGCACCTGCACGGGGTAGAAGCGTTGCCGGCCGGGCACCAGAAAAGGCAGGCTGACCGGTGCTCCACCCTGCAGCGTGCGCCAGTGGGCCCGCACGGCGGCATCGAAGCCGGCGTCGATCACGGCATCCGGGGGCAGCGGCAGCTGCTTGGTGCGGGAAGGCGTGGACGTGTCCTCCTTCCAGTCGACCCGGACCACGCCGGGGCCGACCCTCACATCGGCCGCTTGGCCGCTGCGGGCGTCCTGCAGCACATAGCCCCGCACCTGCGGCCGGGTGGCGGCGGGCATCTGCTTGCGGGCGAAAGGTTGGCCAGCAGGGCAAAGGTATTCCACCCAGCGTTCGCTGCCATCGCCGGCGCCGCGCTGCCAATGCACTTCGCGGTAGGCAATGACTCCGTTGGCCAGGGTGGCCACGCCCTCCGAACGCAGCAGCGGCGCGGCCGAAGCGGCGCAGGGCATGCAGAGCAGCAACCAGGCAAGACGCATCGGGGCGATCCATGGGAGGCTTGCGGGCCTGTACGCGCGACGGCGCCGGCTGGATGCACGTTGGCACCCATCCCGGGTGCATCCAACAGGCGCCACCGTGCGTAGAGGGAAGGACTCCTCTTCACCCAACGGCAGCCCCCGCCGATGTACCGTCCTCCCGCCAGTCCCTCCCATCCCTTCGACACCGCGCGGATCGTGTCCAGTTCACAGCAGCCCAGCAACGAGCCAACGAACTGGAACGGCGAGATGGATGGCGTCGCCCGGCTGCGCGATCGTGACTGCTTCATGCGCATCTACGACCATTTCATGCCGCGCCTGTGCATTTATCTGCGTGGCCTTGGCGCACCCGCAGCGGTGGCCGAAGAGCTGGCCCAGGAATGCCTGCTGCGCCTGTGGCTGCGCGCGGCCGAGTTCGATCCTGCCCAAGGTGCGCTGAGCACCTGGTTGTATCGCATCGGCCGCAACCTGCACATCGACCGCGTGCGTCGCGAGCGCAGCTGGATGCAGGTGCAGGAAGCCGTGGAAGACGCCGCTGCCGCTGACGTCAGCGAGCGCAGCAGCGCCGAGCAGTTTGCCGACCATGCCCGCCTGCGCCAGCGCATCAATGAACTGCCGGCCACGCAGGCGCGTCTGGTTCGCATGTCCTACTTCGAGGCCAAGAGCCACAGCGAGATCGCGCAGGCGCTGGGCATGCCGCTGGGCACGGTCAAATCACACCTGCGACGAGCGTTCCTGCAGTTGCAGTCCAAGGTCGGGGGTGCACCATGAATCCGCACCACCACCTGCATGAGTCGACGCTGATGAGCTACGCCGCCGGTGCTCTGCCGGCACCGTTGAGTATCGTCGCCGGCACCCATCTGGAGCAGTGCCCGCACTGCCGCCAGCGGCTGCGCGAAGCGGAGGCCATCGGTGCCGCACTGCTGGAGCAGACCCAGCCCGTGGCGGACGAGGCGCGGCGGGCGGGCCTGCGCGAAGCGATGCTTGCGCAGCTCGTCGAGGTCCAGGCCGACGCGGTGCCAGGCCCGATACGGTCGATGCCGCGCGAACGCCCCGAGGCGGATCCGGACCATCTGCCGACGTCGCTGCATCCGTACTTCGGCGATTCGCTGGGCCGGCTGCATTGGCGCTGGATGGCGCCGGGAGTGCATTGCATCCGTGCCGAGCAGATGCCGTCGCTGATCATGCTGAAGATCGCGCCGGGCAAATGCCTGCCGATGCACAGCCATGGACGCAGCGAACTGACACAGATCCTGCGGGGTTCCTACAATGATGCGCTGGGTCTGTTCGCGCCCGGCGATGTGGCCGACCTGGACGAGGAGGTCGAGCACCAGCCGGTAACGGCGCCGGGCGTACCGTGCATCTGCGTTTCCGCGCTGGATGCGCCGCTGGTATTCAGTGGTTGGCTGGCCCGCCGGATCCAGCGCTTCGTGAATCTCTAGGCTTCTTCAAGGTCAACGCATGTACGAAACACGCCCGCTGCGGATTCTGCTGACCGGCGCGACCGGACTGGTCGGGCAGGGCGTTGCCCGTGCCTGCCTCGCTTCGCCGCAGGTGGCGCGCACCGCTGCCCTGGTCCGCGGCAAGGCCCGGCTCGACGCGCGTATCGAGCAGATCGTGCTGGCCGATTTCCAGCATGCCCGTGGTGTGGGCCCGCAGTTGGCCGGATTCGATGCGTGTTTCTATTGTGCCGGAGCACCGCCGGTCGGCACCGCCGAGGACGAGTATCGGAAGGTGACGCTCGATGCCACCCTCGCCGTGGCTGCAGCATGGGCCGAGGCGAATCCGGACGGCCGGTTCCTGTATGTCTCCGGCGCCCATGCCAATCCCCACAGCCGGATCATGCCCCTGCGCATCAAGGGCGAGACCGAGGCCGCGTTGGCGCAGCTCGCGGTGCGCACCGTCATGCTGCGTCCCGCCGGGGTGCGCCCCGTGACGGGCACCGGCACCCGTCATGCGGCGCTGAAGCCGCTGTATCGCTTTGGCGGTCCCCTGATGGCGGCGGCGGGCCGCGTCCTGCCCTCACTGGTGACCAGCAACGAAGCCATCGGCCGCGCGATGATCGTGCTGGCGACGATGCCGGACCCGCCGCCGGTGCTGGAATGTGCGCAGATCAACCGACTGGGGGGCGCTGCTGCAGCCTGATGGGTGCGGTGCACATCTGCTGCACATCGCGCCTACTACAGTCGTCGCTCATCCTTCTGTGACGCATCGACGTGAACCTGCAGCCATCGTCTTCCCTGCTTCGCCCATCGCGCCCAGCGCCTGAGAACGGCCGCTTCGACCTGCTGGATGTCAATGCACTGCAGGATCCCGGCAGCGGCCGCATCGTCCATCTGTATTCGCTGGTGGCTCGCTGCCTGTGCTGCGAGGTCGTATTCAAGGCGCAGGAGGGCGATGGGCTTGTCAGCACGTCTGCCGCGCGTGTACTGCGCTGCCCGACCGGCTGCGGTGAGCAGGCCTTCAGGGGCAGCGCGCTGCGCCAGTGGCGGCCCGCAGCGCAAGGCTCTCAGGCATTGCCCGGCTAAAGCGCGGCCGGATTGGCCTGCCACACCGCGTAGTTGAGCGCACTGGCGAACGTCACCCATGCCAGGTAAGGCAGCAGCAGCCATGCCGCCGCCGGACGCACGCGATGGAAGGCGACGATCGTGGCCACGATCAGCGCCAGCAACAGTGCGATGTCAGCGAACGCCAACGCCCCCTGTTTCCAGCCGAAGAACAGCCAGCTCCACAGCACGTTGAGGGCCAGCTGCAGCAGATAGAGTGCCAGCGCAGGCGCGGTCGCGCGCCATCCGCCTTGGCGCCACACCAGCCACGCCGCCAGCGCCATCAATGCGTACAGCACCGTCCACACCGGACCGAACACGCTGGCCGGCGGTGCCCATGCCGGCAGCGCCAGGCTCGCGTAGAAATCCGCTGCCGAGATCGAGGCACGCGCGCCCAGTGCGGCCGCCAGAAAAGTGACGATGGCCCAGCCCAGAAGGCCAACCGCTTGCCTGCGGACATTCACGGTGTCTTTCCTCCTGCACTATCGCGAACTGCGGTAGTGCGTTGTACGTAAAGGCGTCGCAACTGGATGCAACCTGCGGCTCAGTCGGCCGTTCCGCCGACGCCAGCCTGTGCCGGGGCCGGCAGCAGAGCGGGCCGACCGTCAAACCATTCCCGCGCGCCGGCCAGGTGCCATTGCCGGCGCTGCCCATCCAGCTCGATGCCGGCACCCAGCAGGCCCCAGCGAAGGTAGAGGTCGCCACGCTTGCGCTGGTCCAGCAGATCCAGCCGCGCACGCAGCGAAAGGCGCTCGTTCTCCGCCTGCAGTCCATCCAGTACCAGATGCCCGGCGCGCCAGCGCAGGCGCGTATGTGCATCCACCTGGCCGGAGTCGAGCAGCGACAATGCCCAGCGCGGGTAATCGCTGCGCTCGGCAAACAGCGCCAGCAGCGGGCCCGCGTCGCGCATGGCAAGATCCGCGCGTGCGTCCACCTGGAACGGTGACTGCGCATCGATGTCACCGCGGGCGATGGTGACCCGGCCCCACCACGGCTGTGAACGCTGCTGCTCACCCACCTGCACGTTGCGCAGCTCGATCACGCTACCGCCCAGATCGAAGCGGCGCTGGCTGAAATCGCCACGCCGCAGCCTGCCATCAACGCGGGCGTCGCCCTGCAGGCCAAGCCCGGCCACCTGCAGGCGTGCGCGTTGGCTGCGCAGGCGGACACTGCCATTGCCAACCCGGCCCTGGGTATCGAGTTCAACGTCGCCGCTCACCTGGCCAGCGCCTCCCAGCAGCCGCACCTGGCCGTCGCCCAAGTAGCGGTTGTAGGCGGTGAGGTCTGGAATGCTTGCGTCATTGAAGCGCAGCTGAGCGCGCACGCCCTTGCGCAGCTCGCGCAGGCGACCGTCACCGGTGAGTGTCAGTGCCAGGTCGCGCCCATCGAACAGCGTGGCACCCTTGGCGCCGCCTGCACGCGCATTGAACGTGGGAAGCTTCACTGCCAGTACGGCGTGCGTCGGCGTCCCGGCCTGCAGTTGGCCATGGGCGCTGGCCGTTCCCTGCATGTGCACGCCGGCCACTTCGGCCACCGCCCGCGCCGCAGGAATGTCGACGCTGCTGCCAGCGGCCAGCTCGCCGTTCTGCAGGCGCAGGTCGGCGCGCAGCACGCCACCGCCCTGCAGCTGGAACCAGGGTTTCTGCACGAACAGTGCGGGAATCCAGTTGAGCGAGGTGAAGGTCCATTCGCCCTTGACCGTCCCGGAGGTGCGGCCCAGCATCTCGCTGGGTTCGGCGAATGGAATGTGCCGGCCGGTGATGGTCAGATCCGCGTCCAGCGCAGCGCCTGTGCCCTCGCGCTGCGGCAACCGCGCCTGCAGGCGGATATCGCGGGCGGTATCCAGCTGCACCGCCAGCGTTCCGCGGTCGGGGGCGCCAGCTCCCATCTGCAGGGGAACCCGCCAGACCGCATGGCTGCCGGGCTGAAGCGCGCCCTGGTCCAGGGTGATCGAGGCCTGTAGCTGCCCCGGCACTGCGGCGCTGGCAATGGAAGGACGTTGCGTGTCCGTATCCAGGCGCAGGCCCTGGCTGCGTGCCTGCACCTCCAGCACGGCATGCAGCAGCCCCAGCTTTGCCAGCCCGGGTGCCTGGTCGCGGTAATGCCGTGGGTAGGAGAACTGCGTTTTCAACTGCATGTCGCCGAGCAGCTGGGTGCCGCTAAGGCTGACGTCGGCATCAGCGAACGCCACCTCCGAGTCCAGCAATTCCGAGGGACCACCACGCAGCTGCTTAACGAAACCGACCGTGCCGCTGCCCTGGCCAACGATCAACAGCTTGCCCGCGCGCACGCTGCGGATGGTCTCGCTATGAATGGCATCGAACCGCAACGTCCAGCCGCGATCGCCGCGCGGTGGTGAGGGAATGGCCTCCTCCACGCGCGCGATCTCGGCGGCCACCCCGGTCGCGTGCAGCGACGGTACGCGCACCTCGCGCTGGAACAGCGGCAGCAATGCCAAGCGTGCACTGGCGCGGTCCGCGCGCAGCACATACACGGTGTGATTGACGTGGCCGCGCATCTGCACATTCCAGGCGATGACATGCCCCGGCAGCAGCGTGATCGCCGGGCCGGTGGTCATCACGAACTTGTGCGGTTTGCGATTGGTGACCTGATCGAACAGCGGCGTATTGAGGAAAACATTGCCCGCCAACAGGTACAGCAGATACAGGCCCAGCAGGTACGGCAGCAGCTTGCGGCCGTGACGGCGCCATCGCTGCGGGCGGGCGAGGGAGTGGGGCATGGACCCTCGGCGTGGAATGGGATGGCCATCACTATCGTGGATGCGGCTGCGGCGCGATGTGAACGTGCTGCGCACACCGCGTCCTATAATCAGCGCGTCACTGTTCAAGGAGGTCACGGCATGAATGCCCAGACCAGCAAGGAAGGCGCAACCCAGGATGCGCCGCGCGATGCCGCCTCGGCGTCGTTCGATCCGACCTACACCTCGTCCAACAGCGAGGTGCGGGCCGCCGCCGGTGGTTACTCGGTCACGTTGAACGAGGGCGACGGCGCGTTGAAAGTGGGTACCGAGCACAAGCGCGCAGTGTCCAGTCTCGCATCGCAGTTCCAGGGGACGTCGCTGAACATGGCCGGCAGCCCGAGGCCCGATGGCGGCAGGGATTACCTGCTCACGATGGAGTCGGTGGTCGGGGCAAGCGCGAAAGGTGCCGGCTTCCAGGACACCAGCAGCACCGGCGTACGCGGGCGCTACAGGGTCAGCCTGCCCAGCGAGGCGGTGGACGTCGATCCCACCCGCATCAACCCGTTCGATCCGCAGACCATTCCCAAGGGGGGCAGCGTCACCCTGGATGGCCAGCAGTTCACCGGCACCGCACTGGAAGGCAGCTTCCGCAACATCGCCATGCAGAGCCAGACGACCGAGGCGAGCGGTGCCAGCTACCGCGTGGATCGCCTGGATGATGGCCGGGTGCGCGTCTCCACCGGGCCGAACGAGGCGGTGGAAGCCTTCAACGGCATGGGATTCATTGCCGGCAGGTTCAGCGCGATTGCCGGTCGCCAGGACGCGCTCGGCCACGCTGCCGTCCGCACTGCCACGTTCGACCTGGATCAAGCCGAAGGCCGCCAGGCCTATGAACAGTTCATCGACAACGGCACCCTGAGCGGCCAGACCCCGGGCGTGCAGGATCTGGCGACGGTCGAGCGGCTGGGCATGAGTTCGCAGACGCGGCTGAAGGTCGGCTATGGCGACACGTTCGGCCTGGACCTGGCGGGGGCACGCAACAGCGGCGACGTGGTGCAGGTCAGTCGCGAGGACGGCAGCCGCACCGAACTGCGCAGCGTGCAGTACAACGGCAACCTGCCGGCAACCCGGGTCAGCGCCTACGGCGCCGACGGCCAGGAAGACAGGGCGCAGCGCCGCTATGAATTCACCTTCGACCTGCGCGGCCATGCGCAGGGTGAGCAGATTGCCGGAATGGCCAACGCGGCGCTGTCCGGCGACCCCAGCGGTGATCGCGGACCGGTGAAGGCCGGTGAGCTCACTACCCTGAGCTTCAGCGAGGCCCAGATGCGCACGCTGATGGAGCGTACCCAGTCGATGGTCGGGGACAACCCGATGCTGGGGCCATCGTGGCAGGTGCTTGCAGAGGACGGCAACGGCAGGCCGCAGCAGGATGTGGACGCCTTTGCACTGGGGCTGGCGCGCAACCAGGGGCAATCCACCTATGGCATGGCCGAACGCCTGTTCCATATCGCCGCGGCTGGCGGCAAGGATCTGCAGAAGATCGACGCTGCCGTGCAGGGCGATCACCTGCAGTCGCTCGCACCGCCCTCACCGCTGCTGCCACGGCAGGACCCACGGCACACCGCCAGCCCGGACCACGGCATGTGGCTGCAGAGCCAAGGCGCGGTGAGCAGCCTCGACCAGGCGATGGGGCGCCAGCCTGATGAGATGAGTGAACGGCTGGGCATGGCCCTGCTGGTCGCGGCCAAGGGCAAGGGCATGCAGCGGATCGACGAGGCCGTGCTCAGTGACGACGGCAGGTACGCGTTCGCGGTGCAGGGCCAGCCGCACGCCGCCGATCGACAGATCGCCCGCACCGATACTGCGCAGGCAGTGGCTACGCCGGTCAGCGAGCACGTGCGCGAGCTGCAGCAGGGCCAGTCGCTGGCGGCAAGCTCTGAGCAGGTGAGCCAGCAGCAGGAGCGGGAGCAGATGTCCCAGGAACACGCTGCACGGGCCATGGCGCGTTGAGTCGGGCGCGCCAGCCCAGCGGCTGGCGCATCGGGTCAGGCAGGCCTATCAGGCTCGCCAAAGCGCCCGGGCCTCATCGGCAAGCAGCGCAGGCTGTTCCTCAGGCCAGAACAGGCGTCCGCCTTCCACCCAGCGGACACCGCGCGATGCCGGCAGCGTCTGGTCCAGCCACTCGGCCCAGCGCCCCGGAAAGAGGGGATCGGCCGTTCCCCACACCATGCGCGTGGGAATCGTACTGCGTTGCAGCGAGGCCTCGATGGCCACCAGCGGATTGGGCTCGAACGCCGCGAGGTGGTCATTGAGCTGCTGTTGGCGCAGGGGCGAGGATACCAGCGGGCGGAAACTGTATTCGATGGCCTCATCGCTGAAATGTGCCGGATCCACATAAGCCGAGCCGCCGATACCGGCCGCTGATCGCGCGTAGCCGCGATCCTGCAGGTGGCGCACAATCTTCTGGTGATAGGTGCCTGCGCGTGCGGCGGCCAGCGAGTTCTTCATCTGCACCGGCGGGCTGTTCTGGTGCACGTCGCAGTTGGTCAGCAGCATCGTGCGCACGCGGCTCGGGTGCTGCACAGCGAACAACTGGGCCACGGTGCCGCCACTGTCATTGGCAACCAGGTCGACCATCGCAACGGACAGCGCATCAAGCAACGCAACGAGCATGTCGCTCTGTGCCTGTGGGGACAGGTCCTGCGTGGCCGCCACCGCGCTGTGGCCCAGGCCCATGAAATCCGGTGCAATGCAGCGGCGGGACGAGGAAAGCTGCGCGATCGCATGCCGCCACTGGAACCCGCTCAACGGGAACCCGTGCAGGAACAGTGCGGCCGGACCCTTCCCTTGTTGCACGCAGGCGATGCGCCCGAACGGTGTGCGGACCCAGCGCCGGCGGGCGGCGAACGCTGCGGCATCCATGGGCTCGCGCAGGCCCGCGCTGGCGCCGCGCACGCTGGGCGGCCATCCCATGGCCAGCAACAGTCCAGCACCGATCAGCAGTGACCTGCGCGACGATGAAGGCGCATCGTTGGATGGACCGCTCATGACGTCACCGCCGTTCGACCGACGACCGCATGCTTGAACAACCGCACGGGCTTGCCCGCTGCGCGCTCGATCACGCCCTTGGCTTCCAGATCCAGCTGCACGGCCTTCAGCCACCAGCCTGCGGTCGCGCCTGCGGGGAACAGATCTGCAGGCAGCGCCGGCAGCAATGACTGCTTGGCAATGGCAACGGAAACCCCGGGCGGCGTCTGCGGCAGCACGTCGAGCAGGGCGATACGCATGGCGCTGTACTTGCCCCGGTCGACCCACTGGGTCCTGCCGGGCGAGGTGATGCTCTCGATCTCGATCTTGTCTGGCTCAGCCATGGACCTCTCCTTCAATGCGGATATCCGGGCTGCGCAGGCCCATCGCAATCCAGGCCTTCATCAACCGGGCATAGAAGCGCAGCGAGTGTTGCTTGAGGTTGGGTACATCGGCGGGCAGCACGGAGGGATCGGGCAGATCGCCCACCATGGTGCGCATCTGCAGCGGCGGCCGGGCATCCTCCGGCCACAGCCCGCCATACAGGCTAAGCCAGTGGCCGCCGGTCAGTTCAAGAAACAGTGGCGTGCTGCAGCAGGTGGCCAGCACGCGACGGGTGCCGGCATCGGCAGAGAGGCGGAACGCGGCCAGGCGCTCCACTCCTGCCAGGAACTCCACCCGGTCCTTGCGATACATGACGAACCGGGTAGTTCCATGTCCGAGCAGCCGCTGGGCGCCGGGCAGGCGCTGCAGACGCAGGCCTGCGGCGCGGCAGCTGTTGCAGCAGCAGTCGACGCAGGCGATGGGTGTGCCGGTCAGGTTCAACGTCACTTCGCCACAGCGGCAGGCAACCTGTTGTGCGGAAGGCATGTGGATGCTCTCTTCGGGGGCTCTTTTTCTATCGACGAACCGGGGGCCCCGGAATCGACAGGGACGGTGGCAGCCGATAGCTCACCCGGTACAGGTCCAGGCTGGCGCCATCCCCGCGACGCGCTGAATAGGTGAGCGTGCCAGGGCGGGACCAGTCGAGCATGGCGCCATAGCTGTCGCTCGCACCGTCGTTGACGGGTGCGGGCAGTCGTATGCCGGGCAGGTAGCGGTCACCGAACGCGCGTGCCGCGAACTGCTCGACCCGCGAACTGCCGAAGTCCTGTGCACGTGCGAAAACGATGGTCCGGCCATCGCCCAGGAAGGTGGCGTCGAACTCCTGCGCGGCCGTGTTGACCGCGCCTGCCACCGGCCGCGCAGGTTGCAGTTGGCCATCGTCCACCCGCGCGACATACAGATCGTGGCCACCGGCGCCACCTGCTCGGTCGCTGGAGAACAGCAGGGTGCCACCGTCGGGTGCGAGCATCGGCGCAAACTCGTTGGCGGGACTGTTGACGGCAGACCCGAGATGCTCAACGGCACCGAACTGCAGGCCCTGCACGGGCACCCGGTACAGGTCATCGCCGCCCAGGCCACCGGGGCGATCAGAGCAGAACAGCACGAAGCGGCCATCGGCGGTGAACGCAGGGTCGAAATCGCGGCCGGGTGTGTTGAACGGAACCGGGCGCGCGGCACTCCACTGGCCGTGCTGCAGGCGCGAAACCCAGATGTCATGGCCACCTTCGCCGCCAGGCCGGTCACGGCTGAACCAGAGCGCTGTGCGTCCGTCGGGGCTCAGCGTCAGGCGGATTTCGCTGTATCGGGTCGACGCGATGCCTGGTGCGAAACGCTCTGCGTGAGGGTCGAGTGCCAACGCCTCTTGGCTGGCATCACCCCCCAGCAGTCCAGCGACCGCGACCGCAAGCGCGACCAGTGAGGCAAGCGCATTCATGCCTGCCGCTCGAAATCGCTGATCCAGTTGGTCTCCCAGGTCGCTCCGCCGTCTGCGGATGCCGCCTGTTCCCAGCGTGCGGAACGCGAGGTGATCCGCGACCAGATCACCCGCGTTCTGATCGGCTGTCCCTGCAGCTGGTCGTCTCCCATGAACGTGCCGACGCCATCGACAAAACCGCCGCGGACCGGTGCGCCGATCCGCGTGGGATCGCGGCCATCCAACCACCAGCTCGACCACTGGCCACTGCTGGCATCCCATGCGCGGATGCCCATGCCGCGTACGGTCGCAGCGGGGAAGTTCATGACGTTGTCGCCAACGTTGCCGAAGCCGCCCAGCACCGGCCAGTTGTGCAGCGTGCCATCGAAGTGGTCCCAGCGGTTGCTGCCAGACAGGCGTTCGCGCAGTCGCTGATGCTGCACGCTCCAACGGCCGACCAGGAAGTCGAAGTCGCGGGGCGCATCCGATTGCAGCGGCAGCGGCGAGGGTATCGCTGCCGTGCGGGTGAACCAGTTGCGCCAGTTCACTTCCCAGTGCACGCCGTTGTCCGCGGAGAATGCCTGCTCCCACCACGGCTGCGCAGCGTGGATGTCGTGCCAGCGGAACCAGACCTGGACGGGCTGGCCCTTGAAGGAATCCGCACCACGGAAGCTGCCGCCTGTACCGCTGAAGCCGCCACGCACTGGCGCTTCGAAGCGGCTGGGAGCGCGGCCATCCAGCCACCAGATTGCCCAGGTGGCGGAGGCCGGATCGAAGGCACGTACACCCAGGCCGCGGTAGGCGCCGCCGGGCAGCTGCATCAGGTTGTCATCGATCGTGCCCAGCCCGCCCAGGGTCAGCCAGACCGCACTGGTGCCGGTGAAGTCCACCCAGCGCGTGTCGGCCACCAGGCGTTCCTGCAGCCGGCGGTGACGCACGTTCCAGTTGCCCTGCAGCCAACGCCAGTCATTGGCATGGTCTCTGCCGGCATGGGCAGGAGTGGCGCCCAGCGGCAGGCACAGCCCGAAGGCGCCGGCACCGTACAACGCGGCAAGGCTGCCCAGAAATCCACGTCGCTGCATGTCTGATCCCCGTTGTCCGAGGCCTCATCTTCGGCGTCGTATGGGGGATTGACCACGCGGATATCGAGGCTCAGGCTAAGCCACACTTATGGTCGCCCACCGCCACCTGCCGTCGCTCGTTGCCATCCGTGCCTTCGAGGCCGCGGCGCGGCTGGGCAGCTTTGCGCGGGCCGCGGAAGAACTGGACACCACGGCGGCATCGGTCAGCTATCACGTCCGGCGCCTGGAAGAGCAGACCGGTGCACGACTGTTCCTGCGCCACGCCCAGCACGTCGAACTGACCGAGGCCGGTGCAAGCGTCGCAAAGGAGGCTACCCGCGCCTTCGATGCCCTGCGTGCCAGTTTCATGCGCGCCGCCGACATGGATGCCACCCGCCTGCGCCTGACCGCACTGCCTACGTTGGGCACCAGTTGGCTGACGCCGCGGCTGGGTGGCTTCCGCGCCCGGCATCCGCAACAGGTGCTGGAGCTTGATCTGTCGGCGGAGCCGCAGGACCTGGCAGGCGGGCGCTTCGATGCGGCCATCCGCAACGGTCACGGCGACTGGCCGGGGCTGCACGCCGTGGAGCTGTTCCCCAGCGTGTTCACGCCACTGTGCGCGCCCGCGCTGCTTGAAGCCGCCACCGGCCTGGGCGGCGCGCGGCTGCCGGATGTGCCATTGCTGGGGCGTCCGGACTGGTGGGCGCTATGGTTCCAGGCATTCGCGCAGACACCGGCACCCGGGGCGGAGCGCTTCGCCACCAACTTCGCTGCCGAGCATCTGGACGTAGCCGCAGCGATCGCTGGCCAAGGCATCGCCATCGGCTCGCCGATCCTGTTCAAGGCCGAGCTGGATGCGGGCCGCCTGGTGCAGGCTCACGAAGGCGTGGCCAGCGATGGCCGCAGCTTCTGGTTTGCCAGTCCGGCAGGACGCAGCAACGCCCCGAAAGTCGCGCACTTCCGTGAGTGGCTGTGCACCGAGGCAGCGGCGGCCCGGCATGCTGCACGATCCCTGCTGCGCGGGGTGGCCACGCCATGACCCAGAGCCCGGAACTGCTGCGCCGCCTGCTGCGTGCAAAAGACCACATGGACCGGGCCAGCCATGAAGACTGGCCGGTGGCGCGGCTGGCCGGGATCAGTGCGGTTTCCGCGGCCCATTTCGCGCGCTCCTTCAAGGACGCCTTCGGGGTGCCGCCACACCGCTATCTGCTCAGCCGCCGCATCGAGCGCGCTGTCGCCCTGCTGCGCGATACCGACCTGCCGATCACCGAGATCGCACTGCAGACCGGCTGGACCAGCCTGGGCACCTTTGGCCGCATCTTTCGTGACATCACCGGCGACAGCCCCGGCGCCCTCCGCGACCGAGAGCGGACCGATGCCCCGGCGCAGGGTCCGGTGCCGGAGTGCCATGCGCGTGCCGCAAGGCGCCCGGACCTGAAGATCGCAGTTTTGGAGAAGCGCCGCCGCACCGGCCTTGTTAGCGTAGATCCCACCTGAGGGAGGATCCTATGACTGGCATGGTGAATGTGGTCGGCCTGTATGTGCACGACCAGGACGCGGCACTCGATTTCTACGTCAACACGCTCGGCTTCCAGGTGCATACCGATGTCGGCAACGGTGACTATCGCTGGCTCACGGTGCATTCGGGCGGCGAGGGCGGTTTCCAGCTTGGCCTGTTCAAACCGGGGCCGCCGGTACACGATGCGGCCACTGCGCTGACCCTGCAGCAGATGGTGGCCAAGGGTGCGATGCCGCCGCTGGTGCTGGCGGTGGACGATTGCCGCGCCAGCTACGAACGGCTGCTGGCACGTGGGGTGGAATTCACCCAGGAGCCGGTGGAGCGCTATGGTGCAGTGGATGCCGGATTCCGTGATCCGTCCGGCAATGGCTGGAAGATGATCGAGCGCCCTGCGAAGACTGCCGCGAGGGCGCCGCAGTGAGGGCCGGCAGCTGGGCGCGTCCCGTGCACCGCTGGACGTCTATCGTCTTCACCCTGACAGTGATTGCCAACTTCGTGGCGCGCTGGATGGGGCAGGGCGAACCACCGGACTGGCTGACCTACTCGCCGCTGCCGCCGTTGTTCCTGCAGCTGTTCACCGGGTTGTATCTGTTTGCGTTGCATTACCGCCGCAGGCCGGATGCCGCGCGCGCCGGCGTCGCACCCTGACGCCGGCTGCAGAGGCAGATCAGGCAGGGTCCTCACGCAGCGCAGGCCCGGCGGAGAAGACTCTGCCGGGCCATCCGGCGCTCAGCTCAGATCGCATCCACTCGGCAGCGGCCAGCTGGCACTGGGCAGCATGTTCTTCAGCGACGCCGGCGCGTTGATCGCCACGTAGCTGGCACCCAGCAGCTCTTCCAGATCCGCGATGGTGACCAGATAACTGTCCAGGCTGCCCAGACCCGTTTCATTGGGAATGATCCAGCTGATGGCCTTGGCGGTGCCGGTGTTTGGATCCTTGGTGATGATCGTCTTCCAGAAGAACTCCGGGGTCGGAACGCCATGGCTGGCCAGGAAATGGTCATTGGACGCATCGCCATAGACAACGCCGCCATAGACGTCGACCGGGGCGATGTCCCGGTAGCATTCGGCCACGTTCTCGGCCTTCACCCAGATGCCCTGGTTGAAGCTGGACACCTGCGGCACGATGTTGGTCATGTAGTTGGCGCGGCGGATGTAAGTGGCGTCGTAGTCCATGTGATTGGACGTCACCAGATGTCCCCGGTCATAGCCGGACCGCACGCTGGCATAGGAGGCGGTGCTGGTCTGGCCGAGGCAGCCTGCCGGCAGGTCCGGGTCCTTGTAGAAGCTGGACGGGCGGGCCGCCGAGCCGGTGTCAGCCACCAACGTGTATTCGTACCGGGTCGCGCTGTGGATGCTGCAGTCATAGGTCAATACGAACCCACCCTTGTTGAGGGTCACGACCTGGGCATGTGCAGCCCCGGCAAAAGTGCTGAAAACAAGGGCAAGGAAGAACGTGGCAAGGCGCATTGCGGATCTCCATGGATATGGGCAAGGCGCAGCCGTCCACCACGGCAGGCCAGGCCATTCCGTGTGAAGGACGATGCGGTGACAGGTATTGGGGATGCGACCCGGCCGTAGCCGGTATTGCCTGGGATCTCGACCGCGCACTGGCGTCAGGAACGCTGTCGCGGTGTCGTTAGCGTCATTTTTTGGCGTCAACAGGTCAACGACCAAAGTGCGAAGGTGTGACTGCGCGCAAGCACTGGACTCCTGTCAGATCAGGGTGCCCATGCATGAAAAGAAGACCTGTTAGTGGCGTGGCCGCTCTCCACAGACCGCTTTGTCGCTGGGCAGAGCAGGGCGAAGGAGCTCGCTTCCAGCAGCACGTCGCGAAGGCGGTCGAGGCCTGCACGCAACGGCCATCCATTCTTGACGGCGCCTTGGCGCCGGACGTGGATACTTCCGCCGTCATTGGCCGAGGAGGACTGAAAATGGGTAGCACCGAGACCAGCAGGGCGCCGCGCATTCTGCGCGTGGAAGTGATGCCGCTGGACTGCGGGGAAACCGCAGTGGTGGTGGAACTGGCATCGCCCCCCGGCAGGGCCTGGGAGAAGGCACTGAAGCGCGTGATTTCTGAAACCGAGGGGCTTGAATCGGCGCAGTCGCGCTGTGACGGTCGCTTCGTCTACATCATCGGTATCGAGCCCGGTGGCCGTGGCATGCTCCATCGGGTGAACCAGGTCCTGGCCGCCACCCACGAACGCATTGCACCGCGCAACGGGCATTCCATGCCGATGCCACAGCAACCGGCAGGCGCCATGGTCAACGCCAGCCTCTGAGCAGCGATGGCCGATACACGGCAACCTGACGGCTGCAGGCCGCGGCACAGGCTTCACGCTGCAGCCAACGTGCGTTCACCATGTTGCTACGAGCCTGTCGCCACCGTAGCGCCATGGCACGTGAACTCCGTCATCCGCGACCGGGCCACCCGGTCGCCGTGGGCTGCGCAGGGTGGTCGCTGCCCACGGACATCGCCCACGCGTTCGCGGCGGGAGACAGTGCGCTGCAGCGCTATGCATCGCGCTTTCCGATCGTGGAGATCAATTCGTCGTTCTACAGACCACATCAGCCCGCCACGTATGCGCGCTGGGCGGCCAGCGTGCCGCACGGTTTCCGTTTCTCGGTGAAGATGCCGCAGGCCATTTCCCATGACGCGCGCCTGCGCGGTGCTGCGCCGTTGCTCGACACGTTCCTGCACGCGGCGGCGCATCTGGGTGATCGACTGGGCGCCCTGTTGCTGCAGCTGCCGCCGAGCCTGGCCTACGATGGCCGCACGGCCTCGGCCTTCTTCCGGGCGCTGCGCCGGCGCAGCGCCGTGCGGGTCGCCTGCGAACCACGCCACCCGAGCTGGTTCGACGACAAGGCCGACGCGCTGCTGGATGACCACGGCATTGCCCGGGTCGCGGCCGATCCCGCCCGGGTTGCAGGGGCTGATCAGCCGGGCGGAGCCAGGCACTGGAGCTACTGGCGGTGGCACGGGCAGCCGCGCATGTACTACAGCGCCTACCAGCAACCGCAGCTCTGCAGTCTGGTGGCCGCCGCAGTAGAGGCCGCCCAGGCGGGGGAGGCGTGGATCATCCTTGACAACACGGCGCACGGCCACGCCGTGCCCAATGCACTGCAACTGCAGTCGATGCTGGAGCACGCCAATGCCTGAAGGTCCTTCCATCGTGCTGCTGCGCGAGGCCGCCGCCAGGTTCAAGGGAAAGACCGTCCGTGGCGTCAGTGGCAACAGCACGCTCGACCTGGCCTGCCTGGAGGGACGCCGGGTGCGGGCCGTGCGCAGCTGGGGCAAGCATTTCCTGCTGGAGTTCAGCCACGTCAGTCTGCGCATCCACCTGATGATGTTCGGCAGCTGGCGCATCGACGAACGCAAGGAGACGCCAGCGCGGGTGTCGCTGCGCTTTGACAACGGCGAACTGAACTTCTACACCTGCTCGGTGAAGCTGATCGATCAGCCGTTGGACGAGGTCTACGACTGGCGCACCGACGTGATGAGCGACCTGTGGGACCCCCGGCTTGCCCGCCGTCGCCTGAAGTCGATGCCCGATGTCCTGGTCTGCGATGCCCTGCTGGACCAGACGCTGTTCTCCGGCGTGGGCAACATCATCAAGAACGAGGTGCTGTTCCGCATCCGGGTCCACCCGGCCAACCCTGTTGGTGATCTTCCGCCGCGCAAGCTTGCCGAACTGGTCAAGCAGGCCCGCGAATACAGTTTCGACTTCCTGCGCTGGAAGCGCGGCTTCGAGCTGAAGAAGCACTGGCAGGTGCACACCCGGCGGACTTGTCCCTGTTGTGGTGGTCCGGTCAGCAAGGTCTACATGGGCACCACGCATCGGCGCACCTTCTTCTGCCCGGTATGCCAGGTCGATTATCGCGCTCGGACGCCGCGGCCGCCGGCGAAGAAGCGCACGCTGGCGAGAGGCCCGGTTCAGCGCGGTGGTGCCAGGCCCGTGCGTTGATATGAGGACGTGGATGACAGCGAAGCGATGATCTGACGGTTGCTGAGTACTTCGACGGCGCCCGATCGCTGCAGTGTCTGCAGGGCCGGCTGGCGGCGGTCGGGCAGGGCGGCGACCGCTTCCCGGGCGACCACCGTCGCGTACTCGCGCGAGTTGGCATCGATGGCAGTGGCCAGCACGCACGCGTCCAGTGCCATGCCGGCCAGCACCAACCGCCGGGTGCCGAGCTTGGCCAGCAGCACCGGCAGTGGCGTGGCGAGGAAGGCGGAGTGCTTCGGCTTGAGGATGAAGTAGTGTTCCTCGCTGGGGGCAAGGTACTCGACGATCCGCGCCGAGGCTCCGCCCTTCTGCCGGCAGGCCTCGACCAGCTGCGGGAAGTCGCGCTGCCAGTTGCCGAAATTGTCATTGGCGTAGATCACCGGCGAGCGGTGCGCGTCGAATGCAGCACGCAGGCGGGCGGTGCGCTGGGCTGCACGTACGGCGTACGGAGCCAGTTGCCGCCCCTGTGGAAAGTCGAACAGGCTGAAAAGATCGATGATGAGCAGGGCGGTGGGCTGTTCCATGGCGGGCTCCGAGGTGTCAGGCCTCCACTGCCTGTTCGTCTTCGGCACCACGCACCAGCGCGCCGGAGCCGCCTGACGGGCGCGGGCTGCCCGGCCCCCTCGGCGGGAGCGCAGGCCCGATCACTGGCCAGCTCCGTCGTCCCCCTCACCCTTGTCGTGCCGAGCGGGCGCCACGCGCTTGCCAAGCCGTTGCGCCTGCTCATCCGGCGTGGCGGCGGCGACGAAGGGAGAGATCGGATCACTGGCCGGGAACGTCTCCGTCAACGCCTGATCATGATTGGCACTGTTGTGGGCCTTGGCCTGTCCAGCGCTGCCAGCAGGCACCGCGGCCGTGTGGTCATCCGGATGGGGCAGGTCTTTCTGATCGCGCTGCATGACATTTCCTCATTGATTGGACCGCATGGTGCGGGTTGCACGACAACGGTAAACGTGAACGCGTGAGTACCCGCATCAAGCCGGTGTAGACGCAACGTCAACAATCAAGGCGTCCTTCCAGATGAGCTCGAAGCCGTTGCACGGTTGCGGCGCCACGCCAGCAGCTGTCCGATCAGCGCGGTTGCCAGCAACAGCAGGTTGGTGACCACGAACACGGTGGCACCCAGCAGCGCGCTGTAGATCGTGAACAGCGTAGACGCGGTCATCTGCCCGATGAAAAGCCACTTCGAGACGGTTTCCGGGTGAGGCGAGTGCCATTGCTTGACCATCTGCCGGACCAGCGTGGCCATCAGTACGGCTGTGGCGGTCCATCCAAGAAGATCAGGGTGCATACGTCATCCTCGTGCAGAAGCGCGCCGCCCCTTGGGGAGCGACGCGTGGGCTGATCTGCGGTGCACCTGCGATCACGCGGCCTGGGCGGCCTTGGCGTTGCCGCCGCTCTTGGCCAGCAGGGTCAGCTTCTCGTCCGTGGCCTTTTCTTCTTCCAGCGTTTCCAGCAGCAACGGCACAGCGTCCTTGTATCCGAGCTGCTTGGCCAGCGCGGCGATGGTGCCGTAGGAAGCGATTTCGTAATGCTCGACCTTCTGCGCGCCGCCAATCAGTGCTGCATCGCGCACCGGGCCCTTTTCAATGCTCTCGATGACTTCCTTGCCTTCTTCCACCAGGCCTTCCATCGCCGCGCACTTGATCCGCTTCAGGCGGATGCCCAGCACCTCCACGACCTGGTCGATGCGCTCGATCTGGCCCTGGGTCTCCTCCAGGTGCGTCTCGAACGCGGCGGCAAGTGCGGGGTTCTCTGCGGCGCGGGCGAGGCGCGGCAGGGCCTTGGTCAGCTGCTTCTCGGCACTGTAGATGTCGGACAGTTCGTGGATGAAAAGGTCTTCAGCGGTCTTGATGGCCATGGTGCGCTCCAGCAGGGAAGGAGCGACGAGGCTATCCCGGCCGGTGTTGGGGTGCGGGGTAGATGCAGTGAACGGCGGATGCGCATCGAGCGCGCAGATGCATGCATTCCCCTCACGCCGGGCACTGGGCGCGCGTCGGAACCTAGCTCAGCGTGGGTCGGCCGCTGCTGCAGATTGGCCGGTTGCCGCCAGGTGTTCGCGGTCTACCAGGCGCGCATTGCTGACGGCCTGGTGCGACCCGCACCTTCCGCAGGTCAGCAGCGTGCCCCCCGTCATCCGCTTGAGCTCCGCGTCGGCGCGGGACACGTGGTGGCACTGGTTGCAGCGGAAGGCGATAGCGGTGACCTGATCGATGCAGCCTCGTGCATCGGTCGCGTAGTCCACTGAAAAGACGTAGAAGAGTCCGGTGTCAGGCATGAAGTCGATCTCGCGGGCGGACCTGTTTCATGCCATGGGGCAGCAGTGCATGGCGTGAATCCTTTTCGGGTTCGTTTTCACATTTCACTGAATTGTTCTGTTTCAGGCTGCGCCTGCTGCGCTGCCTCAACCGGCCTTCTGCTACGGTTGGGAGCCCACTGCAGGGAGGTCGAACGTGCCCATCAGAGCCGTTGTATATACCAGCGAGGCGGCAGCGGATATTGCTGCCAGCCGGCTGGGCCAGACCGGGGGCAGGCTGTGCGGAATCGTGGATGACGCAGCACGTTTCAACCGTGGTGCCGGCGTCACTGGCGTACTACTGTTCGATGGCGCGCGCTTTGTGCAATACATGGAAGGCCCGGACGATGGCCTGCAGGTGGCATATTCCCGGGTGCTGGGTGCCAGCAGCCACAGCGGCCTGATCGAACTGCAGCGAGGCAGGGTGGGGCAGAGACGCCTGCCTTTCTGGCCCATGCGTTGGCTGCCGGTGGAACCGACGGAGCTGTGGCGGGTGGCCGGCGCGGACTGGACCGGTTTCGTCCAGCGCGAAGGCACCGCTGCGCCCACCACTACTGCCACGGGCATGGAGCTGCTGCGCGCCCTGGTTGAACCCTATACCGCCTCACCCAGTACGGAGTCGCCATGACACAAGCAACTTTCCACAGCGGACACCACCGCCGGCTGGACGTTCTTGCCGGAGCGTGGGAGACCACCCTCATCGCGCTGCAACCCGACGGCAGCACGGGCGGGGTGTCGTTCGCATCGGACGTTTACACGTGGATGCCCAATGGTCACTTCCTGGTGCATGAGGTCGACGCGATGATGGACGGGCAGCGTGTGCGCTCCACGGAAATCATCGGCGTCGATGTTGAATCCGGTGGTTTCTTCAGCCGCAGCTACGACGCTGATGGTGGCACCAGCGATTTCACTTCACGACTTGATGGCGGCAGGTACACCATCCAGGGCCAGTCCCAGCGGTTCGACGGCGTGATCAGCAGCGACCGGCAGTTGCTGACCGGGGAATGGGAGCATCGGGTCGGCGATGACTGGATACCGTTCGTCCGCATCGTGCTTGAAAAGGCCGAGTAGATTCGCTCGTTCGGCGGGCGCCCCCGGATCGGGGGCTTCGCGGCTCGCTGCGCCTAGCGCTTGGGCGGCGGCGGCGGCGCGGCTTCTTTCCCGCGTTCGGCCTTTGGCCCCGAGGCCTGGTCTTCGGAGGCGGCGGTGCCGCTGCCGCCGCCGGGCACGTTGCGCGCCGGCGCGCTGGCCGCTGGCGGGGTTTGCCGAACCGCATCGGCATGTTGTGCCTTATCGGTCGGTTCGCCTTGGTTGCAGGCCGACAATGCCATCGTCGCCACGGCACACAGCAGCAGTACCCGCATGGCCACTCTCCAGAGTAGGAAACCCCTTGTTTCTAGCGTTGAGCGCGTTGTGCGGGCGTGACGGGGGCGGCAGCGCACCGGCTGAAATCTGCCTCTGCTGGTGCCGGGAAGAAGGGCGCTTCGGCGCGCAGCGGCTCTTCCTGCTCACTCCGCGACGACGTTCAGGTGCGTTAAAGTTGCCCGCGTAGGTGCCCCCCGCGTCGCGGTCAGGGGCAGCCGAAGAAGTGACGCATCAGGAGTCCACATCATGAGTGTTCCCGAGGGATTGGAAGGGAGTGGGCAAGGCCTGACGCGCAGAACCTTCCTGCTGGCCGTTGGCTCCGCTTCGCTGCTGGTTGCCTGCAACGGCAAGGCGCCAGCAACCCATGCCGGTGCCACGCCAGCGAAACGGGCGGACGGGCGCTTTCTGCAGCTCTCCCAGGCACTGACCGGCAAGTCCGACCTTGATCCGGCAACCGCCGGGCGCATCGAAGCCGCCTTCGCCAAGCTGCATCCCGACATGCACGCCCAGTTCCCCGCACTCGCGGCCAAGGCGCAACAGGTGCACGGCGCTGAAGCACTGCTGGCGGCTGTTGGTGATGCACGGCCGACAGCGCTGGCCATCATCACTGCCTGGTACACCGGCAGCGTAGGCAAGGGGCCGCAGGCCATCACCGTTTCCTATCGCGATGCGCTGATGCAGCGCCCGGTGGACGATGGCCTGTTCCCGCCCACCTACGCACAAGGCGGTCCCGCATGGTGGACGGCCGAACCGCCGGCGGCGGTACGCGCGCACGGCTGAGCCTGCGCTTCCAGCTCTTTTCCCGTAATTGTTATGGATTCCCCTCATGAAAGCTCCGGTTTTCCGTGATGGCGACGCCGATGCCGATGTTGTGATCGTCGGTTCGGGCGTCGTCGGCGCATTGATTGCCCACCAGTTGGTTCGTGCCGGAAAATCGGTTCTTGTGCTGGAGGCGGGCCCCCGCCTGCATCGTTCCGACGTGGTCGAGAACTGGCGCAACGTCAGCTTCGAACGACGCATCGGCAGTGATTTCCAGGGACCGTATCCGCAGTCACCGCTTGCCACCGCGCCGCTGTACTTCCCGGCCAATGACTACGTGGGCCTGACCGGCCCCGACGCCAGCAGCTTCCATCAGGGCTTCATCAAGGCCGTGGGTGGCACCACCTGGCACTGGGCCGCCTCCTGCTGGCGCCACCTGCCGGTGGACTTCAGGATGCAGAGTACCTACGGGGTGGGGCGCGACTGGCCGATCAGCTACGACGACATCGAGCCTTATTACTGCCGCGCCGAGGAGGCGATGGGCGTCTCCGGGCCGAATGATCCGGACAAGCAGAGCCCCTCCGAGCGATCCAGGCCCTACCTCGCCGACATGATTCCCTGGGGCAACGGTGACAAGGTGTTCGCCGAGGTGGTCAATCCGCACGGCTACAACCTGGTGCCCATTCCGCAGGGCCGCATGGTCACGCCCTGGAATGACCGGCCCGCCTGCTGCGGCAACAACAACTGCCAACCGATCTGCCCGATCGGCGCGATGTACAACGGCATCCATACCATCGAAGCGGCCGAGAAACTGGGCGCGCAGGTGCTGGCCGAAGCAGTGGCCTACAAGATCGATACCGACGCGCAGAACCGGGTCACGGCCATCCACTGGTATGACAACAACAAGGTCAGCCACAAGGCCACCGGCCGCAGTTTCGTGATTGCGTGCAATGCACTGGAGACGCCGCGTCTGCTGCTGCTCGCCGCCAATGAGCAGAACCCGAACGGCATCGCCAACAGTTCCGACCAGGTGGGGCGCAACATGCTCGACCATTCCGGTTTCCACTGCTCGTTCATTGCCGACAGGCCGATCTGGCTGGGCCGTGGACCGGCGCAGTCCAGCTGCATGGTCGGCCCGCGCGACGGCGCCTTCCGCTCGCAGTACTCGGCCACCAAGATCATCCTCAACAACATCAGCCGGGTGGCGATCGCCACCGACCAGGCGCTGAAGAAAGGCCTGGTCGGCGACGCGCTGGATGCGGAGATCCGCCGCCGTGCGGTCTTCGGCGTGGATCTTTCGATCAGCCTGGAACCCTTGCCGGATCCCAGCAATCGCCTGACGCTGTCGAAAACGCGGGTCGATGGCCACGGCCTGGCCTGCCCGGATATCCATTACTCACTGGGCGACTACGCCCGCAAGGGCTACGACGAATCCTGCAAGCAGTTGCGTCACATCGGCTCGCTGTTCAACGCCGAGGAATTCGTCATCACCACGGCGCTCAACGCCAACAACCACATCATGGGCTCGACCATCATGGGCGCGGATCCGCGCGATTCGGTGGTCGATGGCGATTGCCGCGCACACGATCATCCCAACCTGTGGCTCCCGGGCGGCGGCCCGATGGTGTCGGCCAGCGTGGTCAACAGCACCTTGACCATGGCCGCGCTTGCGCTGAAGGCAGCAGATGCCATCGAGCGTGCCGCATGAAGACCTTCTGCTCGCTTCTGCTGATGATGCTGGCTGCAGCCAGCCAATCCGCGCGCGCAGACGAGGTTGCCGAACGTGGGCGCTACCTCTCGGTCGCTGCGGACTGCGTGGCATGCCACACCAGCCCCAAGCAGGGCAAACCCTACGCAGGCGGCTACGCGATTGCCTCGCCGCTGGGTGAGATATGGGCAAGCAACATCACGCCCTCCAGAAGCCATGGCATCGGCCTCTACAGCGAAGACGATTTCGCCAAGGCGGTACGCGAAGGCGTGCGCAAGGACGGCGCCCATCTGTATCCGGCGATGCCCTATACCTCCTATGCCAAGCTGACCGACGAGGACATCCACGCGCTGTATACCTACTTCATGAGGGAGGTGGCGCCGGTCGATGAGGAAGCTCACGCGACCGAGCTGCCGTTCCCCTTCAGCATCCGCCAGTCCATGGCGGTGTGGAACCTGCTGTTCCTGGACAAGGAAACGTTCACCCCCGATGCGGGCAGGAGCGCGCAGTGGAATCGCGGCGCCTATCTGGTGGAGGGTCTGGCGCACTGCTCCAGCTGCCACAGTCCGCGCGGGCTGATGATGCAGGAGGTGGACGGCAAGGCCTTCGCCGGCGGATCGCTGGGTGACTGGTACGCCCCCAATATCACCTCCCACCCCACCAGCGGTATCGGGGGTTGGAGCGATGCCGAGCTGGCCCAGTACCTGAAGACCGGCCGCGTCGCCGGTAAGGCGCAGGCCGGCGGCGGCATGGCCGAAGCGGTGAGCAACAGCCTGTCCAAGCTGCAGGACGAGGACATCGCCGCCATCGTCGCGTACCTGCGCACGGTGCCGGCCGTGGCCGACCCTGATGCCACGCGGGCCGCCTTCGCGTGGGGAGACGCCGCCACGGCGCCGGGTGAGCAGCCGGTACGCGGAACGAGTGCTGCATTGGCCTCGGGCGGTGTGCTGTATTCGGGCCTGTGTGCAAGCTGCCACGGTTCGCGCGGCGAGGGCAGCAGGGACGGGTACTACCCCTCCCTGGTGCACAACACCACCGTCGGCATGACCCGCCCGCAGAACCTGATCGCCACCATCATTGGCGGCATTGACCGCGATGTGCACGGCGAACACGCGTTGATGCCGCACTTCTCGAAAGGCTCGTTCGTACAGGACCTGAGTGACGCCGATATCGCAGCGGTTGCGACCTACGTGCGCACGCAGTTCGGGCCGGGCGACCAGGTCACCGAGGCGCAGGTTGCGCTGACCCGTGCCGGCGGCGAGAAGCCACTTCTGGCGAAGATTGCACGCTTGTGGCTGCCGATGCTCATCCTTGCCGTGCTGGCGTTGGTAGGCATCGTGCTGCTGGTGCGACGCGCCTGGAAGACCCGAAAGGCGCGGAGGGCGGTCGCATGAATTTCGTATCCTTGACCGGCATTGGGCTGCTTGCCTTCATCGTCAACGGGTCGGTGTCGGCTGCCGAATCCAGTGCCACCGCCAAGCCCAAATCGGTCGACAGCGTCGCGCAGACGCCGCTGAGCGCAGATTGGGCGGCGCGCCTCTGGCTGCAGGACCGCGGTGTCACGCCGAGTGCGCGCATCGTGATCGGCAGCGGTGTCAACAGCGATGGATACAAGGGCAGCGGCTGGTCCACCGCCGAGCACATCGACCTGGGCGCGACGATCGACACCGGCAAGGCATTCGGCTTCGACGGCACCCTGCGCGTGGTGTTCTCCGATCGCTTCGGCAACGCCATCAACGAACGATCCACCGGTTCCTACATCCAGAACCAGGCCTTCTATGGCCAGGGCCAGAACCTGCGTTTCAACGAGCTCTCCTACGAGCGTTTGCTGCTGGGCAAGCGGTTGAGCCTGAAGGGTGGCTTCTACTCGATGGGCAACGACTTCGGTGGCTTGCCCTACACCTGCAATTTCAACAACAACGGCCAGTGCGGGCATCCGCTGGGCCCGATCTACAGTTCTGGCTGGCTGGACAATCCGACAGGCCAATGGGGCCTGCGGGTCAAGTGGAATGATCCTTCAGGCTGGTACGCACAGACCGGCATCTACGACGTCAACCCGACGCGCAAGCAGGCCAAAAGTGGCTTCCGTGTTTCGACGAAGGGAAAGACCGGCCTGTTCCTGCCGGTCGAGCTGGGCTACAGCCATGGCAAGTCCGGCGAGGACTATGGCGGTACCTACAAGGTCGGCTACTACCTGGATACCTCCAACGCCGATGACATCGGTGACCCGACGGCACCTCGCGCTTCGCATCGCAGCGGTTCGTACGTGCAGGCCGCACAACGGGTGTGGAAGCCCGAGGGTGACACGGTGCGCGGCATTTCGGTGTTCGGCGTGGCTACCCGTGCCGACGCAAAAACAGGGCTCATGCGCTACTCGTGGGAAGCGGGCGTGAGCTGGCGTGGCGTGATCGCATCGCGCGAAGATGATGTGCTCAGCCTGGCCTGGAACCGGCTGGACATCTCCGACCGGCTCGCCCGCCATCAGCAGCTGACCGGAAAGGATGTGCAGAGCAACGAGCAGTTCGTCGAGCTGAACTACGGCGTGCAGGTCGCCCCGTGGCTGGTGCTGCGGCCGGCGGTGCAGTACGTGGCACGGCCCGGCGCCTATGCCAGCCGACCCGACAGCTGGGTGTTCACCCTGCAGGCGCAGGCGACGCTGTAGCCGGATCAGGGCCCGCAGCATGGGGTGCCGAACGTGCGCCCCATGCTGCAACGCAAGGTGTAAGCCACCATTCGCACTGGTACGGTCCTGCCCGTTGCACCACCAACGACGGGGAGAGACGACGATGCGCAAGGTATTGCTGCTGTTGATCCTGCTGACCGGACTGGCGCCCACCGCCTGGGCTGCCACGGTCAAGACCACCCACCGCACCCTTCCCAGCTGGGACGGCACGCCCCTCGGGGTCTTTGTCATCGAACCCCAGGACGCAGGTGGCGGCAAGTACCCGCTGCTGGTGATGCCCAGCAGCTGGGCCGTTCCCAGCGTGGAGTACGTAGGGGTGGCACAGTCGCTGGCCAAGCGCGGCTATGTGGTCCTCAGCTACAGCTCGCGCGGCTTCTGGGAGTCCGGCGGGGCCATCGATATCGCCGGGCCGGCCACGGTCGAGGATGTCAGCGCATTGATCGACTGGGCGCTGGACAACACCCAGGCCGACCCGGCGCGGATCGGCGTCTCGGGCATCTCCTACGGCGCAGGCACCAGCCTGCTGGCGGCGGCACGCGATCCCCGCATCAAGGCGGTGGCCGCCCTCAGCGGATGGGCCGACCTGCAGGCGTCGCTGTACGCCAACGACACCCCCAGCGCACAGGGAATCGCGCTGCTGGTGGCCGCCGGCCTGGTCACCGGCCGACCCGGGGCAGAGCTGGCCACGATCAACCGCAACGTGGTGGTCGGCAACTACCAGGGTGCAGTGGAATCGCTGCTGCCCGTGGCCGCCATCCGCAGCCCCGCTGCGAGCATCAGCGAGATCAACGCCAACCAGCCGGCCGTGTTCCTGGCCAACGCATTCAACGACAGCCTGTTCCCGCCGGGTCAGCTGGTGGACTTCTTCAACCAGCTGAAAGGCCCCAAGCAGCTGCAACTGCGCCACGGCGACCATGCCCTCAACGAGGCCTTGGGCGCACTGGGCATTCCCAACGAGGTCTACGACTCGGCGGGTGACTGGTTCGACCATTACCTCAAGGGCGTGGCCAACGGCATCGACCGCGAGCCGGCGGTGCAGCTGAAGTCGCAGAAGGGCAGCTGGAGCAGCTACCCGGACTGGCAGGCGACCAACAGTGGCGCGGTCAGCTATGCGTTGACCGCACCCGGCGGCCTGCTTCTGCCCACCGGGGGGTTGGTTGAGAACGGGCGCAGCAATGGCTGGAACTATCGCATCGGCAGTGGCCTGGCAACCGCCGCCAATTCCGGCGTGGCGATGGTGTCCGGCTCGCTGCAGATGATCAACCTTCCGCCGGGTGCGTACGTGCCTTTCATCGGGCGCAACGCCGCCGGCGTCTGGCAGGGGCCGGTGTACTGGAACGCACGCCGCCTGGACGGCGCGCCGGAAGTGCGCGTGACCGTCACTCCCAGCCGCGCCAACACCACGCTGTATGCCTATCTGTACGCGGAAGATGTGCTGGGCAATGGCCAGCTGATCAGCCACAAGCCCTACACCCTGCGAGGCGTTGCGCCCGGCCAGGCGACCACCCTCGATCTGCGCCTAGAAGCGAGCAGCTGGAACATTCCGGCGGGCAGCCGGCTGACGCTGGTGGTCGATACGGTGGACCTGCGCTATGCAGGCATCAGCCAGTTGGGCGGGGCGGTGACCTTCAGTTCGCCCGCGTCCGCACCATCTGTGCTGAAGGTGCCGTTGCATTGAATCGATCCCGTGCCCGCCGTTGCGGGCACGGGCACTCCCTGTGCGCACGGACGCCACCACGTGCTGGAGTCAACGCTTGCCGGCCGTCCTGTATCGGGACGCTCCCTGTCCGCTCAGCGTACTCCTCAGGGCTGCACGTGCTGTGTCTGCACCATCTGCACCACCACCTTGCCCTTGGCGCGGCCGCCGTCCATGTAGGCCAATGCTCTGCCGGTTTCCTCGAAGGGAAAGACCGTGTCGACCACCGGGCGCAGGGCGCCTGATTCGACCAGTGCCGTGACCTGTTCCAGCTGTTGCCCATCAGCACGCATGAACACGAAGCTGTACCGGATGTTCCTGCGCGCGGCCTTGCGGCGGATGCGAAGGCTCAACAGGCGCAGCACCTGCCGAAGCGGCCAGGCCAATCCTCTTGCCGCACCGAATGCTGGCGTGGGTGGCCCGGAAATGGAAATCAGGTGACCGCCGGGCTTGAGGATGTCGAGGGATCGATCGAGTTCGTCGCTGCCGAGGCTGTTGAGGACCACGTCGTAGTCACGCAGCACGGTAGCGAAGTCCTGCTGCCGGTAATCGATGACGACGTCCGCACCCAGTGCCTTCACCCAGGCAACGTTGGCCGTGCTGGTGGTGGTGGCGACGAAGGCGCCCAGGTGCTTGGCAAGCTGGATCGCAATCGTGCCGACGCCACCGGAGCCGGCCTGGATGAAGATCCGCTGTCCCTTCTTCAGTGCTGCGGTTTCGACCAGCACCTGCCAGGCGGTCAGTGCCACCAGTGGCAGGGCAGCCGCCTCGACCATGCCAAGGTTCTTCGGTGCAGGTGCTACCGACGAGGCCTTGACCGCGATGTACTCGGCAAATCCGCCGATGCGATCATCGTCCGGGCGGGCATACACCTGGTCGCCCGGTTTGAACCGGCCTGCGCGATCGCCGACCCGCACCACCGTCCCGGCCACATCGTTGCCCAGGATCAACGGAAAGCGATAGGGCAGGATCTGTTTGAACTCGCCGTGCCTGATCTTGCTGTCCAGTGCATTCACGCCTGCGGCATGAACCCGGATCAGGACATCGTCGTCGCCCACATGCGGCTCGGGCACGTCGGCGATTCGGCCGACGTCCTTCCTGCTGTAGCGGTCAATGATGAAGGCTTTCATGGCGGACGGTTCCTGCAGTGATGGGGCCGGGTGGATGCAACGGAGGCCGGCCTCAGGCGCCGGTGCGGTAGCGCTCTGCGGCGTGCGCCTGGCGGATGTCGCCGAGCAGAGCCTGACGTGCGCCATCCAGCGTGTCCCAGCGTTCGGCCACGTGCAGCGGCGGAATGGTCACCGTTTCGCGACGATCGAAGCCGACCAGCGCTGCATCGACCAGTTCGCCCACGTCCATCACTTCAGCAAGCGTGGTGATGTCGATACCGGCGCGTTCCCAGATCTCGGTGCGCGTGGCAGCGGGCAGCACCGCCTGCACATGGACGCCCTTCGGGGCCAGTTCCTGGCTCAGGCCCTGCGACAGGAACAGCACGTACGCCTTGCTCGCGCCGTACACGGACATGCCGAACTCCGGTGCAAGGCCAACCACCGATCCGATGTTGATGATCGCGCCGTTGCCGGCACCGACCAGCCGCGGCGCAATAGCGGCGGCCAGGCGCGTGAGCGCGGTGGTGTTCAGGGTGACCAGGCGTTCGATGGCGTCGGCCGACTGTGCGAGGAAGTCGCCGGACTGGGCGATACCGGCATTGTTGATGAGGATGCCGATGCGCGCATCGTCGCGCAGCCGTGCCTCGACCGTGGCCAGCGCGTCAGCCTGGGTGAGATCGGCCGGCAGTATGTCCACCGCCACGCCGGTCTCTTGGCGCAGTCGCGCGGCGAGTGCTTCCAGTCGGGCGCTGTCACGCGCGACCAGGACGAGGTCATGCCCGCGCCGCGCGAAGCGGTCGGCATAGGTGGCACCGATGCCGCTGGAAGCGCCGGTGATGAGGACGGAAGGGAGGACGGACATGATGGGCTTCTCTGGACGGGGGACGTGTCGGATGCGGGCGGCCGCGTTACTGCGCGTGCGCTTCAGCCAGGGTGGGGTAGTCGGTGTAGCCTTCGGCGCCACCGCCATACAGCGTGGCCGGGTTCAGTGCCGCCAGCGCTGCGCCGCGCTTGAGGCGCTCGACCAGATCGGGGTTGCTGATGAACGGGCGACCGAAGGCGACCAGATCGGCCTTGCCTTCGGATACACGGGCGCTGGCCAGCTGCAGGTCGTAGCCGTTGTTGGCCAGGTAGGTGCCGTTGAAGCGACGGCGCAGCCCATCGAAGTCGAACGGTGCCACATCGCGCGGGCCACCCGTGGCGCCCTCGACCACATGCAGGTAGACAATGCCCAGTGCGCTGAGTTGATCGACGATGTAGTCGTACTGGGGCTGCGGATCGCTGACGGTGGAAATGGCATTGGCCGGCGACACCGGCGAAATGCGCACGCCGGTGCGGTCAGCGCCGATTTCGCCCGCCACCGCAGCGGTCACCTCAAGCAGGAGGCGGGCACGGTTCTCGACCGAGCCGCCATACGCGTCGGTGCGCTGGTTGGCCCCGTCCTTGATGAACTGTTCGAGCAGGTAGCCGTTGGCGCCGTGGATCTCCACGCCGTCAAAACCCGCTGCGATGGCGTTGGCAGCCGCTTGGCGGAAATCGTCGACGATGGCGGGCAGCTCGTCGATTTCCAGGGCGCGCGGCTCGGACACATCGACGAAACCATTGTTGACGAAGGTCTTGGTCTGCGCGCGGAGGGCCGAGGCGGAAACCGGCGCGGCGTTGCCGGGTTGCAGGTCGACGTGCGAGATGCGGCCGACGTGCCACAGCTGCACGAAGATGCGCCCGCCGCGTGCATGCACCGCATCGGTGACGGTGCGCCAGCCGTCGATCTGGTCCTGCGTGTACAGCCCCGGGGTGTCCTGGTAACCCTGCGCCTGCGCCGAGACCTGGGTGGCTTCGGTGATGATCAGGCCGGCTGATGCGCGCTGGGCGTAGTAGGTGCTGGCCAGCGGACTGGGCACCAGGCCCTCCCCGGCGCGGTTGCGCGTCAGCGGTGCCATCACGATGCGGTTGGCCAGCGTCAGCGGGCCGAGGGGATAGGGCTGGAAAAGCGTGGCGTCGGACATGGGAGGGTGGGCTCGTCTAAGGAGGAAGGGTCTTGATCAATGATGATGACCGTCATCATTGATGTCAATGGTTTGATGATGAATATAATCTATGTGTGTTAAAGTGCCCTCCACACGCGACAGGACTCCCAAGGGCGAAGGCTCATGAAGGTCACCAAGGCACAGGCGCAGGCCAACCGGGCACACATCGTCGAAACCGCCTCCACGCTGTTCCGCGAGCGCGGCTACGACGGCGTTGGCGTGGCCGACCTGATGGCCGCCGCTGGCTTCACCCATGGCGGCTTCTACAAGCATTTCGGCTCGAAGGCCGACCTGATGGCCGAAGCAGCCGCCTGCGGCCTGACCAGCTCGGCTGCAGCGGTGGCTGATCTGGATGTGCAGGCATTCGTGAGCGAGTACCTGTCCCGCGCGCACCGCGACGGGCCCGGCCAGGGTTGCACGCTGGCGGCGCTGTGCACCGATGCGGCGCGGCAGACGGACGCGGTCAAGGCTGCCTTTGCGGCCGGCATCGAGGCCAGGCTGGCAACACGTGCCACGCAGGAGGGGCAGGCGCAGCGCGATCCGGATGATGCGGCGCGTGCGCGCAGGATTGCGCTGATGGCTCAAGCGGTCGGCGCGTTGGTGCTGTCGAGGTCCTGCCCGGACGAATCGCCGCTGGCGGACGAAATCCTGGATGCATGCCGGGCGGATCTGCTGGCCCGGTTACCAGCTGCGTCCAGCCGCTGAGCTGCGCCTTCCAGCGCCAGGACGTGCTGGAAGACGCAGCGCTGAAAGGCAGTGGTCAGTGCTAGCCGGACGTGCGCAGCAGCGCCGCAACCGCTTTTGCCGTCGCCTTGGCCGACTGCGGATTCTGGCCGGTGACCAGCCTGCCATCGACAACCACCTTCGGCACGAACGGCAGTAGCCCCTTCTCGTACAGCGCTCCCCGCCGGGACATTTCCGCCTGCGCGTTGTATGGCATCTGCCTGGAAACACCCGCCAGGATTTCCTCGGTCCAGGAGAATCCTGTTACCCGCCGGCCCTGCACCAGCAGTTTCCCATCGCTCAGCCGGGTATTGAGCAGGCCGCAATAGCCGTGGCAGACCGCCGAGACGATTCCGCCCTGCTCATGGATGTCCCGGGTGATTTTCTGGATGCCCTCGCTGTCCGGGAAATCCCACATCACCGCATGCCCACCGGTGAAGTAGATCGCGTCGTACGCGGCAGCGTCGACGTTGTCGGGGGCGAGCGTGTTGTCCAGCAGTGCCATGCGCGCCGGATCCTGCAGCCATGCCTTCGCCGAATGGTCCAGCGCCGGCCATTTCAGCGAGCGCGGCTCAAGCGGTGAGTGCCCGCCGCGCGGGCTGACCAGGTGCTGTTCATGGCCTTGCCCGGCGAACAGGTCGTAGGCATGCGTCAGTTCCGACAACCAGAGCCCGGTCCTGTGGCTGGGGTCATCGTAATGCGCGACGTTGGTAACAACATGAAGGATGCGACGGTTCATCAGATACGCCTCTGGCTCATTTTCCGGTTTCCCATTCGTGCTTGATCTGCCGCAGTCCTGCGTCGTAGCTGGTTACGGGAAAGTCGGGAAAGCGCTGCTTGAACTTTCCGGATTCGAAGCGATTGTCATGCTCATAGCGCGGCAGCAGCTCCCGAATCTCGCGCGCACCTTTCGAGAACAGGCCGGCGATGTACAGCGCAGTCCTGCCGAGGGTGGCGTGGGTGTCCGGCCTGCCGAACACAGTGCAGGCCAGGGTGGCGAACTGGGCATAGGTCAATCTCGGCTCACTGCAGGGCAGATGCCACGTCTGGTTCTGCGCGTCGGGCGTATTGCCCAGCAGTGCGAGCGCGCGACTGGCGTCGGGCGTCCAGATCAGCGTTCTGAGGGTATCGTCGCGCAGTGGCACGCGCGGCGACTTGCCAGCCTTCAGCCTGTCGATGACGAGGGCATTGGTGAAGCTCTGCGTGTTGCCCGGGCCATAGAATTCCGGTGCTCGGGCGATGGTGACGGCGATGCGCCCGGCTGCCATCTCATCCAGGACCATGCGCGCCATCTCTGCACGCACGCGTGCCTTCCTGCCGGCCGGCGCGAACGCGGTGTCCTCGGTCTGCGCAGCCGCCGTCTGCGGATACATGTAGGTATTGTCGAAGTACGCAAATGCAGCGCCGGTGGCGACGGCGGCATCCAGTGCGTTCTTCAGCATGGAAGGAAACTGCCGCTCCCAGAGCCCTGAATCCGGCGGCAGCCCTGCGGTGAAATAGACGATGTCGCTGCCTTCAACGGCTTTCAGCGTCTGCTCTGCATCCAGCAGGTCCGCCGGCACAAGCTGGTCGCCCGTGTTGACCGGCCGCGGCGTGCGGCTCACCAGGCGAAGGTCGTCGGTGTAGGTGCGCTTCAGCGCGCGCGCCAGTTCCTGGGCGATCTGGCCGTTTGCTCCCAGAATGGTCTGCATCTCTTTTCCTTGGGCGTCCGGGCCTCTGATCGCCCGGGGTGGAAGTTCAGCCCAGGGCGCCCGCATTTCAGTGCCGCGCGGGTGCTCGCCAGACCGCCGTCGGCAACCTCTCACGCTGACGGTCGCGGCAGTGTATGTTTAAAGTCAACTTGAAGGTCAAGGGGCAGTGTCAAGATGAAAATCGGGGATCTGGCCAAGGCCACGGGCCTGGCCCCATCGCGCATCCGATTCTATGAGGCCGAAGGCCTGATCAGCGCGCCGCCCAGGGGGAGCAACGGCTACCGGATCTATTCCCCGGACGTATTGGGCGTGCTGCAGATCATTGACAACGCGCAACGCGTCGGCTTCTCACTTGATGAGATCCGGCATTTCCTGCCTGGGGGCACGCAGGCGTGCGTTCACCAAGGCCTGGTCGAGTCGCTGGGCAGGCGCCTGGCCGAGATCCGGCGCTTGATCCTGCAACTGCAGGAGAACGAAGCGCGCCTGCTGGGCATCATCGAGGGTGTCACCCAACGCCCTGAGGGCATTTCCTGCACCGACAACCAGCTCAGGCTGATGGATCTGCTGGATCCTCCACGGCGCCAGCGGGACGGGCGCGCAGGGCGACCACGTAGAGGAATGAAGTGACCCTCCGTTGGCCGCAGGCCGCAGCGTCAACCTGCGTCGGTGGCTGCGCCCACATCATGCAGGCTGCGCAGCTTCTTCTTGTTGATCTTGCCCACGCTGGTGCGTTCCAGCGAATCGACGAAGCTGACGCGGTCGGGGATCGCGTAGCGGGAGATATCACCGGAGCGGCTGCGTGCTGCGACCAGTTCGATGATCTCCGCCTCGGTCACATCGCTGCCATGCTGCCGGACCACCAACGGCAGCGGTCGTTCGCCCCATTTCGTATCGCTGATGCCGATGACCGCGACCTCGTTGACCGCCGGATGCAGGGCGATGATGTCCTCCAGGGCGAGCGAGGAGATCCACTCGCCACCGGTCTTGATCACATCCTTGATGCGGTCGGTCACGCGCAGGTAGCCGCTGCCATCGATGTTGCCGATGTCCCCGGTGTGCAGGTAACCGCCGGCCCATAACGCCGTCGAAGCGTCCGGATTGTGCAGATAGCCCTGGGTGAGCCAGGGCGTGCGCACCACCACTTCCCCGGTGGCGATGCCATCGTGGGCAACATCATTCATGCGTTCGTCGACGATGCGCAGGTCAACCAGCGGCACCGGAATGCCGGCCTTGGTGCGCAGGGACAGCTCCTCGTCCGGGCCGTCCACGGCGTCGGCATCGATCTGCGCGAGGGTGAGCAGCGGGCAGGTTTCGGACATGCCGTAGCCACCGAAGATGTCGATGCCACGGGCCAGTGCCTGCTGCGCCAGTGCCCGCGGTAGTGCTGCGCCGCCGATGATCACCTTCCAGCGGCGCAGGTCGGTATCGGCAGCGGTGGGATGGCCCAGCAGCATATGCAGGATGGTCGGCACGCAGTGCGAGAACGTCACCTTCTCGCGGGCGATCAGCGCCAGCAACGCGCCCGGCAGGTAGCGGCCGGGGTAGACCTGCTTGATGCCCAGCAGCGTGGCCACGTACGGCATGCCCCAGGCATGGACATGGAACATCGGCGTGATCGGCATGTAGACATCGTCGCGGTGCAGGCGGCCCTGGCTGGACGCGCTGCCGAGGGCTGCCATCGCCGCAAGCGAGTGCAGTACCAGTTGCCGATGGCTGAAGTACACGCCTTTGGGCAGGCCCGTGGTGCCGGTCGTATAGAACGTGGTGGCGCGGGTGTTCTCGTCGAAGTCCGGGAAGCGGGTGATGGGCGGGGCCTCGCGCAGCCCAGCCTCATACTCGGTCACGAAACCCGCTGGCAGCGGGCCCTCATCATCATCCAGCAGGATGCGCGTGCGCACGTCCGGCAGCTGTTCTTCGATGGCGTCCAGCACCGGCAGGAACTCGCGGTTGGCCAGGATCACCCGCGCACCGCTGTGATTGAGCGTATAGGCAATCTGCTCGGGCGCCAGGCGGATGTTCACCATCATCAGCACCGCTCCGATCATCGGCACGGCGAAATAGCTCTCCAGGTAGCGGTTGCTGTCCCAGTCCATCACCGCCACGGTATCGCCGCGCTTTACCCCCAGTGAGGTCAGCAGCCCGGCCAACTGGCCGATGCGCGCCTGCAGGGTGTGGTAGTCGAAGCGGACCTTGTCGCCGTAGACGATTTCCTGCCGTGGACGCACTGCCAGAGGTGTCAGCAGCAGCTGCTTGATCAGCAGGGGGTAGGCATGAGGCTCGGCGGCGGGCGCGTCTGCGGCGGTGGCGAATGACATGTGATCTTCCTGATGGGGCGGCGCGTCAGCGGCCGGGGGGCGCGGGAATGGACAGCTGCTCGCGCAGCAGCGGCGCTTCCGCGCGTGGGCTCGGCTGGATGAGTGCATCCTGCGGCAGCGCTCGCCCTGGATCTTCAAGGTGTTCCCACACCTGGTCCATCGCCGCGAACAGGTAGGGCAGCAGCGGGACGTAGCGCTTCCGGTAGTCCGGGAAGGCCAGCAGCGAGTCGAAGTGCTGTGCCTTGTTCACCCGCCAATAGGCGATCTGCGCCCCGGCCTTGCGGGCAAGTGGCACGTAGCGATCACTGGTCATGCTGATCGGTACCAGCCCGTCGTCCAGGCCATGGATGACCACGATCGGCAGGCCGCGACGCGGCGCCTTGGCAGTCGCTGCGGCGATGCCGGCGCGTACCCGTCGGGCGTCGGCGCTGTCATTCTCGCCAAGTGCGCGCAAGCAGCGCAGGCCACGCAGCGGATCAGCTGCCGCCCCGGTGGCATTGCCGTCCACCAGAACCACGCCGCTGCCCGGCGGAATGCCGCTGCCCTCGCTCGACCAGGTTGCACGAACCTCGGCCGTGGCCGCGTGGCGTCTGCCGTCGGTGCCGGCGGCCGAGAAGCTGTACGCGCAGGGATGTTTGCCTGCGGCGTAGCGTCCATAGGCTGACGAGTAGGTCGCTGCGATGGCGCGCCACAGATCGAAGCCGGTGGAGAATGCGCCGGCGCGAAGTGCATCGGCGCTCAAACCCGCGTCGAGCAGCTGCTGCCGTGCCGACCGTGCCTGTGCTGCAGTGTCATCGCCTTGCACCAACCCAGCGGATTTCAGCGTGGCACATCGCTGGGTCCACCCTGGCACGGCCTGCGCCCGCATCGGCGGTTGTGGTAGATCGTCCTCGGTCAGCAGGGCACAGGGCATCAGCAACGCGGCCTGGGTGACGAAGTCATACAACGCTGGTGCGCCGGCCACCGAGACATTGGGTTCGCCGGCCACCATTGCATCGAACCAGTCGCCTTCGATCTCCGCCGCGCGCAGCACGGCGCCACCGCCATTGGATACGCCCACGCCCAGCGTGCGTGTGTTGGTCGCAGTGAATGGGGCCGATTGCGGATAGGCACGGTCCAGCGCCTGCAGGCCGAACTGCAGCGCCTGCAGCAGATGGCGGCCCCAGTCCGCTTCCGGGTTGTCACCGGAATGGGCATGTTTGAAGGCGATTCCCTGCGTGGCTGTCGCACCCGCAGGAATGAAGGCCAACGCGCCTTGGCTGGCTGGCGTGCCGTCTGCCTGGAAGCCGGCCTTGGCGTCCAGATCGTAGTAATCACTGCCGGCGCCCTTGTCGGTATAGGCGACCGCGCAGCCATGTGCCAGGCCCCAGCTGCCGGCAACCGCGATCGCGCCATGGATGCCACGCGAGCCGGAAGATGCCGCGACGACCAGGCAGCGCCGCGCGGCGTCGAAGCTGTCGGGCACCTGCACCAGCACGCGGTGGGGATGGCGCGCGCCGGGAACGCGCGCATAGGCGGAGAATTCGCGGCCGGGTACCGCCTGCAGGCTGCCGTAGACATCGCCAAAGCCGCCGCCGGGTGTCAGGTCGGCGATGCCGCGCCAGCTGCTCCAGATCGCACGACGCCGGACTTCCTCGGCCGTGGGCTGGGCCGGGTTGGCAAACGCCGGCGCGGTGGCCGAGCGCAGGGCGTCGATGCCCAGGCCTGCGGTCAGCAGTTCGTCGCTGCCGCGATGCACGGTTTCCCGCCACTGCTCGAACACCGGAACAGCGGTAGTGGGGCGGGGCGGGGCGGCGTGGGTGCTGGAGATGCTGCCCAGAAGCAATGGCAGCGCGGCGCACAGCAGCATGACGGGGCGGTGGATGTTCATTGCTCCACCCTAACCATCCGGGCGGCGCACGCCAGCGTACCTTGGTACCCGTGCCCAGGCGCAGGCGATTTGCTAACCTCGGCTGGACATGCCGACCCTGCTCATCGCCGATGACCACCCCTTGTTCCGCGCGGCGCTGCATCGCGCCGCCGAAGAGGCGGTGGCTGACCTGCAGATCAGCGAGGCCGATTCGCTGCACGGCGTGCTCGAAGCGATCGAGAGCCAGCAGATCGATCTGATGCTGCTGGACCTGCACATGCCGGGCAACCACGGCCTGGCCGGACTGGCGACCATACGCGCGTTGCAACCGGGGCTGGCGATCATCATCGTTTCGGCCAATGAAGAGCCGCACGTGATCCGCCGCGCCATCGACCTGGGCGCAGCCGGGTACCTGCCCAAGAGCTCGGGCCTGACCGACCTGCAGTCCGCACTGCAGACCGTGCTGGAAGGTGAGCGCTGGATACCGGCGCTGCTGCGCGAGCCGGTGGCGCGGGTGGCGCCCTTCAGCAAGGACGCCGATCTTGCCGCGCGCTTGTCCAGCCTGTCCGCGCATCAGTACAAGGTGCTGAGCCTGGTGGCCGAAGGGCTGCTCAACAAGCAGATCGCCGACCGGCTGGGCGTGCAGTTGCGCACGGTCAAGGCACACATGACCCGCATCATGGGACGACTGGGCGTACGCAATCGCGCGCAGGCCATCCGCGTGCTGCACGAGATGGGGTTGACCGACCCATCCCGGCAGATCGAAGACGCGCAGGACGCCTGATCCTTCGTCAGGTCCTTTCCGTGCTGGCCGTTGCCAGCAGATGGTTGATCGCCCAGCGCAGCGCCAGCGGCTTGAACGGCTTGTTCAGCAGTGACAGGCCCACACTGCGCACCGCCTCGCGCGTGTCATTGCCGGTATCGGCGCTGAGGATCACCGTCGGCCGCGCGCCATGCACGGCGACGAGGCGCTTCCACAGTGCGACGCCGGTATCGCCCTCATCAAGGTGGTAGTCGAACAGCCACAGTGCCGCCTCATGTGCGGACGCGCCCAGCGCAGCGACATCACGCGCCGCGATGACATCGCAGCCCCAGGCAAGCAGCATCAGCCGCATTGCCTCCAGTGCCTCCGCATCGTTGTCGACCACCAGCACGCGGATGCCCTTGATGCTGCTGTTGCCAGCGGCGGGCTCAGTGCGTGGGGCCGCCGGTGGCGCTGCCCGCGCCACGGTGATGGAAAAGGCCGAGCCGCGATCCAGTTCGCTTTGCAGTTCCAACGGTGCATGCAGCAGGTCGGCAATGCGGTGCGCGATGGTCAGGCCAAGACCGAGGCCCTGGCCATTGCTGCGGTCGCCACGGTGGAATTCCTCGAACACCACGGCTTGTTGCTCCGGCGCGATGCCGGGGCCGCTGTCATGCACGCCGATCGACAGTGCCTGGCCGTGCCGGCGAACGCCCAGCAGTACGCCGCCACGGCGGGTGTAGCGGATGGCGTTGGCCAGGAAGTTCTGCAGTACGCGGCGCAGCAGCAACGGGTCGCTGTGCACCCACGCGCGGGTGCGCACATGGCGGAACTGCAGGCCGCGTGCCGCGGCCAGCACGGCGAACTCCTGCGCAAGCGGCTCCAGCACGGTCGACAATGCGAACGGGCGCGGATCGGCCACCAGGCCACCGGCTTCCAGTCGCGAAATATCCAGCAGGCCCGACAGCAGATCGTCGGTGGAATCCAGCGCGCCGCGAATCTGGCGCAGGAAACTGTCTAGGAATTCCGATTCGATGTGCTGCGACATGGCGTCGGTCAACAGCTGCGCCGCATGCAGGGGCTGGATCAGGTCATGGCCGACCGCGGTCAGGAAGCGGGTCTTGGCCACGTTGGCCCGCTCGGCTTCATGCACGGCCTGTTCAAGCCGGGCGGTGCGGTCCTGTACGCGACGCTCCAGGGTTTCGTTACTGCGCTTGAGCGCGTCCTCTGCCCGCCGGAAGGCGGTGACATCGGTGAAGGTGGCCACATAGCCGCCACCGGGCATTGGGTTGCCTCGGATCTCAACGATGGTGTTGTCCGGGAAAATCCGCTCGGAAAGGTGCGGCGTGCCGCGCCGCATGTGCACCACCCGCCGCTGCAACGCCTTGTCGCGCGAGTCACCAGGGGTGTCGCCGATCTTCAGCTGTCCCAGTGCCCACGCCGTCAGGTTCGACACCGGCTGCCCCACCTGCAGCAGCTCCGGCGGGAACTTGAACAGCGCGGCGTAGCGGCTGTTCCAGGCCACCAGCTGCAGCTGCGCATCGACCACGCTGATGCCCTGGCTCATGTTTTCCAGGGCGGCCTCCAGCAGGCGTTGGTTGAAGCGCAGCACCTGGGTGGCTTCACCGACCGCGCGGGTAACAGCGTCCAGCGGCGCAGCGCCGCCATCGCGTGCCGCCTCCACCAGCAGCCGCGCCATGCCTGCACCGACCACGGCGGTCAGTTCGCGCTCGATGGCAGTCACCCGGTCGTCGTCCAGCATCTGCCCGGCGTGCCCGTCCATCAGCTGGCGTGCCCGTTCCTGGCCGAGGAAGCGACCAGCCGTCTTGCGCAACGATGCAGCAGCCACCGCGTCGCGCTGCCGAGGCACAGAAGGACGCACCGCGCGCGACACCAGCACGACGGTTACCAGGTTGACGGCCAGGCTGGCGCCCATGCTGATGGCGATATGGCCCGGCTGCATGCGCAGCGAGAACATCGCCAGCCAGTGCAGTCCGTCGGGACCGGCCGACGCCAGCGGCGCAGGGAGCACCATGGGCAGCAGCACCAGCCACAACCAGACCAACGAGCCCAGTACGATGCCGGCGATGATGGCCGGGGAGGGCGTGCGCGGACGGTACACCGCCAGCAGCACCGCCGGTGCCAGCTGCGAGAGCGCGGTGAATGACATCAGGCCGAAATCGCTGAGCGCCTCGGTGCCGCTCATCGCACGGCTGTACAGCCACGACATCAGGAACACGGCGAGGATGCCGGCGCGCCGGAAGGCGAGCACCCGCGGTCGTAGATCCGCGCCGGTGTTGAAGCCATTGACGCCGCTCAGCAGGCGCGAGCCCACACCGTGGTTGCCGAGCATGATCGACAGGGTCAGCCCGGACAGGATCATCATGCCGGTGGCGGCACTCAGACTGCCCAGGTATGCCAGCAGTGCCAGCAGGTGATGGCCGCGCTCCTGCGGCAGGGCCAGCACGTACAGATCCGGCGTCATCGAGGGCGGCAGCTGCGCGGCACCGGCCAGTGCCATCGGCACCGACGGCAGGCCGATCAACAGCAGGTAGACCGGGAACAGCCAGCGCGCCGTCTTCAGGTCCGACGACTGGCGCAGCTCGACCACGCCCACATGGAACTGATGGGGCAGGGTGAACGCGGCCATGGCACCGAGCGCCACCATGGTCAGGTAATCCGGCACCACTGCCGGCGGCGGCAGGTGCGCCATCTTCTCAAGCAGCGGCGTGCCGGCCTTGTGCACCGATAGCGCGGCATACAGGCCAATGGCCAGCAGTGCCGTCAGCTTCAACAGTGATTCCAGGCCCAGCGCGACCACGATGCCGCGGTTGTGCTCGGTCGCCGACGCCTTGCGTGCGCCGAACAGAGTGGTGAACGCCGCCATCGTCAGCGCGAACCAGAACGACACGTCCAGCTGCCAGCCAACGGGTGCGAACTGATCACCGAGCAGGGCGGCAAGGCCCTGGCTGACCGCTTTCAGCTGCAGCGCGATGTAGGGAATGATGCCGAACAGCGCGACCAGGGTGATGGTGATGCCCAGCCCTTGGTCGGCGCGCAGGCGCGCGACCACCAGGTCGGCGATGGTGGCGCTGTTGTGCTGCTTGGCCAATCGCCCCAGCCGCACCAGGAACGGCAGGCCGAAGGCAAAAATGAGGGCCATGCCGATCAGTGTCGGCGGAATCGGGAAGCCCCATTGCACGCCCTGCGAGGCAGCCCCGTAGTAGGTCCACGCCGTGCAGTGCACGCCCAGTGACAGCGCGTAGATGGCTGGCCATACCTTTGACAGCCGATGCCCCTGGCGTTCCCCCCACAGGGCGACGCCGAACAGCAGCACGGTCCACGCGATGCAGGCGAACAGGACGATGGAGGGCGTCAACATCGCTCCAGTGTAGAGAGAACCGCGGCCGGCGGGCAGCCGGCCCGCCCCGCGCGGGAGGACGGTGCGGCGCTAGTCGGCGAGCACGATCAGCGACAACTGTTCGGCGACCACGGCTGTCTCGCCGGCGGGAACCACTTCCACGGTCTTGTGCTGGGTCAGCAGCCACTGCCCGGGCCTGCGCGCTTCCAAGGACATCAGCTGCGAGCGCACCCGTACCTCGGAACCACTCGGCACCGGCGCCAGGAAGCGGACCTTGTTCAAGCCGTAGTTCAGTACGTGTGCGATGCCGGGAAAACCGGCCAGGGCCGCCACGTCGTCCTCTACGGTAAGCGAGAGCAGAAGGAACCCATGGGCGATGGTCTGCCCGCCCGGCAGGCCGGTCCGTGCGCGGGCGGGATCGGTGTGGATCCAGTTGTGGTCACCGGTGGCTTCGGCGAAGGCATTGATGCGCGACTGCGCGATGCGCGTGCTGCCGCTCAGCCGCTCGCTTGCCGCCCATTGGTGCAGGGCCTGCAGGGCGGCAGGCAGCGCATCCATCGACACGCCGGAACTCATCGCACGCGATCCAGCAATGCCAGGATCGCGTCACGCGCCTCGGGCTCGGACAGCATCGGCGCATGGCCTACCTCCGGTACCTCAACGAGGCGGGCGTTGGGCGACGTGGCGGCCATCTGCTGCGCGACATCGGCAGGCAGGATGTCCGACAACGCTCCGCGGACCACCAGCACCGGCACCCGTGCGGTCAGCCCACGCACCGCGCGCCACAGCACCGGGCGCAGCAGCCACAGCACCCACGGCCGCGTGGTACGGATCACCGCCGGGTCGTAGTCCAGTTCCAGCAGGCCATCGCTGCGCTGGCGGAACGTGCGTACGGCCATCGCACGCCAGTCGTCGCTGGTGAAGCGCGGAAACGCGGCCTTGCCGATGGATTCCACATAGGTCGTGGCCTGTGCCAGGTCCATCGGTGGCACGGGCTTGCCGGCGTACTTGCCGATCCGCGCCAGCGCTTCGCGCGGCACCTTGGGGCCGGCATCGTTCAGAACTGCCGCGGCGATCAGCCCGGGCGCACGCGAGGCCAGGGTGATGGTGACCAGCACCCCCAGCGAGGTGCCGACGAAAACCGCCTTGTCGATGTTCTGTGACCGCAGCAGCGCCACCATGTCGTCGGCATAGGTGCGCGGGTTGTAGCTGGACGGGTCCGATGCGCGTTCCGAACCTGCGCGTCCTCGCAGGTCAACCGCGATCACCCGCCAACCCGCAGCAGTCAGCGATGCGGCCAGCGCATCGAAGTCGGCGCCATTGCGGGTCAGGCCGGGGATGCAGACCACGGTGCCGCGCGCCGGCTGCGCGCCTGCAGGAGCATGGTCACGCGCATGCAGGCGCAGGCTATCGTCACTTTTCCAGTACAGATCATCGTAAGACGGTGTCATGCAGAAGCTTCCTAGAAATCGTAACGGACGCTGAGGCTATATTGGCGCGGCGGCCCATAGAAACCAATCAGCGTGCCGACCGCCGGAATGTTGTAACCGGTGGTGCGGTACTCCTTGTCGGCCAGGTTGGTACCCTGCAGCGAGAAGGTCCAGGCATCGTCAAGCTTCCAGGTCACGCCGGCATTGACCAGCCCGTAGCCGTCCTGGCGGATCACCGGGCTCAGATCGGTGGTCGGCCACACTTCACTCTGGTAGCTGTAGCTCACCCGTGCGGACAGGTTGCTGCCATTGGCCAGGTCGGTGCGGTACTCCACGTTCAACGCGCCCGAGAAGTCCGGTGCGTTGGTGAACTTCATCTGCTTGGCCACATTGACGCCGCGGTCCAAGTACTCGTCATACTTGGCATCCAGCCAAGCCAGGTTGCCGGAGATCAGCCAGTGCTGGCTGGGCAGGTACTGGTACTCGATTTCCAGGCCGTTGATGGTGCCGGCGCCGGCATTGGTGAAGTCGCCGAAGAAGGCATCGTCGACGCCGTCGCCATTGGTATCGATGCCGGTGAACACCGACAGCTGGATGTCCTTGTACTTGTTGTGGAACGCCGACAGGTTCAGGAACAGGCGCTGGTCGAGGAAGGCCATCTTGCTGCCGATCTCGAAGCTGTCGACCGTCTCGTCATCGAACGGCTCGGCCGAGCGTGGCACGGCAACGGCATTGGCGCGGATGTTGTAGCCGCCGGACTTGAAGCCACGCGTGGCCAGGCCGTAGACCATGATGTCCGGGGTGATCTGGTAGTCCAGCGACACCTTGGGCGAGACGTTCTTGAAATTGGTCTTCTTGTCGAAATCGGCGGCGACCGCAATCGGACGGGTGAACGTCGCATCGGAGTAGAAGCGGTTGAGCACGATCGCGCGCTTGTCCTCGTCGGTGTAGCGGGCGCCGACGTCCAGCTTCAGCTTGCTGGTCAGGTCGAACGTCCAATCGGCATACAGCGCGATGCTGTCGGTGAGCACCTTGCCACGGGTGTCGCCGAACTGCAGGTTGAAGAAGTTGTTGCGGATCTGTCCACCGGCCTCGCCACTGAACTGGTACAGGCCCACCACGCCGCGCACGCGGCCGCCGGCATCGTAGTTCAGCTGCACCTCGTTGCTGACCTGGTCGTCATGGTAAGTGCCACCCACATCGGCCAGCTTGACCGGCGTGCTGTCGAAGTCGATGTTCGCGTCGCTGTCCGACTTGCGCTTGGCCGCCACGTACTTCAATGCAACGTCTTCGCTGGGCCGCCAGTTCACCGTGGCCGAGGCGCCCTTGGTCTCCACGCTGTTGAGGTTGCGCATGCCCGAGCGGATGTCGTAGCGGTCATCCATCGGCGGGTAGGCGCGCACGAACGGGTTGGGTGCCAGCATCTTCGAGCCACGCATGCCGGACTGGTCATCGATCCAGTCCAGGGCGAACTGCACGTCGAAGTCGTCGCCCGCATACGCACCCAGGTTGAAGCGTGCCGCATTGATCTGCTTGTCACTGACCGGCTGGTCGGTGAAGGTGTTCTCGCCGAAGCCGTCACGATTCATGCTGGCCACCGCCACGCGCGCGCGCAGGCCGCTGTCGGCCCCGCCGATCGGGCCGCCGATCGCCGCCTTGGCGTCCAACTGGCTGTAGTTGCCGACGGTGATCTGGGCGAAGCCTTCGGTCTGGGTGGGCAGGCCGCGCGAGATGTACTTGATGGCACCGCCAATGGTGTTCTTGCCGTACAGCGTGCCCTGCGGACCGCGCAGCACCTCGATGCGCGAGACGTCGAACACGTCCAGCAACGCACCCTGCGGACGGGCGATGTAGACGTCGTCCAGGTAGATGCCCACGCCCGGGTCAGCGCCCCAGGTGGGGTCGGACTGGCCGATGCCGCGGATGTAGGCGGTGACCGTGCTGCTGGCGCCGCGCGCCGCGTAGATGGTCAGGTTGGGGACCTGTCCATCAAGGTCGCTGATGTCCTGGACGTTCATCTTGTCCAGGGCTTCGGACGTAAAGGCGGTGACGGCAACCGGCACCTCCTGCAGGGTCTCCTCGCGCTTGCGTGCGGTCACCGTGATGCTGTCCAGGTTGGTGGCCGAAGCGGTGCGGCCGGCTGCCGGCGCGTCCTGCGCCAAAACCGGCCCGGTGGCCAGCAGCGTGCCGATCATCAGGCTCAAGCAATTCCGTTTCATTCGGTCCTCCCCCAAGGCATGTACGCGGCGAATGGCCCATTGCCACCCATGGACGCTAGGCTAGCGGCGCGGTTGCGCACCGGCGAGTGGACCTAGGTCCAGTCGGCAGCGGTCGCCAGATCCGGATACTGGGCGCGTCCCCACCCGGAAGCGCCGTATGTCGTTACTGATCGTACTTGCAGCGCTGGCCTTCCTCATCCTGGTGGCCTACCGCGGTTACAGCGTGATCCTGTTCGCGCCCATCGCCGCGCTTGGCGCAGTGCTGCTCACCGATCCCTCGCTGGTGGCACCGATGTTCACCGGCTTGTTCATGGACAAGATGGTTGGCTTCCTCAAGCTCTACTTTCCGGTGTTCCTGCTGGGCGCGGTGTTCGGCAAGCTGATCGAACTGTCCGGCTTCTCCCGCTCGATCGTGGGTGCGGCGATCCGCTTGTTCGGACCGCAGCGGGCGATGCTGTCGATCGTGCTGGTGTCGGGCCTGCTCACCTACGGCGGCGTGTCATTGTTCGTGGTGGTGTTCGCGGTCTATCCGTTCGCGGCCGAGATGTTCCGCCAGAGCAACATCCCCAAGCGCCTGATTCCGGCCACGCTGGGGGTGGGCGGCTTCAGCTTCACCATGGACGCATTGCCGGGCACGCCGCAGATCCAGAACATCATCCCGACCACGTTCTTCGGCACCGATACCTGGGCGGCTCCGGTGCTGGGTACGCTGGGCAGTGTGTTCGTGCTTGCGGTGGGCATGGCCTACCTGGAGTGGCGCCGTCGCGCGGCGGCGCGCAGTGGCGAGGGCTACGGAGACCCGGCCACCCTGGTGAACGAGCCGGCACCGTTCGCAGGCACCCATCTGGCCCACGCGGGCATTGCCGTGCTGCCGCTGCTGCTGGTGTTTGTGTCCAACAAGCTGTTCACCCTGGGCATACCGCACTGGTACGGTGCGGAGCACAGCTTCGTGCCGTCGATCATGGGCAGCGCCGCGCCGGTGGTGCAGGGCGTGGCGAAGATCACCGCAATCTGGGCCGTACTGGGGGCGCTGCTGGTTGGCATCCTGTCGGTGCTGGCGCTGGCCTGGCGCCCGGTGGTCACCCAGTTTGCCGAAGGCACCAAGGCGGCGATCGGTGGTGCCGTGCTGGCAGCCATGAACACCGCCTCGGAATATGGCTTCGGCGCGGTCATCGCCGCGTTGCCCGGCTTCATGGTGGTGGCCAACGCGCTGGGGGCGATCAAGGACCCCCTGCTGCATGAAGCGGTCACCGTAACCGGTCTGGCCGGTGTCACCGGCTCTGCATCGGGCGGCATGAGCATCGCCCTGGCGGCAATGTCGGAGACCTTCATCGCCAACGCACAGGCTGCCGGCATCCCGATGGAGGTGCTGCATCGTGTCGCCGCGATGGCATCGGGCGGCATGGACAGCCTGCCGCACAACGGTGCGGTCATCACCCTGCTGATGGTCACCGGGCTGACCCATCGGCAGGCCTACAAGGACATTTTCGCAGTGACCATCATCAAGACCCTCGCGGTGTTCGTGGTGATCGGCATCTACTACGCCACCGGCTGGGTTTGACAGCGGCGTCGCAGCACCCTCTGGAAGGTCGGTCCACGAGGATTTCCGGTACCACTTCATCCACGACTCACGCATGAGGATCTGGTCATGAAATCTGGAATCGATTCAATCAAGGCGCTGATGCTGCTGCTGTGCACCTGGCTGGCCACCACGGGCGCCGCCTCTGCGGCAGACCCACCCGGACATTGGGACGTTGGCCTGTACGGCAATCTGTTCGGCGCCCGCGAGTACCAGGTGTGGGTGCCGGCCGGCTACGACGAAACGCGGCCACTGCCCCTGTTGCTGGTGCTGCACGGCTGCGTGACCGGGCCGAACCTGATGGGCGAGGCCTCCGGCTTCAACGAGGTGGCCGACACCGAAGGCTTCATCGTGGTCTACCCGCGGCAGAACGTAACCTCCAACCCCGCGCGCTGCTGGAACTGGCAGCTGCCGATCAACCAGGCGCGCGACAGTGGCGAAGCCTCCATCCTGGCCGGCATCGTGGACAAGGTGAAAGCGGGCTACAGCATCGATCCGCACCGGGTGTACGTCACCGGCATTTCCGCCGGCGGGGCGATGACTTCGATCATGCTGGCCTGTTATTCGGATGTGTTCGCGGCGGGCGCGATCCACTCCGGCGGCATGTACAAGGGCGCGACCACGATTTCCGGCAGCGCCTATGCGCTGTTGGCCGGCAGCATCTACTCACCGGACAGCAACGGGCGGCTGGCCTGGCAGTGCTCGGGCTCGCCGTCGCCGCGACCGATCCCGGTGCTGGTCTTCCATGGCACCGCAGACGCCACGGTGAACCCGATCAACGGGCAGCAGGCCGTGCGCCAGTTCCTGCAGACCAACGACCTGGCTGACGATGGCGTGGACAACGACTCGGTGAAGTACGTGCCGACCAGCACCTTCCACGGCCAGGTGCCGGGTGGGCGTGCCTACACGGTTGACTCTTACACCTATGGCGGCAGGACGCTGGTGCAGCATTACGTGGTGCAGGGGATGGGGCATGCCTGGAGCGGCAGCCAGTCCGGTTTGCCGTTCACCGATCCCAAGGGGCCCGATGCCACGTTGATTACCTGGCTGTTCCTGAAGGATCAGCAGCGCTGAGTTTCGGGCACAGGAGTAGGGGAGGCGGCGCCAGTGTGGGAGCGGTGGGCTCCCGCACTGGCGCGCGGCCTTTGCCTCATCCATCCAAGCGTGTCCGCCCGCATGCGCACTCGTGCTCAACCCCGGGCCAGAAGCTCGTCGCGGATGATCTGTGCACCTGCGCTGAGCGCGCGCAGCTTGCCTCGTGCCACGTCACGCGACAGCGGCGCCATGCCGCAGTTGGTGCTGGGGTAGAGCTTGTCAGCATCCACGAACTGCAGGGCCTTGCGCAGCGTGTTGGCCACTTCTTCCGGCGTTTCGACCGTGCTGGACGCCACATCGATGGCACCAACCATTACCTTCTTGCCGCGCACCAGCTCGATCAGGTCAATCGGCACGTGCGAGTTGTGGCATTCCAGCGAGATGATGTCGATGCTGGACGTCTGCAGCTTCGGGAACGATTCTTCATACTGGCGCCATTCCGAACCCAGCGTCTGCTTCCAGTCGGTGTTGGCCTTGATGCCGTAGCCGTAGCAGATATGGACCGCGGTTTCGCACTTGAGCCCTTCGACAGCGCGCTCCAGTGCAGCGACACCCCAATCGTTCACTTCGTCGAAGAACACGTTGAAGGCAGGCTCGTCGAACTGGATGATGTCGACGCCGGCCGCCTCCAGTTCCCTGGCTTCCTGGTTGAGGATCCCGGCGAACTCCCAGGCCAGCTTTTCGCGGCTCTTGTAGTGCGCGTCATACAGGGTGTCGATCATGGTCATCGGGCCCGGCAGCGCCCATTTGATCGGCTGCGTAGTCTGCCTGCGCAGGAATTTCGCATCTTCCACAAACACCGGCTTCGGGCGGCTGACAGCGCTCACCACGGTGGGCACACTGGCGTCGTAGCGGTCGCGGATGCGGACGGTTTCACGCTTCTCGAAATCGACGCCACTGAGGTGATCGATGAAGGTGGTGACGAAATGCTGCCGTGTCTGTTCGCCGTCACTGACGATGTCGATGCCGGCGTGCTGCTGTTCCTGCAGGGACAGGCGCAGGGCATCCTGCTTGCCTTCAATCAGGCCGTCATCCTGCAGCTTCCAGGGCGACCAGAGCTTTTCGGGCTCGGCCAGCCAGGAGGGCTTGGGCAGGCTGCCTGCGGTGGAGGTGGGGAGCAGTTTCTTCGTCGACATTGCGTCTTGTGTCCTGAGGGGCGAATGGAAAAGCGGTGGATCAGCGGGCGGCCCACTGCTCAAGCACGGCGCGGTACGGCTTGATGAAGTGTTCTTCGGTGAACCGGCCTTGCTTGACCGCCAGCTGGCTGCGTTCTTCGCGGTCGTAGACGATGCGGGTGGACGAATAGTCCTGGTGCTTCAGGCTGGGCTGGTAGACCTTGCCCGCTACGGAATTGGCGTTGTAGATCTCGGGGCGGTAGATCTTCTGGAAGGCCTCCATCGTGCTGATGGTGCCGATCAGTTCCAGGTTCGAGTAGTCGCCCAGCAGGTCACCCTGGAAGTAGAACGCCAGTGGCGCAACGCTGCCTGGCGGCATGAAGTAGCGCACCTGCAGCCCCATCTTGTCGAAGTACTGGTCGGTGGGGGAGAACTCGCCTTGCCGATACTCGACGCCCAGGATGGGATGGTGGTTCTCGGTGCGATGGTAGGTCTTGCTGCTGGACACGCTGATGCAGATCACCGGCGGCTTGCTGAAGTGCGCACGGTAGGCGTCGGACGCCAGGAAGTGCTTGAACAGCTTGCCATGAAGATCGCCGAAGTCTTCGGGAATGCCGAAGGTGGCCTTGCCTTCGTTGCTGGCGGGCAGCACGACGCTGAAATCGTAGTCGCGGACGTAGGAGGAGAAATTGTTGCCGACGATGCCTTCCGTGCGCACGCCGGTACGCGTGTCGACGATGGTCGGCCGCAGTACCTCGATCAACGGGAACGTATCGCTGCCGTCGCTGCCATCGATGTGCATCTCCACCGAGATGATGTCCAGCTCGACCGCGTAGCGATCCGCGCTGGGGTTGTCCCAGTGCGCCAGATCGTTGAAGCGGTTGTTGATCATGCCGAGCGTGTTGCGCAGGTTTTCCTGGCGGGATTCGCCGCGGGCCAGGTTGGCGAAGTTGGTGGTGATTCGCGTGCCTTCAGCGGGCTGGTAGTCCTCGTTGAAAGGAATACGGGTGATGCTGAAGGTGAAGTTCTCGGTCGTCATGGGCGGCGTTCCGGGTTGCGGGGGTGACATCCGAATGCAGGTCGCTGGCATTCGGCATTCAGAGGACTGCAGCGGCCTCGGTAACGGCAGGTGCTGCACGATGGGAGAGGGCAAGCAGGGGCATCGCTCGCTGCACCGCCAGCCGCGCCCGCTGCATCAGGGCCTCGTTCTGCACGCAGCCGTCTGCGAAATCCTTGTCGGTTGCGTAGACACCCAAGGGCAGGGTTCGCGCCTGGAAGAAGCTGAAAAGCGGTCGCAGCTGGTGGTCGATCACCAGCGCGTGGCGTTCGCTGCCGCCAGTGGCGGCCAGCAGGATCGGGGTATCGACCAGCGCGTCCTGGTCGATGAAATCGAAGAAGTGCTTGAACAGGCCGGTGTACGAACCGCGGTAGACCGGCGTAACCACCACCAGCACATCGGCCCGCTCGACAGCGGCCAACTGCCGCTCCACGGTTTCGGGCAACTGCGAGCGCCGGAGCGCACCGGCCAGTTGTGGCGCCAGTTCACCCAGTTCAATCAGGTGCTGATCGCAGGGGACGCCTTCGCCGATCAGGTCCAGCAGGTGCTCGGCCAGGGTCGCGGCCCTTGAGGGGCGCTGCAGCCCGCCGGAAACGGCGACGATACGGAGGGGGCGGGTCATCTCTTCGCTTCAGCAGGGGAGGGGCTGCTTCGGGGTGACCTGCAGGGGCGCAGTCCTGCGTGCCGGCTGGGTAGCCGCGCTGGCAGGGATCCGAAGGCATGAGCCGATGCTAGCCAGCCCTTCCCATGACGTAAAATGGTATTACTTCACCAATCCATGAGTGAGATTCATCGTCATGTTGGAGCGGATCCATCTCAGCATCGTGCAGCAGGTCGAACAGCAAGGCTCGCTGACCGCCGCCGCCGGCGTGCTGAACCTGACCCAGTCAGCCCTGAGCCACAGCATGAAGAAGCTGGAGCAGCAGTTGGGCACCAACGTCTGGTTGCGCGAAGGCCGCAGCCTGCGCCTGACCCAGGCGGGCCAGTACCTGCTGGCGGTGGCCAACCGGGTGCTGCCGCAGCTGGACCTGGCCGAGGAACGGCTGGGCCAGTTCGCGCAGGGCGAGCGTGGCGCGCTGCGCATCGGCATGGAATGCCACCCCTGCTACCAGTGGCTGCTGAAGATCGTCTCGCCCTATCTGGCCAGCTGGCCCGACGTCGATGTGGACGTCAAGCAGAAGTTCCAGTTCGGCGGCATCGGCGCCCTGTTCGGCTATGAGATCGACCTGCTGGTCACGCCCGACCCGCTGTTGAAGCCGGGCCTGAAGTTCGTCCCCGTCTTCGATTACGAGCAGGTGCTGGTGGTGGCCAAGGGCCACGCGCTGGCGTCGGTCGAGCACGTCAAGCCCCGCCAGCTCAGCCAGGAAGTACTCATCAGCTATCCGGTGCCGTTCGAGCGGCTGGATATCTACAACCAGTTCCTGCTGCCTGCCGGGGTCACGCCCCGGCGCCACAAGGCCATCGAAACCACCGACATCATGATGCAGATGGTGGCCAGCGGTCGCGGCGTCGCCGCCATGCCACGTTGGCTGGTGGAGGAATATGCAGCCCGCATGGACGTGGTACCGGTGCGTCTGGGTGCGAAAGGCATTCCCAAGCAGATCTACCTGGGCGCGCGTGAGGCCGATACCGGTATCGATTACCTGCAGGCGTTTGTCGAACTGGCACGGAACAGCTCCACAAGCGCCGGCAACCTGCGTGGTGCCGGCTGATGTCAGCAGGCGTTGGCCGCATGGAGCCACTGGCGCAGACCTTCGTCAACGCCTTTTCATTGGAAGTCAGTGCCAAGGCCATGCCTGCGCTGCGCGCCGAAGCCGCCCGCATTGCACGGGGGACGACGATCTCCATTCCCTACCTGCCGAGCGAGGACGATGCTGCGCGACTGGCCGCGGCACGCAGGGTGCGCGAACTGGGGTTGGAGCCGATGCCGCACCTTTCCGCACGCCGCATCGGCTCGCGGGCGGCGCTGGAGCACTTCGTCGAGCGTGCCGTCATCGACGCTGGCATTGACCGCTGTTTCGTGATCGCAGGCGATCTTGCCACGCCTGCCGGGCCGTTCGCCGACAGCACATCGATCATCGAGAGCGGCATTCTCGAGCGCGCCGGCATCAAGGTCGTAGGGGTGGGCGGGCATCCGCAAGGCCATCCGGTGATGACCAGCGCCGAGAGGTGGCGCGTGCTTGAAAACAAGTGCCAGCGTATCGAAGAGCGAGGCATGGCACCGCTGGTCATCACCCAGTTCGCATTCGACGCCGATATCGTTCTGGCCTGGTTGAATGAGCTGCGCGCCCGTGGCATCACCCATCCGGTGCTGGTGGGCGTTCCCGGGCCGGCCAGCATCGCGCGGCTTGTACGCTATGCGGCCATGTGCGGCGTCGCTGCAAGCACCTCGATGCTGTCCCGCTACGGCATCTCCATCGGCCGCCTGCTGGGAAGGGCCGGGCCGGATGTGTTCGTGGACCGCCTGGCAGAGGGCTTGACCGAAGCCCATGGGCAGGTCAGCCCGCATCTGTTTCCCTTCGGCGGTATCGCACCAACCATCGAGTGGGTGGAGCACTACCGGATGCGTGCAGGCGATGCGCACACGACCGGCTGACCTGTTGCCGATGAACCGTCATGACACGCATGGGCCTGTCATGGCCGATCACTGCACTCCTCACCCAGCCATTGGCAGAACGCCTGCACATCGGGGCGGTCCTGAGCCCTCTCGCGACGGATCAACCAGAATGCGTAACGGTTCTCCAGCTCCAGGCTGAAGGGTTTCACCAGCCTGCCTTGGCGGAGATCGTCTTCCACCAGCGGCGCCACGCCGAGCGCCACGCCATGGCCGGCCACCGCCGCTTCCTGCGCAAGATAGATGCTGGGGAAGACCGGCCCGGCGCTGGCATTGACGTTGATGGCGCCGGCGGCCTCCAGCCAGTGTGACCACGCCGGCACGCCGGGGCGGTCCGTGGCACTTTCATCGTGCAACAACGTGCAGTGGCGCAGATCATCAGACCGCTGCAGCCGGCCAGCAGTGCCGGCCAGCAGCGCGGGCGAGCACACAGGGAATACCGGCGCCTTCAACAGCAGCTCAGCACGCACGCCGGTGTAGTTGCCTGCACCGTAGCGGATGCCGACATCGAATCCTCCGCGCAGAAAGTCGGCGTGTTCATTGCCGGTGTCGATGCGCACCCGGACATTGGGGTGCGCATGGTGAAAGCGGTGCAGCCTTGGGGCCAGCCATTTCGCGGCGAACGACTCCATGGTTGTCACCCGCAGCTCGTGTGGTGCGCGCGTCCTGGCGCGCTCCAACGCCAGGTCCAGCTGCCCAAGTAGATCGCCGACCGTTGTTGCCAGCGCCGCGCCGTCTGATGTGAGCGCCACGGCGCGGTGATTGCGCTGGAACAGGCTTACGCCCAGATAGGCCTCGAGGTGTTTGACCTGATGGCTGACCGCAGCCGGGGTGACGAACAGTTCGCGCGCCGCCTGATTGAAGCTGAGGTGGCGGGCAGCCGCTTCGAACGTGCGCAGCGCATTCAGTGGGGCAGTGGGGCGGGCTTTCACGGGCACCATCCAAAGCAGGGGCCCTGTCATCGTAGCGCATGAATTTTTCTAACGCGAAGCGTAGAACTACTCGTTTGCCGGGTGCCGCATGAGTTGGTGATGATGCCGATCCTCCCACCCGGAAAGCCCGCCGTGCGAATTCAGGAGCTTGCCCCAGATGTGCTGATGTTCGTCGGTGACCAGGTTGAATCGGTCGCTACCGCCTTCGTCAACGGAGACCAGGTGCTGCTGGTGGACGCGTTGGGCAGCGAGGAGGATGCCGCCTGGTTGCGGGACGTACTGCACGGGCAGATGGGCAAGAGGGTACGACTGGTTGCCGCCACCCATTTCATGAGCGACCACATCTGTGGCATGACGCTGTTTCCGGAGGCGCTGACCCTGGCGCACCGCCATCACCGGCATGCCTTTCTTTCGCAGAACCAACCGGTGGCATCACGCTACCGCGATCCCGATATCGTGTTCGACAATCTCGCCATGCGCTGGGGGCGCCACCAGCTGCGCTTCCTGTACAACCCCGGCAAGACGATGGACCACATGAGCGTGGATGTGCCGAGCGCCGATCTGGTCTGCGTGGGCGACAACATCGTCGGCAACATCGTCTATCTCTCCCGGTCGGACCCGGCGCTGCAGCGCGCCGCCATCGGCCGTATCCAGCAGTTCGGGCGCAGCAGGGTGGTCGGCGGGCATATCGGGGTCTTCGATGCGGTGGTGCTGGGCAATGCACTCCACTACCTGCAGCGGATGCAGGAGATCGTCGTGGATATCCGGCTGCGAACTGCGCCGACGGAGACCACGGCGCTGATGGCAGCCATCAGACTGGAGGATTGCATCGCGTCGGGGGTAACGCCGACGGCATTCGAACGAGAATGGCATGGACACAATCTCACGGCGATCGTCGCGCAGTCGATCTTCTCCCTGGATGCTGCGCTGGCAGCAAGGGAGCAGGCCGCATGAAACACGATGCCATCAACGCACCGGCGCTGGGCAGTCGCAGACGCTTCCTTGCCCGTTGCGCCGGTGTGGCCGCTGCTGCGCTGGTCCCTGCTGGTTCCGCTGCGCCACCGGCGGAGATGCGCAGCCTGCGCGCCCAGCGATTGGCGTGGGCCGGGGTGCGGCTACAGCTACCGGAGAGCACGCTGCTGATTGATCCGCTGGTGAATCCCGCAACGTGGGGCAAGGCATTGCCGGACCGGCTGGTGCCGGTGAACGATGTGTTGGGCGAAAGCCACGTGCTGGTCACCCACACCCACTCCGATCACTTCGATGCCGATGCGGTTGCGGCGGCGCTCAGCAAAGGGGGAACACTCGCATATCCAGCCGGCCTGCAGCCCATGCCGCTACCCGCAGCCGCACGTGCACGGCCGAGCGCGCTGTGGGAGCCCCAATTGCTGGGCGACTTCACTGCAACGCCGGTACCGGCATCGGACGGCTACGGCGATACGCAGGTTTCCTGGGTGGTAGCAGCGGGCGGCCGACGCATCTTCCATGGCGGCGACACCCAATGGCACGGCCATTGGTGGCGTATCGGGCGCCAGTTCGGACCGTTCGATGCGGCCTTCCTCCCCATCAATGGCGCCACGTTCGGCTGGCGCGAGCCCGTAAGTGGCCAGCCTGGCGTACTGACGCCGGAGCAAGCGGTGGCAGCGGCGGCAATCCTCGGCGCACGCACGCTGGTGCCCATTCACTATGGCATCAGCGGAATGGTCAACTATGCGGAAGTGGACGACCCGCTCGGGCGGCTTCGCAAGGCAGCCGGTGACCGTGCCGTGGCCGTGCAGGTCGTCGAGCCGGGCGCGTGGCTGACATGGCCGGCGTAGTCCCGTATCCGCGCGTGAATCATTCCTGGCCCTGGGAGAACCCATGAATCGAGCACACTGCATTGCAACCGCCATCGCGTTTTCTTCTTTTTCCATGGCCGCCCTGGCGGCGGAAACCACCAGCCCCAAACGCCCCTCGGTCGAGCAGCTGCAGAAGGTGATCGTCAGCACCTCGCCGCAGACCCGCGTGGATGCTCCCGACAAAGAACGCATCACGGCGCGGCGGATCGATATCGTCGACGAGAACGGGGTGATCCGGATGACGCTCTCGGGCCAGACGCCACCGCCCATCATCGATGGCATCCAGTACAAGCGAGCCTTCAATGTGGCGGGCATGGTGCTGTACGACCACAAGGGCAGCGAGCGCGGTGGCTTCGGAACCGCAGACGTCGAGGGCGGCATGGCCGTACTGGCGCTTGACCACCCGGCCATGGATGCAATTGGCTGGCGCGTGTCGCCCGACGGCGACGTGCGGTTCTCGATCAACCAGGCGCCGCCGCTGATTCGCGAGCCGCGGCTGGACAATCGCCTGATTCCGGGGGTGCAGACGCCAACACGCATCGAGATGGCGGTGGCAGCCGATGGCACCCCCGCCATCGCGCTGAACGATCAACAGGACCGCGCCAGGCTGCGCCTGACCGTAACGCCGGAAGGCTACGGGGCCATCGAGTTCCTGGACGCGCAGGGCAGGGTGATCCATACCCTGGCGCCCGAAGCCCATCGGCAGTGATGGCAGGTTGTCACTGACGCAGCAATCGCCCAACTACCATGGAGCCGGCATGGACACTGAAATACGGCAGCTCGAAGAAGCGCTGCGCATCGCGATGCTCACCAGCGACGTGGCCGCGCTGGATGGCCTGATTGCAGACGCCCTGATCTTTGTGGGGCCTTCGGGCGAAGTGTTTGGCAAGCAGGATGATCTGGCCCTGCATCGTTCAGGGCGCCAGAAGCTGAGCATGGCCGAATGGCAATCGGTGGAGATTGCCCTGCATGATCAAACCGCTGTTGCACTCACCACTGCGGCCCTGGCCGGAACCTTCGATGGCGCAGCCTTCTCTGGCCGCTTCAGGTACTGCCGCTTCTGGGGCAAGACGGCCGGTGTCTGGCAAGTGCTGGGCGGCTCGGTTGTCGCTCTGCCCGCAGCAATGGAGACAATCGCCTAGACAGCCGGCGGTGGCTCATGGCCCGGGGTGGACGTTGTTCTCCGCATCCTCCATTCCCGGGCTCACCCGGCGGCCGATGTCCTTCAGCCTTGCCAGCTGGTCGACCATCGACGGTGCATCGTCCAGGCTGCCGACAAAGGTCCACAGGTAGGTCATCACCGCATAGACGTGGCCAGGGGTCACGCCATCGGTCGTGGCGAGGCGGCCGATGGTCAAGGCAAACAGCACCGCAGCAGCCGCACCGACCACCACGAAGGCACCAGCCTCGCGATCGGAGAGCAGGATGCGCAGTCGCGACAGGGTGCGGTAGTGGCGGCGCAGTACCGACGGGCCGACCCGGTCGACCAGCCGGATTTCATGCTCCAGCCGGTTGTTCAGGCGGCCGTGCAACTGCTCGTTGCGGCGAGCGAACGAGGGCAGCAACACCAGCGCACCGAGCAGGGCGATGAGGCTGGCGGCCCCCACCAGGGGTTCGATTGCCAGCAGCATCGCCGCCGCGCCGAACATGGAAACGAGCGCAGTGGCGATGATCGGCACGTGCTTCTCGAAGAAGTCGACGAACTCGCGGGCCAGTACCACCCGCGCCGCCGAGGTGGAGGTAGCCTGGCCCAGGCGCCGCTGCGCCTGCACCACGTTTACCGCCAGATCGGCGTAGATACGGGTGAAGGTGCGTGTATCGACCGCACGGCGGGCGGCGCCTACCAGCCAGAACAGCAGCACCACGCCGGCGTAGGAAATGGCATGGCCGACATTGCCACGGATGATCGCGTCCACCGCGAAGCCGGCGAACAGCGGATAGGCCAGTAGCAGCGCATTCTCCAGCGCCACCAGCGAAAAGGTGCCAGTGAGCTGCCAGGGGTAGGTGCGCAGGATGGCTTTCAGGGTGGCGGCCGCATTCTGCTGGCCGATGCTGCCGGCTGCGACGGCCGGATCGTGTGGGGGCTTCATGGGGACCTGGGCAGATCGAGGATGGGGCAGGGGATCGATGGAGGCATTTCCCCTGATCGCTGCCAGTATCTGCAGTCCTTTGGAGGGAGCATGGAGGAGCGATGGAGATTGCGTGGAGATGCTGGCAGCGTTCAGCGACGGGCGTGCACCGGCCAGGGGAGCTCGACCCGGGGCGAGGCTCGGCATCCATCGGCAATCGAGCCCCTGCCATCGGGTATCTTAAGAGCCCTTTTCCCACCTCCCTTCAAGCGCCTACGCATGCATGCGAATCCGATGACTGTTCGAAACAGGCGATGGCTCGGCAGCTTGGTCGTATCCGCGGCGTTGTTGACGGCAGGCTGCGCCAGCGAGAAGGCCGCAACGAAGGATCTCGGGGCGGAGATCGACGAAGTTGCCGCGACGCTGATCCAGCGGCCGCTACTTCATTCGACCTCGATCGGCGTCGTGTACCGGGGCGAGGAATTCGTCCGCCATCGCGGCGACATGGAAACCGGCAAGCCTGGCCCTCCAACCGATGCGACCCTCTACGAGATCGGTTCGTTGAGCAAGACCCTGGCCGGCACCCTGATGGCCAATGCCGTTCTGGAACACAAGGTCAGTCTGGACGACGACGTCCGGCAGTACCTGCAGGGGGACTATCCGAACCTGCAGTACAAGGGCGAGCCCATCCGCATCCGCCATCTGCTGTCGCACACCAGCGGCCTGCCGAACATGCTGCCGGAACGCGCGAACACGGTGTTGGAGGACTTCACCGATCATCGTACGCCCAGCGAACTCAACACCCTCTATGCGCACTACGGCAAGGCTGACTTCTTCAAGGATCTGCACGCCGTCGAGATTGACCGGGCATCCGGCAAGGACTACGCCTACTCCAGTGCCGGAACGGAACTGACAGCACATATCCTGGAAACCGTCTACAACAGCGACTACGAGTTGCTTTTACGCGGATTCCTTGGCGATTCCGCGGCGATGACGGGTCTCAGAATCAGACTCAGCGACAGCGAAGCGCCCCGGCTTGCGGTCGGCTATCACAGCGACAACCCGATACCGACCACGCCGATGCCACAGTTGCCGTGGGGCGCCTCCGGGAACGTGAAGGCAACTGTCCCGGAAATGGTGAAGTACCTCAGGTTCCAGCTGGCCAACGGGCCGGTGGTAAAGGAGTCGCATCGCCCTCTGGTCACGTTCGATTCGGAGTTCAGCATCGGCTACTTCTGGAACATCGTTTCCGGTGACCAGTTGAAGGGCGTCTACCATGCGCATCATGGTGGCGTACCGCGGTCGCAGTGCTACATCTACATCGTGCCCAAGTACGATCTTGGCATCTTCATCATCACCAACCAGAGCGGCGACCAGACGGCGCGCGCCATGGAGGCTGCGATCGATGCGCTGGTCGAAAAAATCGCCGCGCGGGAAGCTCTCGCTGGTAATGATGTTTCCCGATAGAGAGGGTGTTTCCCAGCTGTCCGGTGTGGTGCCGAACAGTGTTGGCACCCCAGGCAGGAGCATTGCGCATTGATCACCCGTACGTTGAACAGGATTCTACTGCTCGCAGGCTTGGGGCTTGTCATTGCGCCGAACGCCCCGGCAGCAGAATCGATCCGCAGCACCGTTCCCAGGCAGGATGAAATCGATCAGGCGCTGGCACTTGTGTCCTGCAAGGCGGATCGCACCGCATTCCGGGCGTTGGCCCATCAATTGCGTGACATCGCAACCCGCGGGAAGCCATCGGGTGGCTGGCAGCCGATCGCCGGCAAGGGTGGGGGTTACAGCAACGCACTGGGCGACATGCCCGGCGTTGTCGCGGAAATGAAGCTTCCAGCACCGGCTCTGGTCTTCGGTCATCCGTCCACGCTGCTGATACTGTCGCGCAGTTCCGTGGTGGCTGTCTTCGATGCAGCCCTTGCTGCAGACCTCACCAAAGCGCTTTCCCTCGATGGGCCGGGGACGCAGGGCGAACCCGGAGGAATGCGGGTGGTCCAGTCAGCACCGGAAGCCCAGGGCGATGGCATTGAAGTGATGGCACTGGTGGCCCAGCGCATCGAGGCCGACCCGATGCCGATCGCCGTGGCCGGGTGCCTGTACTTCACCCGGTGAAGTGCGCGACGTTTTCATGGACGGGCGCCTTCCTGGTTCCCGATCTTCGCTCCGGGGCTGTGAACAGAGGGATTCAAGGGCGCGGACCAACCTCGAAATCCTGCGCACGTACGGGCTGTTCGATCCGCAGGAATGCCAGGCTCGCTTTGCGCGGTGAACACTGAACGTCTCGGCGCGTCCCAATTTCAGCCGTGGTTTCCATCCCTTCGTCGGTCACCACGGGAATTGGTCGCGCGTCCATCAGCAGTGTCGATGCGTTTTGCTAGGCTGGATCGATCGACCACAAGGATGAATGCTTTCGATGCATCGCTGGCTCTTTCTGCTGCTTGCCGCGCTCCCGTTCGCTGCCGGGGCCATCGTCATCCGTGATGATGTCGACGATGGCAGGTACCGCATCGAACGATCTGACTTCCCGGCGCTGGCGGACATGCCGGGAGAGGGGCACGGCGTTCTCATCGCCCCGCGTTGGGTGCTGACCGCAGCGCATGCAGCGCCGATGGAAGGGATGGGAGCAACGATCGCGATCAATGGCAACGCGTATGGCGTTGAACGCGTATTCCCGCATCCCGGCTACCGGAGGATGCCCGAGGCTCTGGGAAAGGAGGCGATGGCAACAGGAAGTCCTTCCCGGATCCATGCCTTCCTGGCGGCCTCGGATGACATCGCGCTGATCAAGCTTGCCGCGCCGGTGACCGATGCCACGCCCGTGGCGCTGTATCGGGGTTCAGCAGAGGTCACGCAGGTCGCCGTCCTGATAGGGAAGGGCGCCACCGGCAACGGTGCGGTTGGCCAGTTGCCGGATGCGCCGCACCGTACATCCCTGCGGCGGGCCCACAACACGATTACCGGCGGCAATCAGCGGTATCTCTGGTACCGGTTCGATCCGCCGCCGCAGGGCCTGCCGCTTGAGGGCGTACTGGGAAGTGGAGACAGCGGTGGTCCGCTTGTGGTCAACGACCACGGCACCTGGCAATTGGTGGGACTGGGGTCCTGGATCACGGCCGTACCCGGGCATGCCCTTGAAGCGGGCTTCTATGGCCAGATGGTCCACAACGTTCGTGTGTCACGCTACGTCGACTGGATCGAGGCCGTCATGCGGCAGGGGGACGATAGCCTGCCGCCCAGTAAAACCGGACGCGCCAATGGCTCACTTGGAAATGGACGCCCGTAACAGGTTCGATCGTGAAATCCCGCACAAACTGGTCTGAAGCGGGAGCGCGCGCAGATGTGCCGCGCTCAGCGCTCAGCGCTCAGCGCTCAGCGCATGTCGCTGAGGTGACCCGCGGGGCGGGCACCCGCCACACCTGTTCACCTTCCTCGTCATTGCCCACGTAGAACGCGATGCGCCCATCCTCCTCGCGGCGAAGCGTGGGACTGAACGTGATGGTGTCCATTTCGCCGCCCTTGCCGACGAAGCGCATTTCACCGCCGCAGACAAAGTTCGAGCCGGCCTGCTCTCCCAGCGCACCACAGTTCAGTGGTGAGGATTCGACGCGGACCAACGGCTTTACCCGAGGCTGGATGCGCCCTTGGTCAGCCAGCTCGCAGAAGTGGTCGGCGATGGTGCTGCGCATCTCGGCCTGTGAGGGCATCCATGCGGGGCAGCGGGACGCGTCGTCCTGGCAGCTGCTGGCCGGGGCGGTGGAGGCGGGCTGCGTGGACGGTGCTGCGATCGCCCCGGAAAGCGGCAGCAGGGAAGCTGCGATGGCAAGCAACAGGCGAGTGGAGACGAGCATGCGTATCTCTGGTCAGTTTAGCCCGGCATCGTAACGCAGGGCGCTGGCCATCACTCTCCTGACTTTTCCGGCGGCAGGCTGTCATCACGCTCGTACCAGGATGGAAGCTCCAGCGCGTGGCTTTTGAGCATGCCCTGGATGCACGCGTGCGCCTGGCCCCTTTCTGCGTGCTCGCATTGGTCCAGAATCTCCGCAGCCAGCGTTTCAAACTGCGGCCAGAACTGCGCTGGATGGCGCGACCGCGCCAACCAGTGCATCAGCATCTCTGCCAGCGCATCAAGCTGCACCTGTATTTCAGGGCGCACGTTCATCCCGGGGCCGCACCCAGATCAAGCGCGACGCGGTAGTGATGGCCGTCGTCGCGCAGCAGGACGGTGAGGTCCGGCTGCAGCACGCCATCCACGTGCAGCGTGGGCTGGTCCTGCGCAGTGCGGGTCACCACGAACTCGTAGAAGCTGCGGCCGAAGCGGTAGCTCAGTTCGAATGACGGCCAGTGATCGGGCAGGCACGGTGCCAACGAAAGACGATCGCCCTGCCGACGTATGCCCAGCAGCGATTCGACCAGCAGGCGATACATCCAACCGGCCGAGCCGGTGTACCACGTCCAGCCGCCTCGCCCGACGTGCGGAGGCACGGCGTAGACGTCGGCTGCCAGCACATAGGGCTCGACGCGGTAGGTCTGGATCGCCTCCGGGTCCAGCGTGTGACTGAGCGGGTTGATCATGCGGGCCAGCTCCCAGGCACGCACCGCATCGCCCTGCTGTGCGAATGCCATGGCCGCCCACACGGCCGCGTGGGTGTACTGGCCGCCATTCTCGCGCACGCCCGGTACGTAGCCACGAATGTAGCCGGGGTCTTCCGGGGTCTGGTCGAAGGGCGGATCGAGCAGCTGGATCAGCTTGGCGTCCTTTCGCACCAAGTGCGTATACAGCGAATCCAGCGCCTGCGAGGCACGTTCAGGCGCGGCGACGCCTGACAGCACCGACCAGCTCTGCGAAATCGAATCGATGCGGCATTCTTCGTTCTGTGACGAGCCCAATGGCGCGCCGTTGTCGAACCAGGCGCGGCGATACCATGCCCCGTCCCAGGCATGCTGTTCCAGGTTCTGGCGCAGGCTTTCGGCCTGCTGTTGGCACCACTCTGCACGGGGTGCATCGCCATGCGCGTTGGCCAGCACGATGAAGCGGCGGAGCGTGTCATGCAGGAAGAAGCCGAGCCACACGCTTTCACCGCGCTGCTGGTCGCCGACGCGGTTCATGCCGTCGTTCCAATCCCCGCTGCCCATCAGTGGCAGGCCGCGCTCGCCGAGCAAGCGGCAACCGCGCTCGAGCGCGAGCACGCAGTGCGCATACAGCGTGCCGCGCTGCGTCGAAGGCGTGGGCATGTCGTAATACCCTTCCTCTTCGGGTGTCACCGCGCGCCCCTCGATGTAGCCGACCACTTCGTCCAGCACGCTGGCGTCGCCGGTAACCTCCAGGTAGCGGCATGCGCCCTGCGGCAGCCAGAGGTAATCGTCCGAACAGCGGGTGCGCACGCCGCGACCTTGCGGAGGGTGCCACCAGTGCATCACGTCGCCTTCGGTGAACTGGTGTGCAGCGCATATCAGCAGGTGCTCGCGGGTCAGGTCCGGGCGAGCGTGTACAAGGGCGAGTGCATCCTGCAGCTGGTCGCGGAAACCGAACGCACCGCCTGATTGATAGTAGCCACTGCGTGCCAGGTAGCGGCAGCCCAGCGTCTGGTAGACCAGCCAGCCGTTGGCCAGTGCGTCCAGCGCCGGGTCTGGCGTGCGCACCTGCACCGTGGCCAGCACGTTGCGCCAGTGGATGCGCACGGCGTCCAGCGCATCGATGGCTTCATGGGCGCCCTGACGGCTTCGTGCCAACGCCAGCGTTTCCTTGCGGTTGCGCCCGGCGCCAAGGCGGAACGTCGTTTCGCTGCGGTCGCCTGCAGCCAGCAGCAACGGCACCTGGATCGCCGCGCAGGGATCCAGGCCCGCACCCAGCCGTGAATCCAGGCGCTCGCGACGCAGCGCCGCCGGTGCGTGCAGGCTGCCGTTGCGGCCGATGAACTCCAGTCGGTCACAGGTCCAGCCGCAGCCATCGGCATCGGTGTCGAAGAAGGCCATCCGGCCGCCGAAGTCGGTGCTGTAGGTGTTGCGCGCCAGCAGCGCGCCGCTCTGCGGGTCGCGTTCGGTGAGTACGTGCATGCGCGACTTCGCGCGCAGGTCACCCATCACCCATTCAACGTAGCCGATGGCCGACAACCGCCGTGGCCGGCCCGACAGGTTGTGCAGCCGCAGGACCGAGAACTTCAGCGGCGCGGCGACGTCGACGAAGACCCACAATTCGCTGGCGATGCCGTCTTCAACATGCTCGTAGACCGTGTAGCCGAAGCCATGGCGCGTACGGTACGCGCCCGTGCCACGGCGCGGCAGCGGCATCGGCGACCAGACACGACCGGTGTCCTCGTCGCGCACGTAGAAGGCTTCGCCGCCAGTGTCCGACACCGGATCATTGAGCCAGGGCGTCAGGCGGAATTCGTGTGCATTCTCGAACCATGTGTAGCCCGGCGCACTCTCGCTGACGACCGTGCCCAGGCGGGCGTTGGCGATCACGTTGGCCCATGGCGCCGGCGTCGGCGCGCCTTCGCGTACCACCACCACGTACTCGCGGCCGTCCTCGCTGAAACTGCCGGTGCCGTTGTCGAATCGGCCGGTGCCGCGGTAGGGAAGGAAAGGCCACGGGTCGTCCACTTCTTCGTCGTGCTCGGCGCTCGGCGGCAGTCCGGGCTCCGGGCCCAGGTCGGCAACGATGGGCAGCCCGGGCGTCGCCTCCATCGACAGGGCCAGCTCCTGCTGCAGCGCTTGCGGCACCAGGGCCGGGATCCGTCGCGGAGGCAACGGCTGACGCCCCACCTGCGCGACCAACGTACCGTCTTCATCGCTGATGACCGCCCGTGCCACCGCCTGCAACAGAATGCGGTCCTCGTGGGTCATGTTCTGCACCGGCCGCACGAAAATGCCGCCGGGGCGGTCGAGCAGGCCGGTCTCCGAACTGGCGGCCACCATCCCCAGAATCTGGTCCTGCAGCTCCTGCCGATAGCCGGCCTTGCTGTCGTTCCAGATGACCAGGTCGGTGTTGAGGCCCTTCTGGCGCCAGTAGGCATGCGCCTGCACCAGTTGCCGGACCAGTTCCACGTTGTCCGCGTCGGTGACCTTCAGCAGCACGATGGGCAGGTCACCGGAGATGGCATGGCCCCACAGCCCGGATTGTCCTCGCTGGTTCTGCTGCAGGACGCCTGCACCGGCGCGCAGCAGCGGACCGGCATACAGCACGTGGCTGGCCAGGCGCTCGTACAGCGATGCCTCGGCCTGGCTTGCGTTGATCTGCCGGCGCACCACCTGGCTGTGTGTCCAGGCCAGGTCGAAGACGCGGTCGGCCAGGCGGCGATCACGGTATTTGTCCACCAGTGCTTCGCAACCGCCGCGACTGGCGCCGATGCCATACACCATGTCCAGCTGTACGGTCTGCTCGGGCTCAAGCACCACGCGGACGCGGATGGCCACGATCGGGTCCAGCACCGAGCCATCGGTGCCGGACAGGTCGGCATCGGTGGTCAATGCCTGCGGCGTGCGCGGCGTGTTGCCACGGCCCAGGAAGCGCGCACGGTCGGTTTCATAGGAGATCGCCACCACCTCCGCATCGTGCACCGCCACCAGATGGAACATCCACGGCGGCACCTCGTCGTGCGAACGTGGCCGGCGCGTGCACAGCACCGCCTGCTTGGCGGCCAGGATCTCGCTCTGCACGAAGAGGTTGCTGAAGGCCGGGTGCGCATCGTCGGCCGCGGCGGGTGCCAGCACCACTTCGGCATAGGTGGTGATCTCCACCGTGCGCGGGCGACGGCTGCGGTTGGTCAGGCGCAGGCGCCTGAGCTCGATGTCGTCCTCGGCGGAGATGGCGACCTGCAGGTGGCTCTCGCAGCCGCGGCGCACACCGCGGAATTCCGCCTTGGCGTCAGAGAAGATCGCCTCGTAATTGTCCACTGCCACGCAGGTGGGCTGGTAGGCGGCAGACCAGAACTCGCCGCTGTCCACGTCGCGCAGATAGCAGAACGTGCCCCATGCATCGGTGGTACCGTCCTCGCGCCAGCGGGTAAGCGACAGGTCGCCGTGGCGGCTGTAGCCGCCGCCGGCATGGGTCAGCATGCCGTGGTAGCGACCGTTGGACAGCAGCTGAACTTCCGGGCGCGGGCCACCCGGGTCGCGCAGGACGCGCAGGGACGTCTCGTGCTCGGCCAGTGCCGAGTGCTCGCCAAGCGCTTCGACCTCATGGGGATGGAACACGCCCACGCGCGGGATACGTTCCTGCAGCAGCAGCAAGGTCGCCTGGAACTCGACATCGGCAAGGAAGCGGCGCTGCATCGGCTGGTCGCGCAACAGGTAATCCAGCGACAGCAGGCCCATGCCCTGATGGTGGGCCATGAACGAACGCAACAGGACGTGATCCTGTCCCGGCGGCACCCGGGTGGGCGTGTAGTCGATCGCCTCGTACATGCCGAAACGCCCGCAGAAGCCCAGTTCTTGCAGCGCCTGGAGGTTCTGGCAGGCCGCTTCCGGCGCCACCATCAGTGCCATCATGCTGGCATAGGGCGCGATGACCCGATCCTGCCCAAGGCCGCGCTTGAGACCCAGTCCGGGCACGCCGAACGCCCGGTACTGGTAGTTCAGGCGGGCATCGACGGCGTTGTAGCCGGACTCGGACACGCCCCATGGCAGGTTCAACGTACGGCCGTAGACGATCTGCGCCTCGACCGCGTGCCGTGCGGTCTGGTCCAGCAACGTGTCCGGATAGCTGGGCATCACCAGCTGCGGCATGAGGTACTCGAACATCGAGCCACTCCATGACAGCAGTGTCGGCGTGCCGTTGACCTCGGTGAGCATGCGGCCGAGCGCAAACCAGCTTTCCTGTGCCAGCTGGCCCTGCGCAATGGCAACGAACGCGCCCAGCCGCGCTTCGGAAGCCAGCAGGTCGTAGAAGCTGTTGTCGAGGCGGTGGTCGTCTACGTTGTAGCCGATCGAAAGCAGGTTGCGGGTACGGTAGAACAGGAACCCGTATTCCATCAGCGAGAACTGCCCGGCGCGGTGCGCCAGGTCCTGCAGCTGCTCGATGCGCGCGCGCGCGTCCGCGCCGGCCGTACCGGGCAGGGCGGCCAACTGACGCAGGCTTGGCACCGGTGCATCGACGGCCGCGCTGGCATCGGCAGGGATATCGGCAAGCGAGGCGTGGGCGGCATGGCATTCGGCGGCGAACAGCGCCGGCCAATGCAGCTCACCGTCTTCGGGCGAGGGCGGTGCCGGCCATTGCAGCAGCACGGCGTCGGCCAGACCGGCCAGTTCCTGCAGACGGGCCAGCGACTGCGCCGTCCCGACGGGACGGTCGATACGCGTAGACGCCAGGCGCTGGCGAAGATGATTGAGCGCCTCGACCAGCGGCGCATCGTCGGCGCGATGACGCTGCCGCTCCTCTTCCAGCACGCCCAGCGTATCGGCCAGGCCATCGAACGTGTGCGGCGCCAGCACCGGCGCATCCACCAGCGCGAGCAGGCCTTGGCGCAGGGTAAGCAGGTGGCCGGCAAGGTTGCCGCTGTCCACGGTGGAGACGTAGCGCGGCGGTAGCGGCGCCAGGGTTTCGGTGTCGTACCAGTTCAGGAAGTGGCCGCGATGGCGCGGCAGCTGGTCCAGCGTATCGAACGTGCGGGCGGTACGTTCAGCCACCGCGCCCTGCTGCAGATAGCCGAAATCCCACGCAGACAGATTCGCCAGCAGGGACAGGCCGATGTTGGTCGGCGAGGTCCGCCGCGCGACCACCAGCGCAGGATGCTCCTGGATGTTGTCCGGCGGCAGCCAATGGTCCTGCTCGCGCACCCAGGCCTGGAAGAAGGACCAGGTGCGCCGCGCCAGCCGGCCCAGGAACGCCCGTTGCGTGACCGACAACTCGGCCACGCTTGCAGCCGGCGGGCGGCCCAGCCACGCCATCAATGCCGGCGCAAAGGTCCATGCCAACAGCAGGGGCAGGGCGATCGGCAGTGCCTGCGGACGCACGCCGGCCACCACAGCCACCAGCGCGAGCGCCAGCAGCGAGGCCGGCGCCATCACCCGCCATTCCGCGCCACGGTCGCTGCCAAGGCGGCGCTCGACTTCGCTGGAGGGATTCCATTGCAGCAGGTGACGGCGTGTGACGGCCATGCGCCAGAGCGTGCGCAGCACGGCGTCACTGGCCAGCAGTGCTTCGTAGGGCAGGCATGCAATCTGGGTGGATGCGCGCAGCAACGACTGCAACGTACCGCGCCCGACCTTGATGTAATGCGCTTCCAGCGGAGTGTCTTCCGGAACGCTCAGGCCATCACGCAGCATGCCTATCAGCGGCGGCGCGAACCACAGCGCCAGCACCCACGCGGTCCACGCAGCAGGGTTCCGCGCGTACAGCCAACCGGCTACCAACAGCGCCAGGGCAGCGATCGGCACCACGCTCCGGCGCAGGTTGTCCAGCAACTTGCCGCGCGAGAGCAGGCTGAGCCGGTTGCGTTCCCAACCCGGGCCCGGGCGCGGTGTCCACGGCAACAACCACGGCAGCAGCTGCCAGTCGCCACGGATCCAGCGCGCACGGCGCTTGGCGTCGGCGGCGTAGCGCTCGGGATAGTCCTCGTACAGGCGCACATCACTGACCAGGCCTGCGCGTGCATAGCAGCCTTCCAGCAGATCGTGGCTGAGGATGCGGTTCTCGGGCAGGCGGCCCTCCAGCGCATGCTCGAAGGCGTCGACGTCATAGATGCCCTTGCCCACGAACGAGCCTTCGTCGAACAGATCCTGGTAGACGTCGGAAACCATGCGCGTGTACGGATCGATGCCGGGCTCGCTGCCGAACATCCTGGCAAAACGCGAGGTGCGGCGCCTGCCCAGGCTGGTGCCGACGCTGGGCTGCAGGATGCCGTAGCCCTCCACCACGCGTTGCAGCTGCGGATCGAAGCGCGGGCGGTTGAGCGGGTGCGCCAAGGTGGCGACGAACGCGCGTGCCGCATCCCGCGGAAGCTGCGTGTCCGAGTCCAGCGTGATGACGTAACGGACGCCGATCAGGGCCGCCGCGTCTCCGACGATGCGCATGAACGCAGCCGCATCGCCTTGGCGGAGCAGGGCATTGAGCGCGGCCAGCTTGCCGCGCTTGCGCTCGTGGCCCATCCACACACCTTCGCCCGGGTTCCATTGCCTGGGCCGGTGCAGCAGGTAGAAGCGGTCGCCGCGCTCGGGCGCGTAACGATGGTTCAGTTCCTCGATCCGTGCCACGGCGTGCGCAAGCAGAGCGTCGTCCATCGGCGCCTGTGCTGCTGGCGCGTCGAGAAAATCCGTCAACAACACGAAGCGCAGCTGGGGATCGCGGTTGGCCAGGAAACGCACCTCCAGCGCTTCGACCAGAACGTCGATGCCGTCGACGCTGGACAGCATCGAGGGGACCGCGACCACAGTGGCGCACGCGGCAGGAATGCCTTCGCTGAAATCGAGCTTGGGAAGCGGCCTGGGGGCGACCAGCACCGTCGCGGTCCAGTTCACCAGCACGATGCCCAGCTCACTGAACACCAGCAGCCCGAGCAGCGCGGCCAGCCAGACAGGTACCGAGCCGCTGCCGGTTGCCAGCAGGCCGCTGGTGGCCAGCACCGCCAGCAGGCCGATCGGCAGCAGGTACAGCGCAAGCGGCACGCGATGCGCCAGTCGCCGTGCCTTGCGGTGGCGCGGTGCTGCCTCGGCCACCGCCGCAACAGTGGTCTGCAGGCCTTCGCCGACCAGCCAGTAGCCCACGTGCGTGCGTGGGCCGTCCGCCGGCGTAGCCGCCCGTGCCAGGTCCAGCGCGATGGTCGCAACCCGCTCCTCGGCGATGCGGCTGCCGCGGGCAATCTTCTCCACCACGTGGCGGTAGGCATCGCGGGTGCCGAAATCCATCTGCACATAGACGGCCATGGGGTCTTCCCGCAGCCGCTGCTCGACCACACTCATGTCTTCGACAAAGGTGCGCCAATCCATGGTGGAGAGGAAACGCAGGCTGCCGATGCTGTTGCCGATGGAGACCTGGTCGGCCGCCTGCTGCTGCCCCTCGGCGGCAACCAATTCGTCGATGCGCTGCCCAGCCGCTGCCGCCCACTGTTCCAGCCACGCGATGGGCATGGCCCACGCCCCGCCGCGCCCCTGCAGCGAGCGCGTCAGCTCGGCGATGAACGCGCCGGTCAGCGGCGGCGCGGATCGCGCCATGTCGGCAACCACCAGGACCACATCGGTAGGGGTGTCGGACGCCGCGCGATTGAGCTGGTCGGCCCACTGCGCAGCCAGGCGGCGGTCGGTCCCATCGCGCATCACCCGCGCGGCCATGCGCCGCAGGTTCTCCAGCAGCGCCAGGCGCAGCATGATCGGAACGGCCCACAGTTCGCCCAGGCTCAGCGGCGCGAGCGACTGGTACGAGGCGATGAAGCGGCCCAGCGTATCGGCGTCAATGCGGCCGTCACCGTGCGCGATCGCCTGCATCGACAGCTCATACACCCGTGGCAACCCGGCCGATGGGCCGGAGGCAAGTGAAGGCAACTGGCGGCTGTAGCCGCGCGGCAGGTGGCGTCGCGCGGTCTGGATCTGTTCTTCGACCAGGTAGTAGTTGTCGAGCAGCCATTCCCCCGCCGGGGTGACCGGCCGCTGTTCGCGCACCACGCTGCTCAGCAGCGTGTTGGCGTCTTCCAGCACGCGCTCGTTGGCCTGCAGTCGTTCGAGCAGGCGCTCCGGGCTGGGTCGCAACCGCACGCGATGCTGTCGCGCAAGTGCGCGGCCGTACTCCTCCATCTGTTCAACGTTGTACAGCGCGGCACGCAGTGGGCCCTCGGTGGCCTCGATGGCCGGGGCCGATGCCTGGTGCTCACGCCAGCGCCAACGCACACGACGACGCAGGCGCAGCCAGCGGCCAAAAAGACGACGAAGGTGGGGCATAGGTTACCGATGGGGGCAGGGCGCGTCCTGCATGGTTGCATTGCAGGGGCCGTGGTAACTGTGAAGGCCGGGCCCGGTTGGCGTGGTCGCCGCTCAATGCGGTCTGATCCTGAGGCGACCCGCAGTCAGCAAGGCAAGGGTAGTGCCGGCCGCTGGCCGGCAACGCGGCATCCATCGCGCTCCTCGACTACGATGGATGCCGAGCCTGCTCGGCGCACTTCTTTCTATGTTGAGGCCAAGGCGCGCCCGCGCCGGGTCGCCCCAGGCGAGTGCCCGATGACGCGCTTGTAGGCGCGACTGAAAGCGGCCTGCGACGCGTAGCCGAGACGCTCTGCCACTACCTCGATCGGTAGGCTCTGGTGGGTCAGCCATTGACTTGCCAATTGCATTCGCAGCTCAGTCACGTACCGCAGGGGTGCGGTTCCAATAACGGTGTGGAACCGATCTGCAAAGACAGAGCGTGAGATGTTGGATTCTGCGGCCAGCGCTTCGACGGTCCAGTCACGCCCGGGGTCTCTGTGCAGGGCAAGCAACGACAGCGATAGACGCGGGTCGCGCATGGCCATGACCAGGCCGGATGCGCCGTCGCAACCGCGCTCGACCCAGTCACGAACGATCATGGCGGCCACTGCATCCGCCAGCCGGGAGAGTATTCCTGCATATCCGATACGTCCGGAGCAGACCTCGCGCTTCATCGCGTCGACCATGGGCAACAGCCCAGGGAACTGCGTGCCGTTGCCATCGGCCAACATCACCGCCGGCATCACCTTGCTCAGCCCTTGCATGCCGCCCAGATCGAACACCATGCAGCCGTGGAAGAGCACTGCGCTCGGCACGGCGTGCGTGCTCGGGCACGTGTCTATGCCGCTCACCGCGTCACCCAGCGGGGCTGCGTCTATCGTTTCCAGGCACTGGACGGGGTGGTCGTCGCCCGACAGCAACGCGTGTCCTTCTCCGCGGGGAAGAAGCACGACATCCCCGGCAGAAAGGCGGTGTTGGCTGCCGTCCGCGCCACGAAGAATGGCAGTGCCCACTGCCAGGTAATGGAAGTAGGCATGGCCTGGCTTCGGAGGAAATCCAAGCCCAAAGGTCGGCCCGGTCTGAATGCGTCGGTATTGAACGCCATGCAGCCGCATGCCGGTCAGCAGCTCGCTGATCAGGTCGGTGGGCTGGGATGGAGCGTGGCTCATGAGACGACCCGGGGTTTCGATCAAAAATACAGGTCATGCAATCATAGATCATCCGGGTGTGGCTCCCTAGACTCTCGGCTGCACGATTGCACTGGGATCTTTGATGAGTAATGACGTAGCTGATGCCGCAGACGCACCTGATTCTGTGGCCTGGAGTAGCGGGGAAACTTCTTCGTCGGCATGGGTAGCGGTGTTTTCGCTGGCCATGGGTGTCTTCGGGCTGCTCACGGCCGAATATCTGCCTGCCAGCCTGTTGACGCCGATGGCGGCGGACCTGGGGGTGTCGGAGGCGCTGGCTGGTCAAGCAGTGACGGTGACCGCTGTAGTGGCCCTGTTCGCTGGCCTGCTGGTGCCGCGGCTGACCCGTTCGATAGACCGGCGACTGGTGCTGTTGAGTTTCACGGGTCTGATGATCCTCTCCAACGCCCTGGTGGCATTGTCGTCCAGCATGGGCGTCCTGCTGGTGATGCGCGTCCTTCTGGGCATCGCGCTGGGCGGTTTCTGGAGCATGGCAGCGGCCGTGGCCATGCGGTTGGTGCCGCCGCAGCGCGTGCCTCGCGCGCTTTCCATCATCTTCAGCGGCATTGCGGTCGGCACCGTGGTCTCCGTTCCTTTGGGGAGCTACCTGGGAGGTCTGCTGGGCTGGCGCAGCGCCTTCTGGGCTGCGACGGCGGTAGGTGGACTCACGTTTGCGTTCCAGTGGTTCACGCTGCCCCGAATGGCCCCGCGCAAGGCGGCAGTCCCAGAGTCGGTGGTGCGGCTCCTGCGCCGGCCAGGCGTTGCGGTCGGCATGCTGGGCTGCGTTCTGGCGCACACCGGTCAGTACTCGCTCTTTACGTACATCCGCCCAACGTTGGAGAGCCTGGGGCAGATGAGCGCGGATGGCCTGGCGCTGATTCTGCTCGGATTCGGTGTGGCGAATTTCGTTGGCACCCTGCTGGCCGGCTGGCTCATGGAGCGCAGCTTGAAAGTCACGTTGGTGATCATGCCCGCCTTGGTTGGCGCAGCCGCGCTGGGCATGCTCCTGTTTCCGGTGGGCGTTGGCGGGCTGTCGGTTCTGGTCGCGCTCTGGGGCCTGGCCTTCGGTGGCGTGCCCGTGGCCTGGTCGAGCTGGGTTGCGCGTGCGGTGCCCGATCAGGCCGAGAGTGCCGGCGGGATGGTGGTCGCTGCTGTGCAGTCTTCCATCGCCGCGGGTGCCGCTTTGGGCGGCCTGGTGTTCGGGTTCGGGGGCATTGTTGCCGTGCTCACCGTTGCTGCGGCGGTGATGCTCATCGCGAGCCTGCTCATTGCGTTCCGTGTCAGGGTGAGTTCGGCGACGTTGTCGGCGGGTCCGGCGTTTCACATCTAGCTGTCACCTGTCCTGAGCGTCCTACTGGGTATCACGCCGGTGATCGACCGGGTGTCTTCGTGCGCTGAAGTGCCTGAGGCGTTCAGCCGGCGCGGGCAATGCGGGCCGCGCTGATCTTGTCGGCCCTGGCGTCGCCCCGGACCTCAGGCATCTCGCCTCAGCCAGGCCACCAGCGCCGAAAATGCCGGCGAGGGCTGCCGACGGTTCGGGTAATACAGGTGATAACCGGGGAAAGGCAAGCACCACTTGTCCAGCACGGCAACCAGCCGCCCCTCGGCAATGTGGTCGGCAACCATCGGCTCGGGCGCATACGCCAGGCCCAGTCCATCCAGTGCGGCATTGATGACGTGGATCATGCTGTTGAACACCAGTTGCCCATCACCGCGCACGGTGAATTCCTTGCCCTTCTCTTCGAACTCCCAGGCATAGATGGCGCCGTTCGGGCGATGCCGGATGTGCACGCAGCGATGTTGCGTGATATCGGCAGGCTTCCTTGGCTTGGCGTGCCTCTCGAAGTAGTCGGGGGATCCAACCACCACCAGGCGCCAATCCGGTCCGACCCTGACCGCGATCATGTCCTTGCTGAGCGCCTCACCCAGCCGGATGCCGGCGTCGAAGCGCTGTTCAACCACATTGGTGAAGCCGTAATCGACGTAGAACTCAAGTGTGATGTCCGGATACTCGGCGAGGAACCCGGCAAGGCGAGGGCGGACGATGGTCTCCATGGAATCGTCCGTACAGGAGATACGAAGAGTTCCGGCCGGGCGGTCGCGCAGATCCCCCAGTGCCTCTACGCTGGCGACGATGGCCTCGAAATGCGGTGCGATGGAGCGCATCAGGCGCTCGCCCGCCTCGGTCAGGGAGACGTTGCGCGTGGTCCGGGCCAGCAGGCGGATGCCCAGGCGCTCTTCCAGCAGCCTCATGGAATGGCTGAGCGCTGAGGGCGTAACACCGAGGCGGACAGCTGCCCTGGTGAAGCTCTGCTCCTGTGCCACCACCAGGAAGGCTTGCAGATCATTGGTCTTCACGCCGTTCATGGGCCAATTGTGAGCGCAACTCAATAATGCATCAACTTTCAGCTGGCTTATCGCGGTAGCGGGCGGCGCCTATCGTGGCGACCTGAGTCCCCACTGAGGCCGTCCGCACATGAAACCCACCACGCTGCTGTTGGCACTGATCGCCAGCCATTTCGTTCCGCAGTCGGCCTTGTCCGCTGAGGCGCCGGCGGCCACAAGAACCGCCGGCGCCGACAATTTCTACAGAAGCGACAGCGTAAAAGGCGAGCGCGTCAGCTTCCGCAACCAGTACCAGATGGAAGTGGTCGGGACGCTGTACCGGCCTCAGGGCCTGACGCATGGCGGCCGCGCACCCGCCGTGGTGGTCGGACACCCGATGGGCGCGGTAAAGGAGCAGAGCTCACAGCTGTATGCGCAGAAGCTGGCGGAGCAGGGTTTCGTTACGTTGGCGATCGATCTTTCCTTCTGGGGAGAGAGCGCGGGTACCCCGCGGCACCTGGTGTCGCCTGAAATCTATTCGGACGATGTCAGCGCGGCGGTGGACTTCCTGAGCACGCAGTCGTTCGTGGATCCGCAGCGGATTGGTGGCCTGGGTATCTGTGGCAGTGGCAGTTTCGTGATCAGCGCAGCCAAGATCGACCCGCGCATCAAGGCAATCGCTACGGTGAGCATGTATGACATGGGCGCCGCCGCGCGCCAAGGTCTGAACCACGCGCAATCGCTGGAGCAGCGCAGGCAGATGATCAAGGCTGCAACGGACCAGCGTCTGGTCGAGTTCAACGGCGGGCCGGCAGTCCATGTACCTGGAACCGTGAACAAGCTCGAGGCCGATGCGTCCGAAGTGCAGCGCGAGTTCTTTGATTTCTACCGCACGTCGCGTGGCGCTTACACTGCCGAAGGCGAGCGCAGCGACTTGACCACCCAGCCGCTGTTCAGCAGCTTGGTCAAGTTCGTCAATTTCTACCCCTTCAACGATATCGAGACCATCTCGCCCAGACCGATGCTGTTCATCTCTGGCGACCACGCCCACTCGCGTGAGTTCAGCGAGGACGCGTACCGCAGGGCAGGGCAGCCGAAGAAGCTCTTCTGGGTGAAGGATGCCGGTCATGTAGACCTGTATGACCGCACCGACCTGATTCCCTTCGCAAGCTTGGCGACGTTCTTCCAGCAAGGCCTGGCTGGGAAATGAGCAGCAACGACGCGACGGCCGACCGGGCCAACTGGGGCGGGGTGCTGGCAATGACGCTGTGCGTGTTCGCACTGATCGCCTCTGAATTCATGCCGGTGAGCCTGCTTACGCCCTTGGCGGCTGACCTTGGCGTGAGCGAAGGGCTGGCCGGGTATGGGATTGCCATCTCTGGTGCCTTCGCCGTGCTGACCAGCCTGTCGATCTCCCGCTTGGCCGGGAGCATCAACCGGAAGACAGTGCTGCTGACGCTCACCGCATTGATGGCGGTATCCGGCGTGGTGGTGGCATTGGCTCCCAGCTACCCGATCTACATGATGGGCCGGGCATTGATCGGCGTGGTGATCGGCGGCTTCTGGTCGTTGTCTGCGGCCACGGCCATGCGGCTGGTGCCGGCAGCGCAGGTGCCGCGAGCACTGGCGATCTTCAATGGCGGCAACGCGCTGGCAACGGTAGTGGCTGCCCCCTTGGGCAGCTACCTTGGCGGCGTGATCGGATGGCGTGGGGCATTCCTGTGCCTCCTGCCTGTGGCCGCCATCGCGCTGGCATGGCAGTGGCTGTGTCTTCCTTCCATGGCCGCGGAACGACGGCAATCCCGGGGCGGGGTGCAGGCCCTGTTGCGGCGGCGGGTTGTGATGTTGGGAATGGCGGCGTGCGGCATCTTCTTCATGGGGCAGTTTGCCTTGTTCACCTATGTGCGCCCGTTCCTGGAAAAGGTCACGGGTGCAGGGGAATCCGCCGTTCCGCTGGTGCTGCTGGCCATTGGTGCAAGCGGCGTTGTCGGCACGCTCGCGATCGGGGCATTCATCAGGCGTGGTCTCTATCGCACACTGGTGGCCGTCCCGATCCTGATGGCGGTGATTGCCGCGGCGCTCGTGGCGCTGGGGCCTCAACTCTGGCCGACGGCCGTACTGTTTTCGGTATGGGGTCTGCTGGCCACGGCTGCGCCGGTGGGTTGGTGGAGCTGGCTGGCGCGCACGTTCACCAACAACGCTGAAGCGGGCGGCGGGCTGATGGTAGCGGTGGTGCAGTGCTCGATCGCGCTGGGTTCCAGCCTTGGCGGCGTGCTGTTGGACAGTGTTGGTTTCGCCTGCACATTCCTGGCCAGTGCGGGCTTGCTGCTGTTTGCGGCATTGCTCGCCTATGTCACGGCCGCCGATGCTGCGTCCGCATCCGGCTCGGCGGTCGCCGTAGAGGCATGAGGCTGATGAGGCGCGCGACGAGGATCATTTGGCAGCTGCTTTCGCTTTGCCTTGCCTGCTCTTTTGCCGGAGCTGAAAATCAAACAGCCGCCGGGCGGGTGGTGGACCGATACCCAAACGGTCACCATTTGCCGGCGTGACGGCGCGGCGCTACGCTTCCACGATGTCTACTTCGACCTCCGCAGCACTCGACGGCGGGCGCGGCCCCGCCGAGCACGACGTGCGCACCCAGATCATCGTGGCCGCCACCGCGCATTTCAGCCATTACGGCTACGACAAGACCACGGTGTCCGACCTTGCCAAAGCCATCGGTTTTTCCAAGGCTTACATCTACAAGTTTTTTGCCTCCAAGCAGGCCATTGGTGAGGTGATCTGCGCCAATTGCCTCGGTCAGATCGAAAGCGAGGTTCGTCAGGCCCTGCAGGGGGTGCAAGCGCCTGACGATAGGCTGCGTGTGTTGTTCACCGTCATTGTGGAGGCCGGTCTTCGCCTGTTTCTGCAGGATCGGCGCCTGTATGAAATCGCCGTCGCCGCCGCGACGGATCAATGGCCATCAGCGAAGGCGTATCAAGACCGGATCGGGCAGCTTGTTGAAGACATCATCAAGGAGGGACGTGCCTGCGGAGCGTTCGAGAGCCGGACATCACTTGAAGAGACCGGCCGCGCGGTCTACCAGGTCCTGCTTCCTTATCTGAACCCGGTGACGCTGCCGCACCTGGCGCCCTTGCACGAAGAAGCGCCCAAAGCCTTGCAGGAACTGGTCCTCAGGAGCTTGCAGCCACACCAGTAGTGACTATTGACGAAATTAGTCACTAGGAACAAAATGCGTCCGGACACCCCACTCCGGAAGGCCGCATGCGTCGCCGTTTTGTACTCCCAGCCATTTCCTGTGTTGTTCCGTTGCTCCTTGTGGCCTGCAGCAGGACGGGTGAAAGCGACCCCCGAACCGCGCCGCCCATCGTCCGGGTCGCCCAGGTGCAGCCGGACACGGGAAATGCGCGGACCTTCACTGGCATCGTCGCCGCACGGGTGCAGAGCGATCTGGCCTTCCGGGTGGGGGGCAAGATCACCGAGCGCCTGGTCGAGACGGGGCAGACGGTCAAGCGCGGCGACGTGCTGTATCGAATTGATCCCATCGATCTGAACCTGGCCGCAGCGTCCCAGCAGCAGGCCGTCATCGCAGCCCGTGCGCAGAATGTGCAAGCCACCGCGGACGAGGCGCGCTATCGCGACCTGGCGGCCAAGGGCGTTGTATCCCGGTCGGCCTACGATCAGATCAAGGCTGCCGCAGACGCGGCGTCCGCGCAGCTCAAGGCAGCCGAAGCCCAAGCACGTGTCGCGCGCAATGCCAGTCAGTACACGGCACTTGTTGCCGATGCCGATGGGGTGGTCATGAACATTCTGGCCGAGCCCGGCCAGGTCGTTGCAGCGGGGCAGATCGTCGCCCGGCTTGCCCGTGCAGGCAGCCGCGAGGCCGTCGTCCAGCTGCCCGAGACACTTCGGCCGCAGATAGGCTCGGCAGCGTCCGCTTCCCTGTTCGGGGCAAGTGGCAGGATTCCGGCACGGTTGCGTGTGCTCTCTGAATCGGCAGACCCCGCAACCCGCACCTTTGAAGCCCGCTACACCCTGGAGGACGGCAGCACGGCATTGCCGTTGGGATCCACCGTGGCGGTAGCGGTTGAAGGCACCGCAGCTGCAGGCAGGGCGGGGGGCGTTGAGGTCCCATTGGGCGCGGTGTTCGATCCCGGCAACGAGGCCGGTGTCTGGGTCATCGGGGGCGAGCCACTCAAAGCCCGTTGGACGCCGGTAGTGGTCAAGCGATTGGGTGACGACCAGGCCCTGGTTGAGGGCGCGTTGAGTGCATCCGACCGCGTGGCCGCGCTGGGCGCGCACCTGCTCCGCGAAGGGCAGGTGGTTCGCCTGGCCGATACCGCCACGACCACCGCTGGCAAGGGAGCCCACCCGTGAGTGGGTTCAACCTGTCGGCGCTTGCGGTGCGCGAGCGCGCGATTACCGTCTTTCTGATCTTCCTGGTCTCGGTTGCCGGCATCGTGTCGTTCTTCCAGCTGGGCCGCGCAGAGGACCCGGCGTTCACTGTCAAGGTGATGACAGTGATCACGGCGTGGCCGGGTGCCACGCCCACGGAGATGCAGGACCAGGTGGCCGAGAAGCTGGAAAAACGCCTGCAGGAGCTGCGCTGGTATGACCGCAGCGAAACATATACGCGTCCCGGCCTGTCTTTCACCACGCTGACACTGCAGGACGGTACGCCTCCTTCGGAGGTGCAGGAAGAGTTCTACCAGGCGCGCAAGAAGATGGCCGACGAAGCCGCAAACCTGCCCGCAGGTGTCATCGGCCCGATGGTCAATGACGAATACGCCGATGTCACCTTCGCGCTGTTCGCGTTGAAAGCCAAGGGCGAGCCGTTCCGCGCGCTTGCACGTGACGCCGAAACCCTTCGCCAGCGCCTGCTGCATGTCCCGGGGGTAAAGAAGGTCAATATCATCGGCGAGCAGTCCGAGCGGATCTATGTGGAGCTTTCCCACCAACGTCTGGCCAACCTGGGCATCACGCCGCAGGCAGTGTTCGCCGCGCTGAACGGGCAGAACGCGTTGACGCCCGCCGGCTCCGTGGAGGCAAAGGGCCCGCAGATTTTCATCCGCCTCGACGGCGCGCTGGATCAGCTGCAGAAGATCCGGGATACCCCCATCGTTGCGCAGGGCAGGACGCTGAAGCTGCAGGACATCGCCACCGTCAAGCGCGGCTATGAAGATCCGTCGACCTTCATGATCCGCAACGGGGGCGAGCCCGCCATGCTGCTCGGGATCGTCATGCGCGACGGCTGGAACTGCCTGGATCTGGGCGCCTCGCTCGACGCTGAGGTCAAGAAGATCAACGACGGCCTGCCGGTGGGGATGGCCTTGGAGAAAGTCACCGATCAGGCGGTGAACATCAGCGCCTCGGTCGACGAGTTCATGATGAAGTTCTTCGTCGCACTGCTGGTGGTGATGGTGGTGTGCTTCGTCAGCATGGGCTGGCGTGTCGGCATCGTGGTGGCAGCTGCCGTACCGTTGACGCTGGCCGCGGTGTTCATGGTGATGGCTGCCACCGGAAAGAACTTTGATCGCATCACGCTCGGTTCGCTGATCCTGGCGCTGGGCTTGCTGGTCGATGACGCGATTATTGCCATCGAAATGATGGTGGTGAAGATGGAAGAGGGCTACAGCCGGATCAAGGCATCGGCCTATGCCTGGAGCCATACGGCGGCGCCGATGCTGGCCGGCACCCTCGTCACGGCCGTGGGCTTCATGCCCAATGGTTTTGCCCGCTCAACTGCCGGCGAATACACCAGCAACATGTTCTGGATCGTCGGCATTGCGCTGATCGTGTCGTGGGTGGTCGCGGTTTTCTTCACGCCCTATCTTGGCGTGAAGCTTCTGCCTGAACTGAAGGCCGTGGAGCGCGGCCACAGCAGTCTCTACGATATGCCGCGCTACAACCGCTTCCGGTCGATCCTGGCGCGCGTGATTGCGCGCAAGTGGCTGGCCGCAGGTTCGGTAATCGGCCTGTTCGTGCTTTCGGTGGCAGGCATGGGGTTGGTGAAGAAGCAGTTCTTCCCCATCTCTGATCGCCCGGAGGTACTGGTCGAGGTACAGATGCCCTACGGCACCGCCATCGAACAGACCAGCCTGGCGGCCAGGAAGGTGGAGAAGTGGCTGTCCGCGCAGGAGGAGTCGAAGATCGTCACGGCCTACATCGGCCAGGGCGCGCCGCGCTTCTACCTCGCCATTTCGCCGGAGCTCCCCGATCCCGCGTTTGCCAAGATCGTCGTCCGCACCGACAGCCAGCAACAGCGCGATGCGCTGAAGGCAAGGCTCCGCCAGGCAGTGGCGGAGGGACTGGCGCCTGAAGCACGCGTGCGCGTCACGCAGCTGGTGTTCGGACCTTACTCGCCTTATCCGGTGGCCTATCGGGTCAGTGGCCCGGATCCGGATGTCATCCGCGGCATTGCGGCCAAGGTCGAGCAGATCATGCACGCCAGCCCGATGATGCGCACCGTGAACACCGACTGGGGCGTTCGCACGCCAACGTTGCACTTCACGTTGGACCAGGACCGCCTGCAGGCGATGGGCATGACCTCTGCGTCTGTCTCGCAGCAGTTGCAGTTCTTCCTCAGCGGGGTGCCGGTCACTGCCGTTCGCGAGGACATCCGCACCGTCGAAGTGGTTGCCCGATCTGGCGGGGATACGCGCCTGGACCCGGCGCGCATTGCCGATTTCACTTTGGTCGGCGCCGGTGGCCAGCGCGTGCCGTTGTCCCAGATCGGCGCTGTCGAAGTGCGCATGGAAGAGCCGGTACTGCGGCGGCGCGATCGCGTGCCGACCATCACCGTGCGCGGTGATATCGACGATGCCCTGCAGCCACCGGACGTATCGGCGGCCATCAGCAGGCAGCTTCAGCCACTCATCGCCTCGCTTCCCGAGGGATATGCCCTTGCCCAGGCCGGCGCCATTGAAGAGTCCGGCAAGGCGATGAGCGCCATGCTGCCGCTGTTCCCGATCATGCTGGCGATCACCTTGCTGATCATCATCCTGCAGGTGCGCTCCATCTCCGCAATGATCATGGTCTTCATGACCAGCCCCCTCGGCCTGATCGGCGTGGTCCCGACCCTGCTGTTGTTCCAGCAGCCGTTTGGCATCAACGCCCTGGTTGGACTGATTGCATTGTCGGGCATCCTGATGCGCAACACGCTCATCCTTATCGGTCAGATCCACGAAAACGAAGAAGCCGGGATGGAAACCTTCCACGCGATCATCGAGGCGACGGTTCACCGGGCGCGCCCGGTGATCCTGACCTCCCTGGCAGCGGTGCTGGCCTTCATTCCGCTGACCCATTCGGTGTTCTGGGGAACGCTTGCCTACACGTTGATCGGCGGCACCATCGCCGGCACCGTGATGACGCTGGTCTTCCTCCCGGCGATGTATGCCATCTGGTTCAAGGTCCGAGCGGACAAGACCCGCGTTGCCTGAAAGTGGCCTGGATCTCTTCTACATGGGAAGTGAGTCATGAACATTGCCGACAAAGATCGCATCGTAGTGACCGGAATGGGTGTGGTGAGCCCGCTGGGCTGCGGCGTGGAAACGGTGTGGTCGCGCCTGCTGGCGGGACGTTCCGGAATTGGCCCGCTGGGCGAGGCGCTTTCTGCCGGAACGGGCTGCAACGTAGGCGGCCGCGTGCCCGACCGGGTGCAGGATCCTGAGGCGGGCTTCGACTCCAGCGACATCATCGCGCCAAAAGATCTGAAGAAGATGGACCGGTTTGTCGAGTTTGCGCTGGTAGCCGCCCACGAAGCGCTTGCGCAGGCCGGGTGGCGTGAGGCTGATGAGCGTGGCCTGCTGCGAACGGCGACCGTGATTGCGACGGGGATCGGTGGCTTTGGATCCATCGTCAATGCGGTGCACACCACCGAAAGCCGTGGGCCTGGCCGGTTGTCGCCTTTCACTGCGCCTACCTTCCTGGCCAATATGGCGGCAGGGCAGGCGTCGATCCGGTACGGGTTCAAGGGGCCGCAGAGCGCACCCGTCACGGCATGCGCGGCGGGCGTCCAAGCCATTGGTGATGCGGCGCGCCTCATCCGGTCCGGCGAGGCGGACATTGCACTGTGTGGTGGCGCGGAAGCTGCGATGCATCGGGTCAGCCTGGGCGGCTTTGCGGCGGCCAAGGCACTGAGCACGTCGTTCAACGACACGCCACAGGCAGCGTCCCGGCCGTTTGATGAGCAGCGGGACGGCTTCGTCATGTCCGAAGGGGCAGGGCTGCTGGTGATCGAGCGGCTGGATCATGCGCTGGCGCGTGGCGCCACCCCGCTGGCCGAGCTGGTCGGCTACGGCACCACCTCTGATGCGTATCATCTGACTGCGGGCCCCGACGACGGCAGTGGCGCGCGCAGGGCGATGGAGATCGCGCTGGCGCAGGCGGGCATTGCCGCCGGGCAGGTCGACCACATCAACGCGCACGCAACCTCGACCCAGGTGGGGGATCGGGCAGAGCTTGCGGCCATGCGTGCCCTGTTCGGTGCCCGCCCAGATCTTCTGATCTCTGCCACCAAGTCCAGCACCGGGCACCTGCTCGGGGCAGCTGGCGGCATCGAAGCCATCTTCACCGTGCTTGCTTTGCGCGATCAGGTCGCACCAGCGACACTCAACCTCGGCCGCCCCGATCCGTTGGCCGAGGGGCTTTCGATCGTCGCCGGCGTGCCGCGCACGGCTGGCATCGAGTTCGCGTTGACCAATGGATTTGGTTTTGGCGGCGTCAATGCCAGTGCACTGTTCAGGCGCATGTGAGCGTGGCTGCCTCCAGCGGCTTCCCAAGCAAAACCGCCCTGCGCTGGGAAGGTGCACGGGCGTTGAGCCGGCGCTGGATGCTGGATGCCGCCGGCACTGTGTTTGCGGAAGAAGGGTTCGAGAACGCGACGATGAAGCGCATTGCCGAGGTCTGTGGCGTTACCAAGGTCACGATCTATGCGCACTATCGTGACAAGGCGCGGCTCTACAGGGCGGTCATGGACGGCCATCTGGCATCGATACCGGATGCCCGGCTCGACGCGCACGGAGCAATGGATCTTGGTGATGTGCTGATGCGCATCAGTGACGGCATCGAACGGTTGGCAGCGGACCCGGCATGCCAAGCCTTCTGCCGGACGCTGTCGCGTTCTGATCATGCGCGTGATGTCTACATGGAACACTGGAACACGAAACTGGAACCGTATCTGGACCTTGCGACACGAGCGATGGCGAGCGCCCCGGTCCGCTCGAGCCACCCGGGTGACAGTGAGAAGTTCCTCAGGCTCATCCTCACAGAACATGGCCTGCCTCATGGGGCGATGCCCGTGTCCGGGAGTGAAGCAACCGTGGCGCTCTTCATGCGCGCCTATGGGATGACGCGCCCGCAGGCCTGAAAGACTCCCCGGGAACATTGAGTCGATGCCTCAAGGCCATCCGGCTTTCGTCATGGCCCCGCCAGGCATTCAGCGCACGCTCGATTTCAGTCCAGGAAGCATGACTTCATGCACTGCAGATTGACTACAAATGTAGTCATTGTCTCTGTGTCCATTGAAGGAACCCGCCATGAGAGCACGTCTGCTTGCCTGCATTGTCTTCCTGGTATTACACCCGTTTGTGGCCGCAGCCAACACGCCTGATGCCTTGGCAGCGATAGAGCGAAATGCCCGCAACGCGCATTCCGACGCGGTCTACATTGAAAGCGGGCGCGGGGTGCTGCTGCAGATCGCGCCGGCAGCCGGTGAAGACCGCATCCACCTGATGTCGGCGACCAAGTCCGTCGTCGCCCTGGCCATCGGGCTGCTGCTCGATGACGGCAAGCTCGCATCCATCGACGAACCGGTCAGCACGGTGTACCCGGAATGGCGCCAGGGCAGGAAGCGGGACATCACGATCCGGATGTTGATGGACCACACCTCCGGCCTGCAGAACGTGGCCAACGCGGGGGTGGAACTGGAGGGCGCGCCGGATCTGGTGAAGCTGGCGCTGGCGGCCGAGGTGTCCAGCGATCCAGGCACCACCTTCGCCTACAACAACAAGGCGACCAATCTTCTGCCGGACATCGTGCAGCGGCTTGCCGGCAAGCCACTGGATATCTATCTGGACGAACGGTTGTTCAAGCCGCTTGGCATCACCGGCCATGCATGGATGAAGGACCAGGCCGGGACGCCCATGGGCATGGCCGGGCTGTCGCTGTCGGCGGTTGATCTTGCAGCGATCGGACGATTGATGCTGGACGGCGGCGTCACCCCGGGCGGCAAGCGGTTGCTGAGCGAACGCTCGGTAGCGTTGATGACCGCCGAAAGCGCGCGTTCCCCCGACGTCGGCCTGTTGTGGTGGCGCATCCCCGCATGGGAGCACTACCGATTGAAGGCCGGTGCAGCCACGCTTCTGAGCGCTCGCAGCATGGATGCCATGATGCTGGACGCGCTGCTGGCCGCCGACGGCCAGGTATTTGACAGCAAGTCAGCGCTGATCAGCTTCCTGGCCGAACGGCTGGGACCGAGCTGGCCACAGCGCTACGCTGCGGAAATCACCGGGCGTGGACTGAAGCTCGGCGATATCTTCGACATCGACCGAGGGCCGGTAGCGGCCTACGCCGCCAACGGCTATCTCGGCCAGCACCTGGTCATTGTTCCCGACAAGCGCGTGGTGGCGGTAAGGCAGATTCAACGGCGGGAGAGCCACAGCGCCCCGCTCGACGATTACGCCGCGTTTCCCATGGATGTACTGCGATTGGCAGAGACGCTGTGACCGGCCAGTACGCTAGGGAATGCGGCAGCCCGCGAACACATCCAGTCCCGGCTGGTAGATACCGCTGCTGATATCGAACAGTCCCAGCAGGGAGTGGAAGAGATTGTCGTGGCTGTAGGATCCGGTGCCCGCGGCATGGCGCAGGCAGGCCAGATCAAGGCGGGCATGGGTAGCAAAGCCCGGGGAGAACCACATCACCATCGGCACCTGGGTCTGCTCGCGTGGCGCAATGAAGTAGGGCGTTCCGTGCAGATACAGGCCGCGCTCGCCAAGCGACTCGCCGTGATCGGAGACATAGATCAGTGCAACGTCACGCTGCTCCGAATAGGTCTGCAGCAGGTCGATGGCCTTGCCCAGCAGCCGGTCGGTATAGACCAGCGTATTGTCGTAGGTGTTGGTCAGCGCTTCGTTGCTGCACTTCTGTATCTGGTTGCTGTCGCAGGTAGGGCTGAATGCCCTGGAGTCGGCGGGATAGCGTTCAAAGTAGGTGGGGCCATGGCTGCCCAGCTGGTGCAGCACGATCAGACCATCACCCTGCATGGCCGCGATGCGCGTGTCCAGCTGGTGCAGCAGGATCTCGTCATGGCAGGTGCCGTCCTTGTTCACGCACAACCCAGGCACCTTCAGCGGCGGCATGTCGTCGGTGGGAACGCGGTTGCACACGCCCTTGCAGCCACCGTTGTTGTTGTCGCGCCAGAGCACGCTGGCGCCGGTGCGCTGCAGGACGTCCAGCACGTTCTCCTCCGATGCCGCAGCGACGCCCTCGTACCGCGACCGCGGCATCTGCGAGAACATGCACGGCAGTGACACCGCCGTTGATGTGCCGCAGGATGCAACGTCCCGGAAGCTGATGACGCCGTCCTTGCGTGACAGCTGCGGGTTGGTTGGGCGCGGATAGCCGTTGAGCTGGAAGTTCTTTGCACGTGCCGTCTCGCCGGCCACCAGGATGACCAGGCGCGGGCGCTCGCCGAGCGCGCGCGTGGCGTCTTCGCCGATCGTGCGCAGCGGCTGTGCCTTGGCGCTGTAGCTGCTCCGGAGGTAGCCATAGGTGTGACGAAGGACGTTCATCGGCAGCACCTGCTCGCGGATGTAGCGGTTGTTGCGGAGCAGGGACGAGTACTCCTTATAGAACGCCAGGCTTACCGCTGCCAGCACCATCAGCGTCGCCAGCACGTTCCCCAACCACGCCAGCGCCGTCCGCAAAGGACGCCCGCTGTTTCCACTGCGCATGATCAGCAGAACACATGTGGGCAGCGCGCCCAGCAAAAGCACCGTCAACAGCAACGGCAGCGACAGGTAGGAGGTCATTTCAGCCTGGTTGGTCTCCAGTGCGTTCTGCACCATGTCGCGGTCGATCAGTACGTTGTAATGCAGCATGAAGTAGGTGCACGCAGCGCTGACGACAACCAGCAACGCCAGCACCGGTTTGCGCACATAGGGAAGCATGCCGATGGGCGTGAACAGCAGATTGAACAGGCACAGCAGAAGCACCGGAAGGCTGCAGAAGAACAAAGCGCTGCGCAGATCATGGATATCGATGAGAGACCAGAGCGTCTTCCAAAGAGCGATGTTTCCCAGCGTGGTGAAGAACAATGCCGTGCACCAGACAAGCATGATCGGATGTTGCGGGACAGACCTGAAGCATGAACGCACGTGCAGAATCCGCTGAGCCAGAAGTGCGCGCAGTATCTGGACGCGTTCATCAGGAAGTTGTCAGGTTCGTTGCTCATCCCAACAGGACCACGGCCCACACCGTACCCACCATCAGCAGGGCCGTGCTCTGTGCGGCGCTGCCCATGTCCTTGGCGTTCTTGGAAAGTGGATGGTGTTCCAGAGAGATGCGATCCACCACCGCTTCGATGGCCGAGTTGAGCAGCTCCACCAGCAGGCTGATGAAGCAGACCATCAGCATCAGGGCGCGCTCGCTGCGGTTGACGTCCAGCAGGAGCGCGACGGTTGCCAGCGCGCCATGCAGCAACAGCAGCTGCCGGAACGCGGCCTCACCCTTGAATGTCGCGACGAAGCCGTCGCGGGAATGGATCACGGTATGCAGGATGCGGCGCAGCCCGGTCTTGCCGTGCGCGTACTTGCCGTTGCCCTTGGGTTGCCCTGGCTGCATTTCGTACCTGCCTTCATGAAGAGATCCGGCAAGGGTGGAAGGGGCAATGTCAGGAAGCTGTCAGGTATCGGCTGCGGCTGGGCGCATCTGCAGGGTGAAGCAGCAGCCTTGCACCGAGGTATCGACCGTCATCTGCCAGCCAAGATGCTCGACCACGCGCTGCACGATGGACAGGCCCAGACCTTCGCCACTCTGCCGGGCGCTGGTCACGAAGCGCTGGAACTGCTGCGCGTCGATGCTGGACGGGAGCCCCGGGCCGGTATCGGCAACCCGCAGCGTGGTGCCACGCAGTTCCACCCGTACCTCGCCTTCCTCCGTGTACTGGCACGCATTGCGCAGCAGGTTCCAGATCACGCTCTGTGCCAGCACGTCATTGGTCAGCAGCTGCTCGTCCTGCGCCGCATCTAGGGTCAGCCGCACCGGCTTTCCTGCCAGCCACGGCACGCATCGCGCCATGCATTCCTCGATCACCGGTCGCAGCAGCAGGTTGCTGCGTGGCACCGTCCTTGGGTCGCGGGAAAGCAGCAGCAGGCAGGTCAGCTGGCGCTGCATTTCCTGCGTGGTCCGCACAATGCGCTCGGCACTGGCCAGCAGCCGGCTGTCGGCCGGCAGCTGGTGCAGCAGCGTTTCGGCGGCGCCACCGATGATCGCCAGTGGTGTGCGCAGTTCATGGCTGGCGTCGCCGGCAAAGCACTGTTCACGCTGCAGGAACTGCTCAAGTTCGTCGCTGTGCTGGGCAAAGGCGCGCGCCAGAACGCCGATCTCGTCGCGCGCGTCCTGGAAGGGGAAGGGCTTGTGCTTGTTCTGCACGGCATCAGCCAGGCGCGTAATGGGCGCGATGACGTGGGCCGACGTCCGGCGACCAATCCAGAACGCACAGAGCACGCAGGTCAGGATCACCAGCGCAGCAAAGGCGTTGATCAGGTGCTCGAGGTAGGCGTAGTGATCACCGTGCTGCAGCAGGTAGTAGCGCTGTCCGTTGCTTTCGAAGACCCGAAGATGCCATTCGTTCGGTGCGGCTTCACCGTGGTAACCCAGCCCGTACCGGCGCAGCACCTGCGGAACCGTATGCGGATCAAACAGCTGGCTGCCTTCCGGCAGGTCCGGTTGCACGCCTTGGGCCAAGGCCACCTGCAGCCTGCGGACCTCCCGGTCCTGACTCATCGAAACCACGGAGGCCCTTACTTCGTCATAGTCCACCAGTTCGACCAGTACGATGAAGCCCATGGCACCGGCCATCAGCAGCACGAAGGCAACGGTGATGCGCGTTCTCAGGGTCAAGCTTCGATAGAGGGACTTCAGCGAGCGGGCATTCATGGGTGGCGACTATTCCGCGTGTGCTGGCGCAGGCATGCCCAGGCGCCAGCCGACACTGTGCACGGTAGCAATGAGTGCAGGGTCGAACGGCCTGTCCACCTGAAGGCGCAGCTCATGGATATGCGTACGTAGTGCGCCGCTCTCCGGCGGCTCGTCGCCCCATATCAGGTACTCCATCTCCTGCTTGCGCACCACCGCCGGCGCGGCCCGCATCAGGCACATCAGCAGCTTGTGCGTGGTCGGTGTCAGGTTGAGGGCCTGGCCCTGGCGCCATGCCTGTGGCGAACGGGTGTCGACCCGAAGGTCCGCCCAGGCCAGCACGCTCTGCACCTGCCGGCCCTGGGCACGGCGGACCAGCGCCTTGATGCGCGCGTCCAGCTCCTTCAGGGAAAAGGGTTTGACCAGGTAATCATCCGCACCCAGCGCGAGCCCCTGCACGCGGTCTTCCACCGGATCACGGGCGGTCAGCATCAGGATCGGAACCGGGTTCTGGAACTTCTCGCGGAGTGTCTGGCACAGTGCCATGCCATCAAGACGGGGCAGCATCAGGTCCAGCAGGATGGCATCGTAATCATTCTGCGTTGCCCTGCGCAGGCCGCTGGCACCATCCCGTGCGTCGTCAAGTACGTAGCCCAGTGGCTCGAAGAACGCGTAAAGGTTGGCAACCAGCTCGGGGTTGTCTTCAATGATGAGCAGTCGTGTCATGGGCTACGTGCATCCGTGCATGAGCAGCGGACTTTGGACGATCACCTGGGGTTTGCCAAGTGCGGGGCGGTGCTGCAGGCCATCGCCGGGCGCGGCGACAGGCGGCTGTGATAGCGTGCCAGGATGAAGATCCTTGCCATATCCGGTAGTGCACGCCGGCTGTCCACCAACACCGCATTGCTGAGGGCGCTGGAAGAAATCGCGCCGCCGGATATCGCGCTGACGACCTGCGCCGATCTCGGCGGGCTTCCCGTTTTCTCTCCCGACCTTGAAGATCTGCCCTTGCATGACAGCGTCGTGCGCTTCAAGCAATGCATTGAAGCCAGCGATGGCATCCTGATTTCAAGCCCCGAGTACGCAAGAGGCATTCCCGGCGGCCTGAAGAACGCCATGGATTGGCTGGTATCGGGCGACCTTGTGGTTGCAAAGCCCATCGCCCTGGTGCACGCCTCCCATCGCGGCGACGACATGCTCGCGTCTCTCCGGCTTGTGCTGTCGACCATCAGTTCCCGCTTCAACGAGGAACTGTTCCTGCGCTTTCCTTTCATGAAGATGGAGCCGGAGGCCATTGCCAGTGCTGTAAGACAACCGGTCAATCGCGCGCCGGCAGAGGCCTTTCTTCAGGAATTCGCCCGCTACTGCGGCCGACCGCAGGGTGATCGCGCATGATCGATAGCGCGGCCTGCTGACAAGGGCGTTCCGGACACGCACCGTGCGTCCGCAAGGCCCGGCCATGCGCTTGCGGCGTCAGCGGGTCACAGGGGTGCAGATGGGAATAGCCTGCAGCGTCCACGAACTGCGGCAGCGTCCACAGCTGGCCATTGGGCCCCCAGCGCCTGCAGACGCTGTACATGTCGCCGGCAATGATGGCGCCCGCCGCAGCAGCTCATCCAGTCGGTGCGCTTGAACCGGGCGCGGCTGATGCTGGAAAGCGGCAGGCTTTCGGTGGAAGAGGTGGCCGCGCAGGTGGGCTTGGGCGATTCTGCGACACTCAGGCGATTGCTGCGCCGCCGATTGGGCCTGACTCCCACCCGGATTCGAGGGTGAGGGCGCCGCATTGCTGAATGCGGGTTTGCGGGCGCCCATCGGATCCGGTCGGGCTCACGGATTCATTCACAGGCGCTGCCCTATATTCCGGGTCACAACGCCGCATACCGCGGTTGGACCGGGAGCATCCCCATGAAAACCGGACATTTACTTGGCATTGCCCTGGGCGCTGCAATCACCTTGATGGCCGCCCCCGCCTGGGCCGATCCGCCACACCATGCACGTGGCAACGGACCGCCGCCCCACGCAGGCGGCCCCCACAACCGCGACGCACCGCCGCCGGGCTGGCAGAAAAAGGCATGGCGCCGCGGTGACCGCTTGCCCTGGGCCGAAGTTGACCGCCGCTACTGGGTGGACGACTACGCGCATTACCGTCTGCGCGACCCCGGTCGCGGTCAGCGGTGGGTGCGGCAGTCGGATACGGAATACCTGCTGGTGGAGATCGCCACCGGCGTGATCATCGACGCCTTGCGTCGCTAGGGATTCCGGCACGGGCCCCCGGGCGGCACGCAGCCGCCGCGGGGGTAATGGCGGCACGACCGCCGGTGACATCGCGCTCTCACCCCGGCAACTCGCACTTCATCTTGCCGTCCACGTAATACGGCTTGGGTACGTTCGGGTTGTCGCTGGTCTTCTCAAAGACCACTTCGAACGACGCTGCGTCGGGCGAGCCCTTGCGATCGGTACACGCGTCGTGGAGTTTTTTCTTGACCGCGGCAATGCCGGCCTCGCGGTTGGCACCGTCGGCGCTGTTGGTCAGGTTCACGGTTTCAGCCAGGGCCAAGGGGCTGAAGGCAGACAGGCAGCCGGCGATCATCAGGGTATGCAGCTTGGTCAAGGGGTGCACCTCGCGGAAGTCCAATGAGGCGGTCAGCATAATGCGGGAGCGTTAACAGCACGTACCCGGTTGCCGCAGTTGGCTTGGCTGACGTTGTTTGGTACAAGCCAAGCTGTCGAAGACCAGAGAATGGGCGCGAGCCATGTCCGAACCCTATTCGGCCCTGCTCAGGCTGCAGCTGCCGCGCGAGCGTCTTGCACGCTGGTTGGCGGCCCCGGTGCCTGCAGCATCGAGGTGGGATGACTGGCGATCCATCGCCGGCCGGTGGCGCCTGCCCGGCGGCGTCGATCTGGCTGCGTCCAGTGATGTGGAGCTGGGTGAATTCCTCTCCGATTGCACTGCAATGCTGGCCCGGCATGCGGACAATCGCGCCGCGTTGGCCGCCCTCCTGGAATCGGCGCAGGCGGAGAACATCAAGGTTGCGGCCTACGATCGGGCCGGGGCGTACTTCGTTGCAGGGTCACTGACGTATTCCGAGAACCTCTATGATCTGGTCGTGTTTCTGGCGATGGCGCGGGGCGCCGCCGATTTCCTTGAGCCTAGCGAGCGCGGCGTGGCACTGGTGCACGACTACCTATGGGCCGAGGACGGTGAGCGGGAGACGGTTGCTGCGGTCCACCTCGCCGGCAAGGGCGATTCGGGCTTCATGACGCCGGCGCAGGCCGGCGAAACCGCTGCGACCTTCGATGCAATGGTCGAGCTCATGCTGGACGGAGCGGACGACCCGCAGTTCACTCCACGCAATCAGTTCGACCGTATCCAGGAGCGCGGCCATGCTGCCCAGGAGAACTAGATGACAAGCACAGGCACCCGCAGGGATCCAGTCAGCAGGAGAGCACGCTGCTTGCCCGGCGCCCTCGTGCTCTGCTTCTGCATGCTGGCCGGATCTGCGCTGGCGCAGACAGCGCCGGTCACGCGCACCTGGTTCGTGAGCGGAGCAGAGTTGGCCAAGCTCCTGCAGGGCAGGGGTGAAGACGGATTCTGCAGCGGCGATCAGTGCCGGAACCTGGCGAGCGCCCGCGCGGGCGCCTACATCCAGGGCGTTGCGGATACAGGCCGAGGGCAGTGGTGTGGCCAGGGACATATTCTCCCCCATGAACTGGTCGACCGTGTGTCTTCGCACATCCGGCAGCTACCCGCCGAACGACTGCATCAGGATGCCGCATCTCTGGTCATTGAAGCGCTGGGGACTGCGCTTCCCTGCCAGCAGGCGGCGTCCACCAGCGACCGCGCCCACGCCGCGCGGAGTGGGCGATGAGCCCCTGTCGCCGCTGCAGGTCGCCTGGCCGGACCAAAGCGAGAGCTGCCGCATGCGAGTGATGGAGACAGCGTTGTCTGCCGACGTGCTGGCCCTGCTGGAGACCAGCGGCCTGCCTACGGAGGATCTGCGTGCAGGCAGGCCGATCACCTTTCTGGCAGCGTCATTGAATGGAGAGCTGCTCGCTTGCGTGGGCTATGAATCGAGCCGCGACGTCGTGCTCCTGCGCTCTTTGGCGATCCAGCCGATGTCGCAGGGCAGGGGCCTGGGGCGACAACTGGTGGTGGAACTGCAGCAGCATGCCAAGGCGGCGGGCGGCAGGACCGTGTTCCTTCTCACGACCACGGCAGCACCGTTCTTCGAGCAGCTTGGCTATGAGCGCGTCGCGCGCGATGCAGCACCGGGATTCATCGCTGCGTCGACGCAGTTCAGTGGACTGTGCCCAGGCTCGGCCCAGCTGATGATGCGTCGGCTGTAGGCCGGCCGGGACCCGGCGGGTGCTTCAGCCCCCTTGTCCATCGATGTCCGGGGCTTGCCGCGTTGCGATCCGGGATGCCCGGAGTCCAGAGGACAGCGGCGGTGCCGATACCGAGGCGCGCGTGATCAACTGGTGCGCAAGCACGTGGTTGACAGTGACGCGCCTTGAGGACGCGGGGCGGCGCATTTCCCGCAGCAGGATGTCTATCGCGTTGTCCGCCATCTCTGCGACCGGCTGATGGATGGTGGTCAGTTCCGGCCACACCATGGTCGCGGCGGAGGTGTCGTCGAAGCCCACCACCGAAAGATCCCCCGGCACCTGCAGGCCGCGGCGGTGGGCTACTGAAACAACCGCCGATGCCATGTCATCGTTGCTGGCGAAGATCGCACTGGGTGGCGGGCCTTGGGCCAGCAGCCGCTCGGCTGCCTCCAGGCCGGAACGGTAGGTGAAGCAGCCGGGTTGCACGAGCGCGTCGTCGTAGCCGATGCCGGCGTTGGCCAGTGCATCCCGGTAGCCCTGCCAGCGGTGCGCGCTGGCGGTCTGGTTCGGGTCGCCCTTGATATAGCCGATGCGGGTATGCCCGTGGGCGATGAGGTGCGACACCATGTCATGGCTGGCCTGGCGGTCGTCGATGCGCACGCAGGAGATCCTGTCGCTGAAGCGGCTGGAGGCGATGGAGACGACGGGAATGCCCGCGTTGACGAATACCTCGACGATGTCCTTCGATTCACACAGCGGCGGCGGAAGAATCACGCCTGCCACGGTGGTGGCGAGTTGCCGTGCCGCCTCGCGACGCGCCGGGGTGCCCAGCTCATCCCAGGCAGCGATGACCAGCTGCGCCGCCGACCGGGTGGACCCGCGCAGCGCGCCGACCAGCAGTTCGCGCAGGTAGCTGGAGCTGGGGTTGGTGTAGATCAGGGCGATGCAGGTGTGCTGCGCCGCAGCCAGGGCGGAGGCAGCAGGGTTGGGCCGGTAGTCCAGCGCCAGTACGCTGCGCAGGACGCGTTCGCGGTTGCCTTCGCGTACCCCGGCATGGCCGTTGATGACACGTGACACCGTCATGGCGGAAACACCGGCATGGGCAGCGACGTCATCGATGGTGATGGCGCTTGCTTTTCGACGGACCGCTTTATGGCCGTTTTTCAAGGCTGGATTCCTTTGCTGCGCTGCATGATGACAAGCGCGATTGCGGATGAGTAGTCTGCGCCGTGACGCGATGGTAGCGCTACCACTGAGCCGGTGTAAGGCCAGCGGATGCCCCCCCTTTACCGCGCGGCTGTTCCGGCAGGTCTGAAAGCGAGTTTGAGTCGCAGTGGGTGCAAAGCGCACTGCGATGTTCGGTGTGGAAGACGGGCGTCGCCCGTACGTGCCCCCAGGAGGGGCGGTACATCCATTCGATCGTATGTCAGAGGGGAGAGTCATGAGCGCTGCTACTTTCCGTCGTACCCCAGGCCGGAGGGCTCGTCGATGAGCCGGACGCTGGCGAAGTTCACTTCCAGGGCCATGTTCACCTTTGTCGGTGGCGTCCTGGTCATCAATCCCGCATTCGCACAAGAGGCGTCAACACCGGCACCCGTCGCCGGGCAGCAGAACCCGCCCAGCCCGACGCAGCTGGACACCGTGCAGGTCACCGGCATCCGCAACAGCCTCAGCCAGGCCATGGACATCAAGCGTGATTCGGCCGGCGTGGTGGATGCGATCAGTGCGGAGGACATCGGCAAGTTCCCCGATACCAACCTGGCCGAATCCCTGCAGCGCATCACCGGCATCTCGATCGAGCGCCGTGATGGTGAGGGCGCACAGGTAACGGCGCGTGGTTTCGGCCCTCAGTTCAACATGGTGACGCTCAACGGGCGGCAGATGCCCGGCGCCGATGCGTTCGGTGCGTCGGGGCAGGTCGCCATCGGTGGTGTCGACGGCGGCACCCGTGCCTTCAACTTCGCCCAGCTGGCCGCTGAAGCCATCAATGGCATCGAGGTCTACAAGACCAGCCAGGCCAATGTCCCCAGCGGTGGCATCGGTGCCACCATCAACATCCTGACCTCGCGGCCGCTCGACCACGAGGGCATCGTCGCCAGTGCCGGGGCGAAGGCCGTCTCCGACCGCAGCCAGCCGTTCGGCGACGACCTGACGCCGGAACTGTCCGGCATCTTCAGTTACGCCAATCCCGACAAGACCTTCGGCGTGGGCGTGAGCGCCAGCTACCAGAAACGCAAGGGCGGTTCGGTGCAGGCCACCGACAACTACTGGAACGTGCAGCCGTGGACCGGCACGATGCCGGGCAACCCGAGGGTGGTCAATGCACCGGCGATCGGTGCGCTGTATGCGCGGCCGAACGACCTGCGCTATGCCTTCTCCGAATTCGAGCGTGAGCGCATCAACGGCCAGGCCGTGCTGCAGTTCGCGCCGACCGATGCGGTGACCTTGACCCTGGATTACACCTATTCGACCAACGAGATCACTGAAAATCGTGGCGAGCAGGGCATGTGGCTGCAGAACAGCAACTACACCGACGTCGAATTCGATACCAGCGGTGCGGTTGCCACGCCGATCTACATCCGTGAAATCGCCGGCACCAAGGATTTCGGCCTTGAGCAGCAGCGCAGCATGCAGAAGTACAAGCTGGGTTCGCTCGGCCTGAACGCGGTCTGGAATGTGACCGACCGCTTCAAGCTCAGCTTCGATGCGCACAACTCGAAGAACGAAAGCCGCCCGAACGATCCGCTCACTGGTGGCGGCTCCATCTTCAGCAGCATCGCCGGCACCAACAACTGCACCGCCGGACCGCATTGCGGTGGGTCATGGGTGCAGGAAATGGTCTTCAACAGCGGCCTGCCGGTGGGCACCCAGGTCTGGTACCCGAGCACGGCCGATGCCATCGCCAACACCAACGGCGTGGTCAATCCGGGTTTCGCGCCGGGCGAGATCGGTTCGCAGGTATTGCGCATCAACTCGCAGACCCAGATCAGCGAGATCAAGCAGGGGCGTGTCGACGGTGAGTGGAGCTTCGACAAGGGGCGCTTCCAGTTTGGCGTGGACTCGAGCAAGCAGACCACCCACCGCATCCAGGCAGCGGAGAATTACAACACCCTGGGCGATTGGGGCGTGGCCAACGTTGACGGGGATGTTGCCAACGGGCTGATGGACCTGCTGCAGCCGGTCAACATCGTCGGGCTGTTCAACGACTTCAATGCCAACAGCTTCACGGCCTGGCGCGGCGATGCCGGTCGCCTTGCGCAGTGGGCGGCGGACAACTATGGCGCCAATCTCGGCGTGAGCCCGCAGCGCGCCGCCGATAACCTGGTGGAAGAGAAGACGAAGTCGGCCTACTTCCAGGTGGAGCTGGATGGCGAGCTGGGCGGCATGCGTACCAATACCCGCCTGGGTGTGCGCTATGAAACCACCGATGTTGTCTCCACCTCGAACATCGCCATCCCGGAAGCCATCGAGTGGCAATCCAACAATGACTTCCGCGTGGTGTTGTCCGACGAACAACAGCCGTTCACCGAGAAGAACAGCTACAGCTACATCCTGCCCAATCTGGATTTCAGCATCGATCTTCGTGAGGACCTGAAGGGGCGTGTCTCATTCGGCAAGAGCATCGCACGCGCGCCGATCGGCAACCTGTATGCCGGCCCGACCGCCCAGCAGCCGTTCGGCTCGGTCCTCATCGACCCGTCCTCGCGGGCCAGCGGTACCGCACAGAACCCGCAGCTGAAACCGCTGGAATCGGACAACCTGGATCTGGCGCTGGAGTGGTACTTCGCCGATGCGAGCTACGTCTCGCTGACCTACTGGAACAAATCGGTCGACAATTTCGTCGGCAACACCATTGTCCAGGAGAATCTGTACGGCCTGCGCGATCCTACCGCCGGTCCGGATGCGCAGGCGGCGCTGGCGTTCCTCACCAGCGGTGCCTGCGTCACACAGGTCGGCGCTGCCAATGCAGCGGCGTGCTCGGCCAATGACACCTCGCTGTTCACCGCCCTGGCCCTGCTGCGCAACAATCCCGCCGGGTTGGGCGCCTACAACGGTACCGACGCCCAGGTGCTGGCCACTGAAGCAGCCTACGACCTGTACGGTACGGCCGGCGATCCGCTGTACCAGTTCAACGTCAATCGTCCCATCAACCAGAACAAGGCCAAGCTCCACGGCTGGGAACTGGGTGGGCAATACTTCTTCGGCGATACCGGCTTCGGCATCCTGGCCAACTACACCCTGGTCAATGGCGATGTGGGCTTCAACAACGCAGGCGACCCGGGCATCGACCAGTTCTCGCTCACGGGACTGAGTGACACGGCCAATGCGATGCTGATGTACGAGAAGTACGGTTGGTCGGTACGACTGGCGTGGAACTGGCGTGACCAGTACCTGATCCTGGCCAACCAGGGAGCCAGCCGCAATCCGTACTATGTGGAGGCGTACGAACAGTGGGATCTCAGCGTGAACTACACCCTGGATGACCACTGGTCGTTTGGCCTGGAGGCGATCAACCTGACCGGTGAGGATGTGCGCTGGCGTTCGCGCACCTCGCAGATGATCGTGAAGCTGGCCGACCAGAGCCCGCGTTACATGCTGGGCGTGCGTTACAGGTTCTGAACCGTGGGGTGCCGCTGCCACGGCAGCGGCACCCGTTCCAGGCTGCTGACGGATTGGACAACACCATGTCGCGTTACGAAATGCTCAACAACATTGCCCATCGGGACCTGCGTGTGGCCACCGGCTTCGGCGCCGAGTTCGGCGACGCGGTGGGCATGGTGCCGGCCTATCCGAGCGAGTTCGCCGAACTGCAGCGGGAATATCCCATCTTCCTGCGCAGGGACCCCGCCACGGGCGGCTGGCAGGCGGTGGCCCTGCTGGGGTTCGAACAGCACGAGAACCTGTTCCTGCAGGACGGTCGCTGGAACGCCTCCTACCTGCCCGGCGCCGCAGCGAAAGGGCCATTCCTGGTCGGTTTCCAGGAAGGGCACATCGATGGTGCGCTTACCCGGGAAGCGGTGTTGCACGTGGATCTGGATCATCCGCGCGTGACCGCAATGCACGGCGAGCCGGTGTTCCTGCCACAGGGCGGTAACTCGCCCTATCTGGACCATATCGCCGGGGTGCTGCGCGGCATCCACGACGGCCATGCCTTTGCCGCGGACATGTTCGCCACGCTCGACGCGAAAGGGTTGATCCAACCGATCACGCTGGACGTGCGGATCGACGCGGAGCATCGGGTCGGCGTCAACGGCCTGCATGCGGTCGACCGTGACCGCCTCGCGCTGCTGGAGGGTGCGGCGCTGGCCGAACTCAACCGCGCCGGCTACCTGGAGGGCGCCTATCTGATGCTGGCATCGCTGCACAACATGCGCCGCCTGATCGCCGAGAAGCAGCGACGCCTGCGCGCAGCGGATACCGCCGTCGCGGGCGGCAGGAACTGACCGGTGCTGGACGGCGTCGCCATGCGCACACTGGAAGGCCTGGATTCCACGGCGCTGCCGCTGCAGGCGCTGGTGGCAGCCGGCGAGCCAGTGGTGCTGCGCGGCATCGCGCGCGACTGGGCATTGGTGCAGGCCGGGTCGCGTTCCCTGCAGGAAGCCATGGCCTACCTGCGCGGGTTCGAAGCAGGCCTGCCTGTTCCCTATTCCTTCGGCGGCCCCGAGATCGAAGGGCGTCCGTTCTACAACGCGGACTTCACCCGCTTGAACTTCGAGGTCCGGCGTGGCCTGCTGACAGAGGTGCTGGACGCAATCGCCGACCACCTCGATTCGCCGAGCCCGCCCACCTATTACGTCGCTTCGCTGCTGATCGCGCGTGCGCTGCCTGGGTTCGCCCAGCACAACGACGCCGGACTGGCGGGGCAGGGCATCGATGCTTCGGCCAGCATCTGGGTCGGCAACCGGGTGACGGCCTCCTGCCATTACGACATTCCGGACAACCTGGCGTGCTGCGCGGTGGGCCGGCGCCGCTTCACCCTGTTTCCGCCGGAGCAGATCGACAACCTCTACCCGGGACCGATGGAGCCCACCCCGGGTGGGCAGGTGGTCAGCGTGGTGGATGTCGACCAGCCGGATTTCGACCGCCATCCGCGCTTCCGTGATGCCCTGGCAAGCGCGCAGACTGCCACGCTTGAGCCCGGTGATGCCATCTTCATCCCGGGCCTGTGGTGGCACCACGTGCGCAGCCTGGAACCGTTCAACGTGCTGGTGAACTACTGGTGGCGCAGTGCGCCTGGCTATCTCGGCTCACCCCTGCCGGCGCTGCAGCATGCGATGTGGGCCCTGCGCGATCTACCGGCGCGCGAGAAGCAGGCGTGGGCAAAGATCTTCCAGTACTACGTGTTTGGTCCCGGCGAGCAGGCAGGGCAACACCTGCCAGAAGCGGCCCGGGGTGAGCTGGCACCGTTCGACGAGACGCAGGCGCGGCGCATGCGCGCCCAGCTGCTGGGTCGACTCAACCGCTGATGGGAGCATCGCATTGAACGCTGCGGACACTACACAAGGGCCGATCCGGAGAGTGGTGATCGCTGGTGGCGGCACCGCCGGCTGGCTGGCCGGCTGCGCACTGGCGCACCAGTTCCGCCAACAGCTGGACATCACCCTGGTGGAGTCCGAGCAGATCGGTACCGTGGGTGTGGGCGAATCCACCGTGCCGCCCATCCGCACGTTCCACCGTTTCCTGCAGATCGATGAGCAGGAGTTCCTGCGTGCGGTCGCCGGCACGTTCAAGCTGTCGATCTCGTTCGAGAACTGGCGTCGCCCCGGTGAACGCTTCATCCATCCTTTCGGCACGATCGGGCAGGGCACCTGGGCCACGCCGTTCCATCACTTCTGGCTGGACAGCCTGCGCCGCGGCATGCCCTCCGAGCTGGGCGACTTCTGCCTGGAAAGCGCCGCTTCCCTGGCCGACAGGTTCTCGCTGCAGACCCAACCCCAGGTCAACTACGCCTACCATTTCGACGCCGGGCTCTATGCCAGGTTCCTGCGCGGCAAGGCCGAAGCAAACGGCCTGCGGCGGGTGGAAGGCAAGATCCGCGAAGTCCGCCAGCATCCCCATGACGGCTCGGTTGCGTCGCTGGTGCTGGACGACGGGCAGGTCATCGAAGGCGATCTGTTCATCGACTGCACCGGCTTCCGCGGCCTGTTGACCGAGCAGACCCTGCATACCGGCTATGAAGACTGGAACGAATGGTTGCCCAGTGATCGCGCCGTTGCCGTGCAGACCGACTCGCCCGCGCCGCCGGTGCCCTACACCCGTGCCATCGCGCACGAGGCCGGGTGGCGCTGGCACATCGCGCTGCAGCACCGGGTCGGCTGCGGGCTGGTGTTCTCCAGCCGCCACATGTCCGATGACGAGGCGCAGGCCAAGCTGCTGCGTGATGTCGACGGACGGCCCCTGCGCGATCCCTGGCTGGTGCCGTTCCGCAGCGGGCGCCGGTTGCAGGCCTGGAACAGGAACGTGGTGGCGCTCGGGCTGGCCAGCGGCTTCATCGAGCCGCTGGAATCGACCAGCATCCACCTGACCATCAGCGCCGTGGTGCGCCTGATCCAGCTGTTCCCGTCCGACGGCATCACCCCTTCGCTGGTGGCGCTGTACAACGACGTGAGCCGCCAGGAGATGGAGCACGTGCGCGATTTCATCATCCTGCATTACCACGCCAACCAGCGCGACGAGCCGATGTGGAAGGCCTGCCGCGAGATGGCGCTGCCTGAATCGCTGCAGGTCCGCCTGCGCGCGTGGCGCGAGCGTGCCCATGCCTGGCAGGACCCTGGCGAGCTGTTCCGGGTCGACTCCTGGACCAGCGTCCTGATGGGCCAGGGCATCCAGCCCGGACCGCCGCACCCGCTTGCGCGGGCCATCGGCGATGCGGACCTGCGCACCCTGTTGCATCGCATCCGGCAGCCAGTGCAGGAAACGGTGGCGAAGATGCCGACGCAGGCAGAGTTCATCGAGCGCTACTGCAAGGCGGCGCCGGACGCATGGCAAAGGGGCAGGGCCGTGGCGTAGCCGCAGTGCGCGCTGTTGCATCGAATTGGTAGCGCTACCTTCAAACCACTACGGGGTGCAGTGAATGGAATTGGTTGCGGGAATCGACGCTGGTACGCAAAGCCTGAAGGTGGTCGTCTACGACCCTGAAGGGCGCAGTCTCGTGGCCAGCGCCAGCGCGCCATTGCAGCTGACCAGCGCTGCAGACGGCAGCCGGGAACAGCGGCCGGCCGATTGGGTGACGGCACTGCACGCCTGCTTTGCTGCGATCGATCCGGCGGTGCGCTCCCGGATTGCCGCGCTGGCAGTCTCAGGACAGCAGCATGGGTTCGTGCCGGTCGATGCGGCCGGGGAGGTGCTGGCTCCGGCCAAGCTGTGGTGCGACACCAGCACCTCGGCCGAATGCGTGCAGATCATGGACGCCGCAGGCGGCACGGCGCGCACCATCGCGTTGGCCGGCAACCCGGTGCTTGCCGGTTACACCGCCTCCAAGCTGCCGTGGACGAAAACGCACCGGCCCGACGCCTACGCGCGGCTTGCCACCATCCTGCTGCCGCACGATTACCTCAATTTCGTGTTGACCGGCGAGCGCTTCTGCGAATACGGCGATGCGTCGGGCACCGGCTGGCTGGATGTGCGCACCCGAACCTGGTCGGCCGAGCTGCTGCACGCGACCGATCCGCAGCGCGATCTCGCCGACTGCCTGCCACGCATCGCCGCAACCGAAGAGATGTTCGGCATCACCCCCGCCGCGGCGGCGGCGTTGGGCCTTCCCGCATCGGTGAAGGTGGCCGTCGGCGGTGGCGACAACATGATGGCGGCCGTGGGTACCGGCTGCGTCGTACCCGGTCGCCTGGTGATGAGCCTGGGTACGTCCGGCACCCTGTTTGCCTTCTCGGACACGCCCGTGGTCGACCCGGGCGGGGCTTGGGCCGCGTTCTGCTCGTCGACCGGCGGCTGGCTGCCGCTGATCTGCACGATGAACTGCACCGTAGTGACCGGACAGGTCGCCGACGCCTTCGGCTTCAGCAGCCGCGAGGGCGACCGGCACCTGCAGGCCACGCCGCCCGGTGCCGACGGCCTGGTGATGCTGCCGTTCCTCAACGGCGAACGCACGCCGGACCTGCCGCAGGGCAAGGGGGTGCTGGCGGGCCTGGACACGACCAACATGACGCCGGCGCACATCTACCGCGCGGCCATGGAAGGGGCCACCTACGCCCTGAAGTATGGCTACGACGCATTCGTCGGCGCGGGCATGCAGTTCGAACGCATCGTGCTGACCGGCGGCGGCAGCAACAGCGCGCAGTGGCGGCAGCTGGTGGCCGATGTGTTCGGCCTGCCGGTGGACGTGCCGGCCCAGTCCGAAGGCGCGGCATTCGGTGCGGCATTGCAGGCCCTGTGGGCATTGGGCCACGGCCGCGGCGATGCCGCCTCCATCGCCGACGTCGCCGACCGCCACGTTGCGCTTGACCCGCTGCGTTCGGCACGCCCGGACACGGCGCGCGCCGAAGCCTACGCCACGGCCTACGCCCGTTTCCTTCGACATCTCGACGCCATCACGCCGCTGTACCGCGGCTGATCTCCTTTCCGCGACACCTCGCACAACGACAGGAAGACGCACCATGAGCACGCAACCTTTCATCGGCGCCAAGGAATACTTCCCCGGCATCGGCCGCATTCCCTTCGAAGGCCGGGGCTCGGACAACCCGCTCGCGTTCAAGGTCTACGACGCGGACAAGGTCATCGGCGGCAGGACCATGCAGGAACATCTGCGCTTTGCAGTCTGTTACTGGCACACCTTCTGCAATGCCGGGCACGATCCGTTCGGTCCGGGTACCCGTCATTTCCCCTGGGAGGCCGGCTCGCCGATGGCGACCGCCGAGGCGAAGGTGGACGCGGCATTCGAGTTCTTCACCAAGCTGGGCGTGCCGTACTGGTGTTTCCACGATATCGACCTGGCGCCGGACGCCGAGGATGTCGGGCAGTACGAAAAGAACCTGAAGCACATGGTGGGCCTGGCCAAGGCGCGCCAGGATGCAACCGGCATGAAGCTGCTGTGGGGCACGGCCAACCTGTTCTCGCACCCGCGCTACATGAACGGTGCGTCCACCAACCCGGATTTCGCTGTGGTGGCGCGTGCCGCCGTGCAGGTAAAGGCGGCGCTGGAGGCCACCGTTGAACTGGGCGGCGAGCATTACGTGTTCTGGGGCGGCCGCGAAGGCTATGCCGCGCTGGCCAATACCCAGATGAAGCGCGAAGTCGACCACCTCGCGCGGTTCCTGACCATGGCGCGCGACCATGGCCGCAGCATCGGCCTGAAGGGCAACTTCCTGATCGAGCCCAAGCCGATGGAACCGATGAAGCACCAGTACGACTTCGACAGCGCCACCGTGGTGGGGTTCCTGAAGGAACATGGCCTGGACAAGGATTTCAAGCTCAACATCGAGGCCAACCACGCGACGCTGTCCGGCCACACCTTCGAACACGATCTGCAGGTCGCCTCGGACCACGGCCTGCTCGGCAGCATCGACGCCAACCGCGGCAACGCCCAGAACGGCTGGGATACCGACCAGTTCCCCACCGACCTGTACGACACCGTGGGCGCGATGCTGGTGGTGCTGCGCCAGGGCGGTCTGGAAGGCGGCTTGAACTTCGACGCCAAGGTGCGCCGTGAATCGACCGACCTGGAAGATCTGTTCATTGCCCACGTCGGCGGCATGGATGCCTTCGCCCGCGGGCTGGAAGTGGCCCATGCGCTGCTGAACGACTCGCCGCTGGAGCAGTGGCGCAAGGAGCGTTACGCCAGCTTCGACAGTGGTGCCGGCAAGGACTTCGCGGGCGGCGCGCTCAGTCTGGCAGAACTGGCTGCGCTTGGTGCCAAGGGCGGCGAGCCCAGGCAGATCAGCGGCAAGCAGGAGCGCTACGAGAACCTGATCAACCAGTACCTGCTGCGCTGAGCACAGCGGCTCGCATCGATGACACCGAACCGGGGAGGGGCACGGCAATGCAGCAGGCAATGAGCGGTGGAGAGAACACCCGGCTGATCGTACTGATCAGCGTGGTGGCGACGATTGGCGGATTCCTGTTCGGGTTCGACAGCGGCGTGATCAACGGCACCCAGGACGGCCTGCACCAGGCATTCAGATCGGGCGAGTGGATGCAGGGGTTCGAGATCGCCTCGATGTTGCTGGGCTGCGCCGTGGGCGCCTTCAGCGCCGGCCGGCTGGCCGACCGTCTCGGCCGCCGCAACGTGCTGATCGTCTCGGCAGTGTTGTTCCTGCTGTCGGCGATCGGCGCTGGCGCCGCATCCTCCTCGGCGATGTTCATCGTCGCGCGGGTGTTGGGGGGCTTTGCGGTGGGGGCCGCCAGTGTCATCTCCCCGGCCTACATCGCCGAAGTCGCGCCGGCGCGCTACCGTGGCCGGCTCGCCACGGTCCAGCAGATCGCCATCATCAGCGGGCTGACCGTCGCGTTCCTGTCCAACTATCTGCTGGCGGCCACCGCCGGTGCGTCCACCGAGGCACTGTGGGGCGGGCACGCAGCGTGGCGCTGGATGTTCTGGATGCAGGCCGTGCCCTCGCTGCTGTTCCTGGCACTGCTGCTGACCATTCCGGAAAGCCCGCGCTACCTGATGGTGAAGCGCCGCAAGGACGAGGCGCTGCAGGTGCTTGCGCGGCTGTACGGCGGTGTCGAGGCGCAGGCGAAACTTGCCGAGATCGACGCTTCGCTGTCGAGCGACCACCATCGGCCGCGGCTGTCGGACCTGCGTAACAAGGCCACCGGCAGGATCCGCCCGATTGTCTGGGTCGGCATCGGCCTGGCCACCTTCCAGCAGCTGGTCGGCATCAACGTGGTGTTCTACTACGGTGCCGTGCTCTGGCAGGCCGTCGGCTTCTCCGAGAACGACGCGCTGCTGATCAACGTGTTGTCCGGTGCGCTCAGCATCGGCGCCTGCATCGTCACCGTGCTGCTGATCGATCGCATCGGACGCAAGCCATTGCTGTGGGTGGGCTCGGCCGGCATGGCGGTGTCACTGGCACTGCTGGTGGCCGCATTCGCCAGTGGCTCGCTGGTCGATACGCACCTGCAGCTGCCTGCGGGCATGGGCACGCTGGCGCTGGTGGCGGCCAATGCCTATGTCGTGTTCTTCAACATCTCGTGGGGCCCGGTGATGTGGGTGATGCTGGGCGAGATGTTCCCCAACCAGATCCGCGGTTCGGGCCTGGCGGTGGCCGGTGCGGCGCAGTGGACCGCCAATTTCGCCGTCACCGTGACCTTCCCGATTCTGCTGGCCGCCACCGGGCTGGCAGCCACGTACAGCATCTATCTGGTGGCGGCGGTCATTTCGGTGTTCTTCGTGCTCAGGTACGTGCACGAAACCAAGGGCAAGGAACTGGAGCAGATGGAAGGATGAACGCGATGACCCATCGACACGTTGGCCGCGCCCACGCTGGCGTGCTGCTGACCACCCTGCTGCTGGCACTGGCGGCCTGCGGCAAGGATGAAAACGTTGCCGCAACTGCAGCCGCGACGCCGGACCCGTGGCCGCAGGCCGCCTGGCCACTGGCCGAGGCCCCCGCGCTGGAGAAGCGCATCACCGACCTGATGGCCACCATGACGGTGGAGGAGAAGGTCGGCCAGCTGGTGCAGGGCGATATCGCCAGCATCACCCCCGACGACGTGCGCCGCTATCGGTTGGGCTCGGTCCTGGCCGGCGGCAATTCCGATCCCGGTGGCCGTTACGATGCCGCGCCGGCCGAATGGCTCGCGCTGGCCGATGCGTTCTACGCAGCGTCGATGGACACCTCCACCGGCGGCAAAGCGATTCCGGTGCTGTTCGGCATTGATGCCGTGCACGGGCAGAGCAACATCATCGGCGCGACGCTGTTCCCGCACAACATCGGCTTGGGCGCGGCCCGCAACCCGGATCTGCTGCGCCGGATCGGCGAGGTGACCGCGTTGGAGACCCGTGCGACCGGGATGGAGTGGGCGTTCGCACCAACCGTGGCGGTACCGCAGGACGACCGCTGGGGGCGCACCTATGAGGGCTATTCCGAATCGCCCGAGGTGGTGGCCAGCTATGCCGGTGCAATGGTCGAAGGGCTGCAGGGCAAAGTGGGTACGCCCGCGTTCCTCGATGGTCGTCATGTGATCGCCTCGGTGAAGCACTTCCTCGGCGACGGTGGCACTACCGATGGCAAGGACCAGGGTGATACACGGATCAGCGAAGCGGACCTGGTACGCATCCACGCGGCCGGGTATCCGCCGGCGATCGCTGCAGGCGCACAGACCGTCATGGCCTCCTTCAACAGCGTCAACGGCGAAAAAATGCATGGTCACAGGCAGTACCTGACCGATGCGTTGAAGGGCCGCATGCACTTCGGTGGGTTCGTGGTGGGCGACTGGAACGGCCACGGGCAGGTCAAGGGCTGCACGACCACCGATTGCCCGGCCACCATCAATGCGGGCCTGGACATGGCCATGGCCTCGGACAGCTGGAAGGGCTTCTACGAAACCACGCTGGCCGCCGTGAAGAACGGCACCATCAGCCAGCAACGGTTGGACGAGGCGGTGCGCCGGATCCTGCGCGTCAAGATGCGGCTGGGTCTGTTCGAGGCCGGCAAGCCGTCCACACGTGCGGTCGGCGGCCAGTTCGCCCTCATCGGCGCACCGGAACATCGTGCGCTGGCACGGCAGGCGGTGCGCGAATCGCTGGTACTGCTGAAGAACCAGGGGGGCGTGTTGCCACTGTCGCCCAAGCAACGGATCCTGGTGGCCGGTGACGGCGCCAACGACGTGGGCAAGCAGGCCGGCGGCTGGACGCTGAACTGGCAGGGCACCGGCACGACCCGCAAGGACTTCCCCAATGCGGACACGATCTACGAGGGCATCGCCCAGCAGGCGTCGGCTGCGGGTGGCGAGGCAGTGCTGGCGGTCGATGGGAAATATGTAACGAAGCCGGATGTGGCCGTGGTGGTATTCGGCGAGAGCCCGTATGCCGAGTTCCAGGGCGATCTGCCGACGCTGGCCTACAAGCCGGGGGACGATGCCGACCTTGACCTGATCAAGCGGCTGAAGGCCGACGGCATTCCGGTGGTGGCCGTGTTCCTGAGCGGACGCCCGCTGTGGGTCAACCGCGAGATCAACGCCGCTGATGCGTTCGTGGCGGCGTGGCTGCCCGGTTCGGAAGGTGCTGGCGTTGCCGACGTGCTGCTGCGCAGGCCTGATGGCAGCGTGCAGCACGATTTCAAGGGCAGGTTGAGCTTCAGCTGGCCGCGCACGGCGACGCAGTACGCCAACAATGTGGGGCAGAAGGATTACAACCCGCAGTTCGCCTTCGGCTTCGGCCTGTCCTACGCCGACAACGGCGATCTGGCGGCGCTGCCGGAAGTCTCCGGGGTAACTGGCAATGAAGGTGCCGCCGGCGTGTTCTTCGCGCGCGGCGAAGCCGGTTCCGGCATGGCCCTGCGCCTGCAGAACAGCACGGGGCAGGGCGTTACGGTCACCAAGGTGCCGGAGGCCCTGGAGGGCGATCTGCTCAAGGTCACCGGCGTGGACCACCTGGCACAGGAAGACGGCCGCCGCCTGGCCTGGTCGGGCAAGGCTGAGGCAGTTGCCGCGCTGCAGTCACACACGGCACTGGACCTGCAGCGCGAAAGCAACGGCGACCTGATGCTGCTGACCACGTTGCGGGTGGAGTCTGCACCCCGTGGCGAGGCCTGGTTGGCGGTGGACTGCGGCACGGGCTGCTCGGCCCGCATTGCGCTCACGCCGACGCTGGCAAAACTGCCGGTGGGCCAATGGACGCGCGTGGGCGTGCCGCTGAAGTGCCTTGCAGCCGCAGGTGCGGACGTCGGCAAGCTGGATCGCCCGTGGTCGATCGGAACGGCGGGGGCGATGACACTGTCGGTGTCACGTGTCGCGCTGGGCGCCCTGAACGAGGCGGAGACCAGCATCGGGTGCGCAGGCGCGTGACCGTGACGCTGCGTCCTGCGCTATCGGGAACCGGGTGGGCGCGTGACCGAATCGCGCACCACCAGCCGGTGCGGCACCACGTGGTCGGTCAACACGCGCACGCCCTCGCTGCGGCGGCGGATGGTGCGCAGCAGGATCTCGATGGCGGCATCGGCCATCGAGGCGATGGGCTGATGGATGGTGGTGAGCTCGGGCCAGACCGTCGTGGCGGCGGAGCTGTCATCGAAGCCCACCACCGACAGGTCGCGGGGCACCTCCAGGCCACGCCGGTGCGCGACGGAGATCGCCGCCGCGCCCATATCGTCGTTGCTGGCCAGGATTGCGGTGGGCGGCCTGGGCTGGCACAGCAGTTTCTCGGCAGCGGCCAGCCCGGAGCGGTAGGTGTAGTCGCCCTGTTCGACCAGGGCGGGGTCGACCTCCAGCCCGGCGTCGTGCAGCGCGCTGACAAAGCCGTCATAGCGCCGCGCGCTGGCACTGAGGTCGGTGCGCCCGCAGATGAAGCCGATGCGGCGGTGGCCCTGCTGGATCAGGTGTTCAGCCAATTCCCTGCCGGCGTGGAAGTCATCGATGCGCACGCAGGAAATGTCATTGCCGAGGTGACCCGGGGCGATAGCCACCACCGGGATGCCGGCCTTGACCAGCTCGGTCACCACGGGCTTCGATTCGCACAGCGGCGGCGGCAGGATGACGCCGTCCACCCGCCCGGCCAGGGCACGCGCGGCCTTGCGCTGGGCCGCCGGGCCCGGCTCGTCCCAGTAGTCGATGACCAGCTGGATGGCAGCGTTGGACGCTACGCGCAGCAGGCCGACCAGGAGTTCGCGCAGGTAGGCACCGCTGGGGTCGGTGTAGATCAGTGCAATACGCGTGTGCTGCGCGGCGGCCAGCGAACTGGCGGCGAGGTTGGGCGTATAGCCCAGTTCACGCACTGCGCGCATCACGCGCTCGCGGGTGACGTCGCGCACCTTGCCCTGGTTGATCGCCCGCGACACCGTCATCGGCGACACTCCGGCCAGGGCCGCCACCTCGTCGATCGTCACGCCACTGGTTTTGCGGCGGACCGATTTCTTCGGCTTGTCCAATACGCGCTCCCGTTCTTCTCTGTGACGCTGCCGAAGCCCGCGCACGTCCGGAGCTTACAAGGTTTGCCGGCCGCCCAACGGTCCGGTCCGGATGGCGAGCGGTGTCATTGGATGTTCGCTGCCGTGCTGGCGCTGCTGGCGCTGCTGGCCTGCATCGGCGACGCGCGCGCAGAGGACGGCCATGCCCTGTGGATGCGCTACGTTCCGCTCGAACCGGCCCTCGCTGCCGACTACCGCACCCGCCTGGGGCAGGTGGTGGCCCCTGATCACACAGCCACGCAGCGCGCCGCGCGCGATGAACTGCAGCGTGGACTGGCCGGGCTGCTCGGCAGCGCTCCGCATTTGCCGGGTACGGCAGCCACCGGCCCCATGCTGGTGCTGGGTACGCCGCAGTCGTCGGCGTTGATCGCGCCGTTGCGTGCGCAGATGCAGCCGCTGGGCGAGGAAGGCTACCTGCTCAAGCGCACACGGGTAGGCGGGCGCGATGCGCTGCTGGTCGCCGCACCGCGGGATGTCGGCGTGCTGTACGGGGTGTTCCACCTGCTGCGGCTGCTGCAGACGGGCGCGGCACTGGACGCTCTCGATGTGCGTCAATCGCCACGGCTCCGGCTGCGCGTGCTCAATCACTGGGACAACCTGGATGGCCATGTCGAACGTGGCTACGCAGGCCGTTCGCTGTGGGACTGGCAGACGTTGCCGGAGTGGCGCGACCCGCGCTACACCGACTATGCACGCGCCAACGCATCCGTAGGCATCAACGGCACCGTGCTCAACAACGTGAATGCAAACGCACAGAGTCTTGCGCCGGACTATCTCGACAAAGCGGCGACACTGGCCGATCTGTTCCGGCCGTATGGCATCCGTGTCTACCTGAGTGCACGCTTCAGCGCACCCATCGAGCTGGGCGGGCTCGACACCGCCGATCCGCTCGACCCGGCCGTGCAACGCTGGTGGCGCGACAAAGCCGGCCAGATCTACGCGCGCATTCCCGATTTCGGTGGCTTCCTGGTGAAGGCCAATTCGGAAGGGCAGCCCGGCCCGCAGGACTACGGCCGCTCGCACGCCGACGGCGCCAACCTGCTGGCCGATGCGCTGGCCCCGCACGGCGGCGTGGTGATGTGGCGCGCCTTCGTCTATGCGCACGACGTTCCTGCGGACCGCGCCACGCAGGCCTACAGCGAATTCGCCGGCCTGGAGGGTGCGTTCCGCCCGAACGTGGTGCTGCAGGTGAAGAACGGGCCCATCGACTTCCAGCCGCGTGAGCCGTTCCATGCGCTGTTCGGGGCCATGCCGCGCACGCCGCTGGTGATGGAAGTGCAGATCACCAAGGAGTACCTGGGCTTTGCCACGCATCTGGTTTACCTAGGGCCGTTGTACGAGGAAGTGCTGCGGGCCGACACCCGCACACGCGGCAAGGAGGCCACCGTGGCGCAGTCCCTGGCCGGCATGGCCGGGGTCGCCAACATCGGCACCGACCGCACCTGGAGTGGATCGCACTTCGACCAGGCCAACTGGTACGCCTTCGGGCGTCTTGCGTGGGATCCGCGGCAATCGGCCCAGGACATCGCGGCGGACTGGGCGGCGCTGACGTTCTCGGCCGATCCCGGCGTGGTGCGGCCCATCGTCGGGATGATGATGGCCTCGCGCGAGGCTGCGGTGAACTACATGACGCCGCTGGGCCTGCACCATCTGATGGCGCGGGGGCACCACTATGGTCCCGGTCCATGGGTCGATGGCGGCCCGCGCGCGGACTGGACGTCGGTGTACTACCACCGTGCGGATCACAACGGCATCGGCTTCGACCGCACCGCACGCGGCAGCAACGCCGTGGCCCAGTATTCCCCCGGCGTGGCCGAGCAGTATGGCGACCTGGCGCGGGTTCCGGAGCCGCTGCTGCTGTGGTTCCACCACGTGCCGTGGGATCACCGCATGGCCTCGGGGCGGACGCTGTGGGACGAACTGGTCGGGCGCTACTCGCAGGGGGTACGGCAGGTGCAGGGCATGCAGGCCACCTGGGCGGGGCTGCAGGGCAAGGTGGATGCGCAACGGCATGCGCAGGTCACGGCCTTCCTGCGTATCCAGCAGCGCGAAGCACAGTGGTGGCGCGATGCCAGCGTGGCGTACTTCCAGTCGGTGAGCGGCAGACCGTTGCCCGCAGGCGAAGCCGCGCCGCCGCATCCGCTGGCCTGGTACCAGGCCCTGCAGTTTCCCTCCGCGCCAGGAGATGGCCGATGAAGCCGACGTCGTGGGTGGGATGGCTGCTGCTGGTTGCCATGGGCGGCAGCGCCACGCGTGCAGCGGCACAGGAGCCAACGATGGCGCTGCTGCATCCGCTGTTCCAGGATCACGCCGTGCTGCAGCGTGACCGGCCGATTCCGGTATGGGGCCAGGCCACGCCGGGCGCCTCGGTTTCCGTGGCGTTTGCAGGGCGCACTGTCAGCACGCACGCGGCTGGCGATGGCCGCTGGCACGCAACGCTGCCGCCTGCCGCAGCCGGCGGACCTTACGAAATGTCGGTCCGGTCCGGGCATGCCAGCCAGATCGTGCGCGACGTGCAGATCGGCGATGTCTGGTTGTGTTCCGGGCAGTCGAACATGGAGCTTCCGCTATGGCGCGCGCTAGATGCAGGCAGCGAGATCGCCTCCGCCACGGAACCGGGGATCCGCCTGTTCACCGTGCCGAAGGCGGCGGCGGTTTCACCACAGAGTGATTTTCCCGCGTCTGTGGCATGGCGCCCCGCGTCACCGGACACGGTGCGTGACTTTTCCGCCGCGTGTTTCTACTTTGCGCGTGAACTGCGCAAGACCGTCGACGTTCCGATGGGGCTGATCCAGGCAGCGTGGGGCGGCTCGCGTATCGAGGCCTGGACCAGCAGCAATGCCCTGCGCATGCAGGGTGGCCTGGGCCCAGCGCTTGACGTGCTCGCGCTGTACGCGCGTGATCCGGCGGCGGCAAACGAACGTTGGGGCCAGCAGTGGCAACACTGGTGGACAACACGCGCCGATGCCGTCGCCGCCGATGCACCCTGGCAGCCAGGCAACGACAGCCGTGGATGGCAACGCGCACCCGCCACGCTCGGGGCGTGGGAGCGCTGGGGTGTGCCAGCGCTGGCCGGCTACAACGGCATGGTCTGGTACCGCACCCAGGTGACACTGAGCGCCGACCAGGCAGCCAAGCGCGCACAGCTTGAGCTCGGCCCCATCGACGAGACGGACATGACCTGGGTGAACGGCGTGGCCGTGGGCAGCCAGTACGGTGCGGGCGAGCGGCGAACCTATGCGCTGCCAGCCGGATTGCTGAAAGCCGGCGCCAACACCGTGGTGATCAATGTCCTGGACACCTACGGTGAGGGCGGCCCCGCAGGGCCCGCGAGCGCGCACGCCATCGGCCTGGATGACGGTACGCGCATCGAGCTGGATGCCCGCTGGCAGTACCGGCTGGCGCCAGGCGCACAGGCGCCGCCGCTGGCACCGTGGCACGCCGCCACGGGGCTGTCGACGCTGTACAACGGCATGATCGCGCCGCTGGGCGCCTATGGCCTGCGCGGCATGCTGTGGTACCAGGGTGAATCCAACACCGGTGACGCAACGGCATACCTCGCACGCCTGCGCAGCCTGCGTGACGACTGGCGGGGGCGGTTCGGCGCGCACACGCCGCTGCTGCTGGTGCAGCTGGCCGGCTATGGCCAGCCACCCGTGGCGCCGGTTGAAAGTGGCTGGGCGCAGGTGCGCGAGGCGCAGCGGCTCGCTGCGGCGGAAGACCCGCGCACCGGGCTGGCCGTGGCCATCGACATCGGCGATGCCTACGACATCCACCCGCCGAACAAGCAGGAACTGGGCCGGCGGCTGGCGCGGGCAGCGCGCCATGTGGTCTATGGCGAGCGCAGCCTGGCGCCCGCCGGCCCAACTGCACACACAGCATCGGCCACGCGCGCCGGCGTGCGTATCCGCTTCAACGGGGTCACCGGCACCCTGGTCACGACCGGCGCCAACGGCCCCATCGGCTTCGAGCTGTGCGACGCCGATGCGCACCACTGCCACTACGCCGACGCGGTGCTGCACGGGCACGACGTCGTGCTGCGCAGCCCGCTGGCAGACGCGGGCGGGCGCGTGCGCTACTGCTGGGCCGATGGCCCGGTGTGCACCCTGCGCGACAGCAGTGGGGCGCCCGCCGGCCCGTTCGAGCTTTCCATCACCCCTGCGGAGGTTCCCTGATGCGTCTGCTGCTGGCTCCAGTACTCGTGTTGATGTCGTTGCTGCCGCAGGCGTGGGCAGCGCCGCCCGCGCCGCCGGTCTACTTCGACTGGTTCGAGTACAGCGGTCGCGACGCGGCCTTCGATGCGCCGTTGCCGGCCGGGCACTATCGCAACCCGATTCTTGCCGGGTTCCATGCCGACCCCAGCATCGTCGCCGCAAACGGGCGCTTCTATCTGGTCAATTCCAGCTTCACCTACTTCCCGGGCATCCCGGTATTCGAAAGCGTGGACCTGGTGCACTGGAAGCAGATCGGCAATGTGATCGACCGACCGTCGCAGCTGGACTTCGACGGACTGGGCGTGTCGCGCGGTATCTTCGCGCCGGCCATCAGTTACCACGACGGCATGTTCTACGTGGTCACCACGGCCGTCGACAGCGGCGGCAACTTCATCGCTACCGCCCGTGATCCTGCCGGTCCCTGGTCCGACCCGCACTGGCTGCCTGGCATCGATGGAATCGATCCGTCATTGTTCTTCGACAACGACGGCACCGTGTATCTGCTCAACAACGATGTACCGCCCGGCCCGCCACGTTACGAGGGCCACCGTGCCATCTGGATGCAGCAGATTGATCTGGCGACCTTCTCCCCGGTAGGTCCCCGCAAGGTGTTGATCGACGGCGGGGTGGAGCCGGCCAGGAAGCCGATCTGGATCGAGGGACCGCACATCTACCAACGCGATGGCTGGTACTACCTCTCCGACGCGGAAGGCGGCACCGGGCCGCAACATTCGCAGGTGGTGCTGCGCAGCCGTGATGTGTGGGGGCCCTACGTGCCGTATGCGGGCAATCCGATTCTCACCCAGCGTGACCTGCCCGCCGACAGGCCGTTGCCGATCACCAATGCCGGACATGCGGATCTGGTGGAGGGGCCGGACGGCTCATGGTGGGCGGTGTTCCTTGCCAGCCGCAACTACGACACGCGCCACTACAACACCGGGCGCGAGACCTATCTGCTGCCGGTGCAATGGCGTGACGGCTGGCCGGTGATCCTGCCGGCCAACCAGGCCATTCCGTATGCGGCCAGAGCGCCCTCCTGGATGCAGGGCGAAGCGTCGCAGGCGCCGTCCACCGGCAATTTCACCGAACGTGACGAATTCGATGCGCCGGCACTCGGCAGCGGCTGGCTGCGCGTGCGCATCCCCAGGCAGCCGTGGGCCGACCTGCGCGAGCGACCGGGGGCCTTGGCCGTGCATCCGCTGGCGGAGAACCTGGACACGCTGCGCAACCCCGCGTTCCTCGGCCGGCGCCAGCAGCACCTGCGCTTCGAATCCAGCACGGCCATGACCCGGCCGGCGGCGGGCGTGGCCGCAGGCCTGGCAGCTTTCCAGAGTGAGACCCACTGGTATTTCCTTGGCGTGCGCAGCCTCGGCGGTGACCGCGTGGCGGTCTTCCTGGAAGCGCGCGACGGCGGCGGTGTCACCCGCACCCTGGCAACGCGCCAGGCAACGGCAGCGACGTCGCTGCGCCTGAAGATCGCCGGTGACGAAGGCCGCTATGCGTTCGCCTTCGACAGCGGCGAAGGGCGTGGCTGGCAGACACTGGCCGATGCCGTGGACGGAACGGTGTTGAGTACGGATCGTGCAGGCGGCTTCGTCGGCGCCCTGCTGGGACCATTCGCGCGCGACGAGCGTGCATTGAGGAGCAAATGATGACGCGCACTCCCATCTTCCGCACGCTGGCCCTGTGCGCTGCCATCGCGCTGGCGGGCACGGGTTACGCAGCCGAGCCCGCGCCCTGGCTCGACACCTCGGCCAGCTTCGAAAACCGCGCCGCTGCCCTGGTCGCCCGGATGACCCTGGAGGAGAAGACAGCGCAGATGCAGAACGCCGCGCCCGCGATCGAGCGTCTGGGCGTTCCCGCCTACGACTGGTGGAACGAAGGCCTGCATGGCGTGGCGCGGGCAGGGCAGGCCACCGTGTTTCCGCAGGCCATCGGCTTGGCGGCCACCTTCGATGTGCCGCTGATGGGGCAGGTGGCCAGCACCATCAGCGACGAGGCACGTGCCAAGCACCACCAGTTCCTCCGTGAGGGCTCGCATGGCCGCTACCAGGGGCTGACCTACTGGTCGCCGAACATCAACATCTTCCGCGACCCGCGATGGGGCCGCGGCCAGGAAACCTACGGCGAGGACCCGTACCTCACTGCCCGCATGGGCGTGGCCTTCGTGCACGGCCTGCAGGGCGATGACCCGGTGTACCGCAAGCTCGACGCCACCGCCAAACACCTGGCCGTGCACAGTGGCCCCGAGGCCGATCGCCACCACTTCGATGCGCGCCCGAGCAAGCGCGACCTGTACGACACCTACCTGCCCGCGTTCGAGGCGCTGGTGAAAGAGGGGCAGGTGGACGCGGTGATGGGCGCCTACAACCGGGTGTACGGCGAGTCCGCCAGCGCCAGCCGGTTCCTGCTGCGCGACGTGCTGCGCCGTGACTGGGGCTTCAAGGGCTACGTGGTGTCCGACTGCTGGGCCATCGTCGACATCTGGAAACATCACCGGATCGTTCCCAGCCGCGAGGCGGCTGCCGCGTTGGCGGTCCGCAACGGCACCGAACTGGAGTGCGGCCAGGAATACGCCACGCTGCCGGCGGCGGTGCGGCAGGGCTTGATCAGCGAGGCGGAGATCGACGATGCGGTGACCCGCCTGTTTGCCGCGCGGATGCGGCTGGGCATGTTCGATCCACCCGAGCGCGTGCGCTGGGCGCAGATTCCCGCGTCGGTCAACCAGGCTCCGGCGCATGATGCGCTGGCCCTGAAGGCCGCCCAGGAATCGCTGGTGCTGCTGAAGAACGATGGCGTGCTGCCGCTGTCGCGCAACCTCAAGCGCATCGCCGTGATCGGCCCCACGGCCGATGACACCATGGCACTGCTCGGCAACTACTTCGGTACCCCGGCCGCGCCGGTCACCCTCCTGCAGGGCATCCGCGATGCCGCCAAGGGAATCGAGGTGAGCTACGCACGCGGCGTGGACCTGGTTGAAGGGCGCGACGATCCCAGCGCCACACCCTTGATCGAAGCGACCTACCTGCGCCCGTCGGCTGACTCCCCGGAGCGCGGGCTGCGCGGCGAGTACTTCCGTACCGCCGATCTTTCCGGCACTCCGGCCCTGGTCCGCACCGATGCCCAGATCGGATTCCGCTGGGATCGGGGTTCCCCGACCGACAACCTGCTGGCCCGTGGTGAAGCAGCGCCGGGGCAGGGCATCCCCAGCGATGGTTTCAGCATCCGCTGGACTGGCCAGTTGCTGCCGCCCGTCTCGGGGCGCTACCGGATCGAGGCGGCCGCCGACGATGGTTTCCGCCTCTACGTGGACGGCAAGCGTGTGCTCGACCACTGGGCCAACAGTGATCGCCTGCACGGCGATGGCGTGGAACTGGACCTGCAGGCCGGCCGCGCCTATGACCTGAGGCTTGAGTACTTCGACGCCGAGCGCGATGCCGGCGTCCGCCTGGGGTGGCGCATGCCCGGAGCCAAGCCGCCGTTCGAAGCGGCGCTGGAGGCCGCGCGCAACGCCGATGTGGTGGTGTTCGTGGGCGGCCTCACCGGCGACGTCGAAGGCGAAGAGATGAAGGTCAACTACCCGGGCTTCGCCGGCGGTGACCGTACCGACCTGCGCCTGCCCGCGCCCCAGCGCTCGCTGCTGGAAGCGCTGCATGGCACCGGCAAACCGGTGGTGATGGTCCTCACCGGCGGCTCTGCCATGGCGGTGGACTGGGCGCAGCAGAATCTGTCCGCCATCCTGATGAGCTGGTATCCCGGGCAACGCGGCGGCACTGCCGTCGGCCAGGCGCTGTTCGGCGACGTCAATCCGGGCGGGCGCCTGCCGGTGACCTTCTACAAGGCGGACGAGGCGATGCCGGCCTTTGACGACTACACGATGGAAGGACGCACCTACCGCTACTTCCGCGGTACCCCGCTGTATCCGTTCGGGCACGGGCTGTCGTACACCAGCTTCGACTACGGCAGGCTGCAGCTCGATTCAACGCGCATCGCCAACGACGGGACACTCAAGGTGCAGGTCGAGATCGCCAACACGGGCAAGCGCGCCGGCGACGAAGTGGTCCAGCTGTATGTGCGACGGCTGCAGGCCGGGCCTGGCGACGCACGCCAGACATTGCGCGGCTTCCAGCGTGTGCACCTGGCCGCTGGCGAGCGGCGCACCGTGGTGTTCGACCTGGAAGCACAGCAGGCCCTGCGCCACTATGACGACGCGCGCGGCGGCTATGCCGTGCCGGCGGGCGCGTACGAGGCATGGGTGGGCAGCTCCAGCGCCGACATCCGCGCGAAGGCCGGGTTCACCGTGGAGACCAACCGTGACTGATGCGCGCCGCATCGAAAGCACCGGGCACACGCTGTCCATCCGGGAGAAGCTCGGCTACAGCCTGGGCGACCTGGCCGCCAACCTGATCTTCCAGACGCTGATCACCTACCTTGCGTTCTTCTACACCGATGTGTACCGGCTGCCGCCCGCCACGGCCGCCACGATCATCTTCGTGATCGGCGTGCTCGGTGCCTTCGTGTTCACCCCGTTGATCGGCATCGCCGCCGATCGCACGGTCAGCCGCTGGGGCAAGTTCCGGCCGTGGATCCTGTGGACGGCGATTCCCTTCGGGGTGCTGTCACTGCTGGCCTTCAGCACCCCCGACCTGGCGCCGCGCGCCAAGGTCGTCTACGCCCTGGCCACCTACGGCCTGTTGATGCTCGTGTATGCGGCCAACAATCTGCCGTACTCGGCACTCAGTGGCGTGCTCACCGGCAGCATGGCCCAGCGCAACAGCCTGTCGGCCTACCGCTTCGTGGCGGTGATGATCGCGCAGTTCATCATCCAGGTCCTGCTGCTGCCGCTGGTGCTGATCCTCGGCGACGGCGACCGGGTGCTGGGCTTCGAGCGGGTCATGACGGTATTTGCGGTGGTGGGAACGGTGTTCTTCCTGATCACCTTCGCCACCACGCGCGAGCGCATCGTACCGGCGAAGGAACAGACTGCCGGGGTGCTGCAGGACCTGTCCGACCTGCTGCGCAACCGCCCGTGGAAGGTGATGCTGGCGCTGACCATCCTGGTCTTCATCAACCTGTCGCTGAAGGGCGGCACCTACGTCTACTACTTCCAGTACTACATGAGCGAGGCCGCCCTGGCGGGCTTTCTCGACACCTCCGGCTTCAACCGCTTCATCGGCGCCGTCAACGCGGCACTCAACGGCCTGGGCCTGGCCGGCTTTGCCTGGCCGAAGGATCCGGCAACATCGGCCTTCAGCCTGTTCAACGCCTGCGGCATCGTCTGCATGATCCTGGGCATCGGCGTATCGCGCCGCCTGGCCGACCGTTTCGGCAAGCGTGATGTCTTTGGCGGTGCCTTGCTGGTGTCCACCGTGTTCCTGCTGGCGTTCTATTTCTTCCCGCCCACGGCGGTTGCCGTGGCCTTCGCTGCCTTCATGCTGCACGGGTTCTGCTACGGCATCACCATCCCGCTGCTGTGGGCGATGATCGCCGACGTCGCCGACTACTCCGAATGGAAGAACCATCGCCGTGCCACCGCCATCGTCTTCTCGGCGATGCTGTGTGGCCTGAAGATCGGGCTCAGCATCGGTGGCGCGCTGGTCGCCGGCATCCTCGCCCATCACGGCTACCAGGCAGGCGCACCGCGACAGCCCGAAGCCGTGGTGGACGGCATCCGCCTGACGGTGAGCATGTACTGCTCCCTGCCGTTCCTGGCTGCAGTAGCGCTGCTTTTCCTCTACGAGATCAACAAGCGCATGGAGACCCGCATCGAGCAGGACCTGCAGTCGCGGCGCCAGGGCAGCGATCTGCAGCAACTGGCAGCACACGCCATCTCCCAGCCTCTGGTAAGCCACATCTACACGGCCGACCCTTCGGCCCATGTGTTCGAGGGGCGGCTGTACATCTATCCATCGCACGACATCGACAGCGGCGCACCCTTCGACGATGAGGGCGGCCACTTCGGCATGCAGGACTACCACGTGCTGCGGATGGACACGCCGGAGGGCGAGGCGACCGACTGCGGCGTAGCGCTGCATGTGCGCGACGTGCCCTGGGCCAGCCAGCAGATGTGGGCACCGGATGCCGCCTCCCGCAATGGCCGCTATTACCTGTACTTCCCGGCCAAGGACGCCCACGGCATGTTCCGCATCGGCGTTGCGGCGGCGGATCGGCCGGAGGGCCCGTTCACTCCAGAGCCCGAACCCATCGAGGGCGCGTACTCGATCGACCCGGCCGTGTTCGAGGACGACGACGGCACGCACTACCTCTGTTTCGGTGGCATCTGGGGTGGCCAGCTGCAGAAGTACCGCGACAACCGCTACGACCCGGCGCATGAAGAACCTGCAGGCGAGGCGCCGGCACTGGGCCCGCGTATCGGGCGACTGGACGCCGGCATGACCCGGCTTGCCGAACCCACCCGGGAGATCGTCATCCTGGACGAGCACGGGCAGCCGCTGCGCGCCGACGACCATGCCCGTCGCTTCTTCGAAGGACCGTGGATGCACAAACACCAGGGCCGGTATTACCTGTCGTACTCCACTGGTGATACGCACCTGCTGTGCTATGCCACCAGCGACAGCCCGTACGGGCCGTTCACCTATCGCGGCGTGATCCTCACCCCCGTGGTGGGCTGGACCACCCATCACTCCATCTGTGCGTTCCAGGGGCGGTGGTACCTGTTCTATCACGACGCGTTGCTGTCCGGCGGGGTCACCCACCTGCGTTCGGTCAAGTGCACACCGCTGCACATGGAAGCAGACGGCAGCATCCGGACGATCCATCCCTATGGCACCTGAGCCGACTTTGCCCATGGATGATGCGCAGGCGGCGCTGCCTGCCGGCCCACTGCACTGGTTGCGCGCAGGCAGGCTGGAGGTCGCGCTTGCACCGGAAGCCGGTGGGCGCATCGCCCAACTACGCTGCGACGGTGTGGACTGGCTTGTCGGCGAACATGAAGTAGGGCAGGCGGGCATTGCGTGGGGGTGCTATCCGATGCTGCCTTGGGCCGGGCGCATCCGGCAGGGGCGCTTCGCCTTCGAAGGCAGGCCCTATCAGCTGCCGGTGAACTTCGGAATGCACGCCATCCATGGCGTCGCCTTCTCACGGCCGTGGCGCATCGACCGCCTTGAACCGGACGGCGCCTCGCTGTCGCTGGACCTCCCTGAGGATGCCTATTGGCCCTTCGGGGGCAGGGCATCGCAGCACCTCCTCGTGCAACCCGACCGCCTGAAGCTGCGCCTCGCGGTGCAGGCCGGTGCCATGGCAATGCCAGCCGTGCTTGGCTGGCATCCCTGGTTCCGCAAGCCGGATCGACTGCTGTTCGCACCCAGCGCGATGTACCCGCGCGACGGGGAGGGCATCGCCACCTTGCCCTGCGTGCAGCCAACGCAGGGCCCGTGGGATGACTGCTTCATCAACCAGACAGAAGTGACGCTGCTTGCCGCCGGCCAGCGGCTGCGGCTGAGCGCCGACACCGATCATTGGGTGGTCTACGACGGGGCAGCGCACGCCACCTGCGTGGAGCCGCAGACCGGCCCACCCGACGGATTCACGCTGGCGCCGACCCGGTTGCAGCCGGGACAACAGCTGGAACTGAACTTCGAACTGCGTTGGGAGATCGGCAGCGATGGCGATCTGGCTGGCGTCGACGCCAGCTGATCATCGCTTCCTCGCAGCGCCATGGAATCGTCCGCGGCAGCTCTGCCGTATCGAATGCCTGCCGGCCCTTCTGTTCTTCGCATCCGCCGGGCATGGCCCGGCGCTACCCATCTTCGCGTCCGCCGGGAATGACCCGGCGTTGCCCATGCGTTGCGTCCGCCGGGCATGGCCCGGCGCAACCCATCTTCGCGTCCGGTAGTGCCGGCCGCTGGCCGGCAACACGCGATCCGGCGCGCGCTTACAGCGCGCTCTGCGGGCGCACCTTCAGCAAGGAGGCCCGCCATGTCGCGTGGCACGCACCGTTGGCTTCAATTGGCCGTGCCTACCCGGTCGGATCAGGATCAGGCCGTTCGTAGTCGTCGGGCGCAGCTTTGGGGTCATCACCATCATCGGGCATGTCGTGCTCCTTCCATGTCGCTTTGTCATTCCTGAGCATGTCCGGGGTATGGCTCTTCGACGCATCGTCCACGTCGGCGCCAGGGTTGAAAGGCAGGTCATCCCGCAGCTTCTTCTCGTTCACTGGAGTGTGCTCCTCGGGCGTGTTGACCAGCCTCTGCCACGGGGCGTTAACGCTGCAACACAGGCGGATGAAGGGCTGCCGCACGGCCCATCAACCCATGTGCGCAGCCTCGGCATGCGGCTGCGATGCAGCGCGCCTTGCCTCATTGACCTGTCGTTGACGCACAGATGTCAGACTCGCGCACAAAGGGGTGTCCGGGTGAATTGCAGGGGAGTGATCATCAGGAGAGCTGGCAATGCCGTTCTTCACTGATTCAACAGAAGTCGCCGTCGAGGGCGTCGGTGCAGCCCGGCGCATCGGCTGGATGCGCTTCGTGGGGAACGGCTTGGGCGCGCTTCCGATTGCCTCGGTCATTCTGGAGCGTCAGGCGGATGCTGCCCCCTGGATGCTGCTGTTGCTCAACGCCCTCGCATGGCCGGCGCTGGCGATGCTCCTGACACGTCGCGCCCGCGAACCTGCAGCAGCGCAGTTCCGCTGCATGATCGTCGACTCTCTCTTTGGAGGCGCATGGATCGCCTTCATGGCCCTCAGCACGGTGCCCAGTGCGTTGTTTGCCGCGTTGCTGGTGGCCGACAAGATCGCCGCCGGCGGCATCCGCCTGGCAACGAGGGCAACCCTGGCCCTGGTGGTCGGGTTCGCCGCCACCTGGCTTGCCCTGGGCCTGCCTTATCAACCCATCACCTCGCAGCGCACCGTTGTCCTCAGCCTGCCTTTCCTGTTCGTCTACGGCATCGGGTTGAGCGTGCTGAGCTGGCGGCTGGCGCGCCGGGTGAAATCACAGAATCGCCAACTGCAGCGCCTGAGCCGGATGGATCCGTTGGTGGAGCTGGCCAACCGCGGCTTCCTGATCCAGCGCGCCCAGCAGGTGCTGCAGACGGGGCAGCACCACGGCGGCGACGCGTGCCTGCTGATGCTTGATGTTGATGATTTCAAGCGGATCAATGACTCGCATGGCCATCGTGCCGGCGATGAGGTGCTTCGCCGCATCGCGGTAGTGCTGCGTCAGCTAGCCCAGCCGGGTGACATGCCAGCGCGTCTGGGCGGTGATGAGTTCGCCGTTCTGCTGCGCCAGCGGATACCGGCAGAGGCCATGGATGTGGCCGAGCAGATAAGGCACTACCTGCAGGAGCCGGGTGCCCCTGAAACAGCCGATATCCAGTTCAGCGTCAGTATCGGCATCGCCGCAGCGGCTGGCACGGGCAGCGCGGAGGACTGGCTGGCGAAGGCGGACAAGGCGCTCTATCACGCCAAACGGCACGGCAAGAACACCGCAAGCTACGCCGAGTAATCTGCACCGGGGCCGCTGCACTGCTCATGTGGCTGGAGAGCAGGCTGCCATTACACCCCATACGCACCAGGGCGCGCTCAGTTCTCCACGCGCCATTGGCTCATCAGCATCTGCAGGAACCGCTCTGCGGTGGGCGAGAGCAGGGCACCTCGACGGCGCACGATGCCAATGGTGCGCGACACCACCGGGTTGCCGATCGAACGCGTCACCAGCGTCGGATGATCGCCATCAGGGGTTGCCATTTTCGGCAGCACCGATACCCCGATGCCGGCCTCGACCATGCCCAGCGAAGTGGACAGGTGAGTCACTTCGTAATGCCAGCTCAGCTTGAGGTTCTCGCGCGCCAATGCGCCGTCCAGCAGCGTGCGGTTGCCACTGGTGCGATGCACGGTGATCAGCTGGTGCTCGGCCAGATCAGCCCATTCCACCGTGCGCTTGCGGGCCAGCGGATGATCACGCCGGCATGCCAGCACGAACGGATCCTCGGCCAGCACGTCGAAATCGAGGTTGGGATCATTGGCGCCCATGAAGTTGATGCCGAATTCGACCTCGCCGCGCTCCACCGCCTGCAGGCCCTCGGTGGCCGGAATATCCAGGATGCGGAAACGCACGTTCGGATGCGCCTCGTGGAAGCGCGCCATCACGCTCGGCAGGAAGTAGAACGCCGCCGTGGGCAGGCAGGCGATGGTCACCGTGGCGCCGCGGGTGTCTTCGCGGCCGCGCAGCGAGAACAGCGAGCCATCGAACTCCTCCAGCATGCGCCGCACCAGCGGCAGCAGGTTCTCGCCCACGGCCGTAGTGCTGACACTGCGCGTGGTGCGCTCGAGCAACGGCGAGCCCACGGCCTGCTCAAGCTTCTGGATGCGACGGCTCAGCGCCGGCTGGGAGACGTGCAGGATTTCGGCCGCGCGATGGAAGCTGCGGGTTTCCGATACCAGCAGGAAGGCGCGCAGATCGAGAATCTCGCAATTGATGCTCATCAGGTATCAATCATCCAAAAATCAGCAATTCACAGATCAATTGGGGTCATGCCAGTATCGAATCACAGAGGGGTCATTCATCCCCTATACGCATCAATCTAACACACGTATGTCCAACGATCTGCTCAGCATTCCCTGCGTGCTCATGCGTGGCGGCACCTCCAAGGGCCCCTTCTTCCTGGCCAGCGACCTGCCGGCTGACACCGCCGAACGCGACCGCCTGCTGCTGGAGGTGATGGGTTCGGGCCACCCGCTGCAGATCGACGGCATCGGCGGCGGCAACGCACTGACCAGCAAGGTGGCCATCATCGACCGCTCCAGCCACCCCGATGCCGACGTGGACTATCTGTTCGCCCAGGTGCGGGTGGAACAGCAGGTGGTGGATACCTCGCCCAACTGCGGCAACATGCTGGCGGCGGTGGGCCCGTATGCAATCGAGCGCGGGCTGGTGCAGGCCCAGGACCCGCAGACCGAAGTGCGCGTCCACAACGTCAACACCGGCAAGCTGATCATCGCCACGGTGGAAACGCCGGGCGGCAACGTGGTCTACCGGGGCGACACCCGCATTGCCGGAGCGCCGGGCTCGGCCTCTCCGGTCCGGTTGTCCTTCCTGGATGCGGCAGGCGCACGGACCGGCAAGTTGCTGCCCAGTGGCCATGCGCAGGAAACCATCGACGGCGTGCCGGTCAGCCTGATCGACTGCGCGATGCCGATGATGCTGGTGCACGCTGAGGACCTGGGCGTACGCGGTGATGCGTCACCTGCCGAACTGAATGCGGATGCCGCGTTCATGGCGCGGCTGGAGGCGTTGCGTATCGAGGCCGGCGCCCGAATGGGCATCGCCGACGCCGGCAGCAAGGTCATTCCCAAGCCGGTGCTGCTGTCCGCACCGCAACATGGCGGGCAGCTGCAGGTGCGCTATTTCATGCCACACCAGTGCCACACCGCGCTGGCCATTACCGGCGCGGTGGGCATCGCGACCGCCGCCGTCACCTCGGGCACGTTGGCCCACACTTTGGTCGGGTGCCTGCCGCTGCCCGGCAGCATTACCCTCGAACATCCGAGTGGGGCCCTGGAGGTGGGCCTCAGTCGCAGCGCGGACGACGCGCCGGTGATCGCCAGCGTGGTGCGCACCGCACGTCGTCTGTTTGAAGGTCGTGTGTTCGCCACGTCGCCCGCGCCCGCCAGGGCCAGTGCTACCCAAGCCCGCCAATGGACGTCAGCGGCATGATCTGAAACCGGTCGGGCCGGCACGGCTGTGCTTGCCCGCCACCACAACGTAGATGCTTCACTCCTGGGAGGGATGATGTACAAGCAGTTCTTCATGGCCGCGCTGTGCGCGGTCGGCCTGGCCGCGGCCGGATGCAGCAAGCCGGACGCCGGTGCGGCCGGTGGTCCCGCACGCGGCGGCGACAATGCCCCGGTGCGCATCAGCGTCGGTTCCTACAACCTCAACAACCTGCCGTTCTTCATCGCCGACGCCAAGGGCTATTTCAAGGACGTCGGCCTGGAAGTGAAGACCGAGAACTTCGCCCAGGGCGGTTCGAAAGTACTGCAGGCGCTGGTTGCCAACTCCACCGACGTGGCCGTCGGCTTCTACGACCACACCATCCAGATGCAGGCCAAGGGCAAGGACGTAGTCGCCTTCGTACTGCTCTCGCGCAATTCCGGCCTGGTGATGGCCGGCCGCGAAGACGCCACGTTCGATCCGGCGCGCCCGCAGACCATCAAGGGCCAGAAGGTCGGCATCACCGCACCGGGCTCCTCGTCCGACTTCTTCGTTCGCCATTTCCTGGCCCAGCATGACATCCCGGTCGACAGCATCTCGCTGATCGGCGTGGGTTCCGGTGCCGCTGCGGTCGCCGCGCTGGAGCAGGGCAAGATCGACCTGCTGGTGAACTACGATCCTGCCGCCACCCTGATCACCGAACGCAAGGTGGGGAAGATCATTCTCGACGCACGCAGTGATGACGGCGCACGACAGGTCTATGGCGGCCTGTACCCGACCTCGGTGATGTACGCCAACCAGAGCTTCCTGGACAAGCGCCCGGAAGCGGCCGAAAAGATCGCCCGTGCCGAGCAGATGGCGCTGAAGTTCATCGCCGACAACAGCGCCGAGGACATCGTCGCAGCCCTGCCTGACAGCTATGTCTCCGGCGACCGCGCCACCTATGCCCGCGCCGTGGAGAACGCCCGCGCGATCTTCACCACCGATGGCCACTTCATCGCGGCCGACCTGGAAACGCCACTGAAGGTGCTGCGCGAATTCAACACGGATGTGGCCAAGGCCAACATCGATCTGTCCAGGACCTACACCAATGCCTTCGTCGAGCGTGCCCACGCTGCGGCGCCGGCAGCCCAACGTTAAGCGGAGGTAACCCCATGGCCCTCAATGCCACCGTGCGCCAGCTCAATGGCGCGCCACAGCTGGAGCCTGCACAGACCATGGTCGCCATCAACAAGGTGACCATGTCCTTCGGCGAATTCACCGCCGTGCGTGACGTCGACATCCAGGTGGGCGACGGCGAGTTCCTCGCCATCGTCGGCCCCACCGGCTGCGGCAAGAGCACCATCCTCAACTCCGTGGCGGGGCTGCTCACGCCATCGTCCGGCGAGGTGGCCATCGACGGGCGCAAGGTCAGCGGCGTGCAGGAATCTGTCGGCTACCTGTTCCAGCAGGATGCGCTGCTGCCATGGAAAACCGCGTACCAGAACGTCGAACTGGGCCTGCGCTTTCGTGGCGTGCCCGAAGCCGAGCGCAAGGCCAAGGCCAATGCCTGGCTGGCCAAGGTCGGCCTTGCCGGCTTCGAGCATCGCTACCCGCACCAGCTGTCCGGCGGACAGCGCAAGCGCGTGCAGATGGCACAGGCGTTGATCGTCGAACCGAAGGTGATCCTGATGGATGAGCCGTTCTCGGCGCTGGACATCCACACCCGTCACCTGATGCAGAACGAACTGCTGCGGCTGTGGCAGGAGGACCGGCGCTCGGTGATCCTCATCACCCATGACCTGGAAGAGGCCATCGCGCTGGGTGACCGCGTGGTGGTGCTGTCCTCCGGCCCCGCCAGCCGCGTCGTGCGCAGCTTCGACGTGGGCCTGGAACGGCCGCGCAACGTGGCCGAAATCAAGCTGGACGAACGATTCACCGACCTGTACCGCGACATCTGGGCCTGCCTGCGCGGCGAAGTGGAGAAGAGCTATGCACGCCAAGACTGACAAATTCATCCAGCTGGCCCTGGTGGTCGCCGTATTCGGCGGCTGGGAAGGCGGCATCGCGCTGGGCGTGATCGATCCGTTCTTCTTCCCCTCGCCAACGGCAATCGTGCAGCAGGCCTGGACCTGGCTGTCCGACACCTCGTTCTACCAGCACGTCTACATCACCCTGACCGAAACCGCGCTGGGCTACATCATCGGCACCGGGCTGGGCGTGGCCGGTGGCGTGTGGCTTGGCCTGAGCCGACGCTCGGCACGCATCCTGGACCCGTTCATCAAGGGCTTCAACGCGATTCCGCGTGTGGTGCTGGCACCGATCTTCGTGCTGTGGCTGGGCCTTGGGCTGTGGTCGAAGGTGGCGCTGGCGGTCACGCTGGTGTTTTTCACCACGTTCTTCAACGCCATGCAGGGCGTGCGTGAAGTGAACCCGGTGGTGCTGGCCAACGCACGCATCCTGGGGGCGGGCCGCAGCGATCTGCTGCGTCACGTGTACTTCCCGGCGGCGGCCAGCTGGATCCTGTCCTCGCTGCGCACGTCCGTCGGTTTCGCGGTGGTCGGTGCGATCATCGGCGAGTACCTCGGTGCCTCGGCAGGGCTGGGCTACCTGATTGCCCAGGCCGAGGGCAACTTCAATGCCGTGGGCGTGTTCGCCGGCATCATCATCCTGGCCGCCTTCGTGCTGGTCATCGACGCACTGCTGGATGTGGTCGAGAACAAGCTGATCACCTGGCGCCCGAACGCGCAGACGCAGGCCACCAGCTGAGCGCGGCCGCCTGAGCCCGCTTGCCGCGCCGCCGGACTGATCCGGCGGCGCGCGCCTCCTTCCCCGATCTTCCCCCGCACCACCGCAACAGGCCAGCGCCAGGCCAGGGGGCCGGCTGGCCGGAGAGAGAGACCATGAACCATTCCACCGTGCTGCCGCCGGCAGCGCTGTCGGTCGCGCTCGGCCTGCTGTTGGCCAGTGGCCATGCCGGCGCTCAGTCCACTTCGTCACCGCCTGCACCATTGAGCCAGGCCGAGCTCTCGCAACTGGTGCAGCAGCAGGCCGTGCAGATCCAGCAGTTGGAGGCGCGCCTGCGCGCTGTCGAAGGCGGGCAGGGCCCTGCAGCGGTACCGGCGGCAACGCCCGCCGCTACGCTGGAAACCCGGGTCGCCGCGCTGGAATCGGGCCAGTCCAAACAGCCCAAGGTGTCCTGGTCCAAGGGGGCGCCGGAGTTCAGCAGCGCCGACGGCAACGCAGCCTTCCGGCCACGCGGCCGCCTGTTCGTCGACGCATCCAGTACCGACGGGTCCTCGGTGAGCGACCGCAACCTGTCCGGTACCGAAATCCGTTCGGTGCGCCTGGGCGCCGAAGGGCGTTACGGCATTCTGGGCTGGGCCGTCGAAGGCGATTTCGCCGACAACGACGTGGCCTGGAAGTCGGTCTATGCCACTGTCGATCACCGCCTGTTCGGCCTGCCTGCCGATCTTACCGTCGGCAACCGCCTCAATGACCGCGGCATCGATGGTTCCAGCAGCACCTCCAACACGCCCTTCCAGGACCGCAATGTCGTGGGCACCTTGATGCTGCCGCAGCGCGGGCTGTTCGGAGTCGGCCTTACCGAGCGGGTGTATGGCAAGGGCTGGCACGCCAGCCTCTCGGTGGCGGGCAATGACCTCAACAACGCAGGTACCGACAACGACAGCCAGACCTGGGCCACGCGCGTGCACTGGAATCCCATCGAGAGTTCCGCCGCGACGGTGCACCTGGGCGCATGGGCCTTCCACGAGGAGATCGCCGCCGGTGCCAGCAGCGTGGTGCGCAGCTCGGCCATCGCCGGGCATTTCAACGATCTGGTCAAGATCACGCCGGGCACGCTGCTCGGCGCCGAGCGCAGCACCGCCTATGGCGCGGAGCTGGCGGGCTTCTTCGGCCCGGCATGGGCGACGGGCGAATGGGGCACCCGCAACCTGCGCGGTGCCGATGCCAGCGGTCGCTACGACCTCGACCACCAGGCCTGGGCTGTCTCGGCCGGCTGGTTCCTGGCCGGTGCCATGCCAGCCTATTCGGGCAAGGCCGGCACCTGGAGCCGGGTGAAGGTGGCCGACCCGGTCACACGCGGCGGCAGGGGCGCGTGGGAGCTGAAGGCGCGCTATGAAGACGTGGATTACGCCGAACTGCCCAGCGGCGGTACCGGCCATGCGTGGACGCTGGGCACGAACTGGTACCTCAACGATTTCAGCCGCGTGATGTTCGAGGCCATCCGCTGGCAGACCGACAACCGCAGCGGTACCGGGCCGGGCAGGGACGAAGGCACCACCTTCAATACCCGTTTGCAGGTGGCGTTCTAGGCAAATACTGCGCCCGCGCCAGATCAGAGCAGCAGCAACGCCCCGATCAGCGCGGGCGGCATCACCAGCGCGCCGACACGCAGGAAGTCGAGCGCGCTGACATGCTCGCCTTCGCGGCGCAGCGCCACCAGCCACAGCATGGTAGCCAGCGAGCCGGTCACCGACAGGTTCGGGCCCAGGTCCACGCCGATCAGCAACGCCGCGCGCGTCTGCGCCGGCAGCTCGGCCATCTGGCCCAGCGAGCCCGCAGCCAGGCCCACCGGCAGATTGTTGGCCACGTTGCTGAGCAGTGCGGCTGCGCCTCCGGCCAGCCAGCCCGCCTGGTGCGGCGAGGTCTGCGCCAGCGCCTGCAGGTTGCTGGCCGCTGTCTGGATGACACCGGTCTGCGAAACCGCTTCAACCAGCACGAACAGGCCGGCCACCAGCGGCAGCACGCCCCAAGAGACGTGGCGCAACAGCGGCAGCGGGCTGCGGCGCTGGCGGATCGCCACCACCGCTACGCTCAGCGCGCCCGCACAGAACGTTGTCAGGCCCAATGGGCCGTTCAGTGCGGAGGTCACCAGCAGCACGGTGCCGGTGAACAACACGCCCAGCGCACTCAGGCGGCCACCCTCGGTAAGCGGGCGATGCTCGGGCGACGCTGCCAACGGCTGTGCGATCTCGCGGCGATGCACCCAGCGCAGCACCAGATACGTGGCACCGATCGCGGCCAGCGACGGCAGCGCGAACTGCGCCAGCCACTGCAGCAGCGGCGGCATGTGGTTGCCATACACCACCAGGTTGGCCGGGTTGGAAATAGGCAGCACGAAGCTCGCCGCATTGGCGATGAACGCACAGACAAACAGATAGGGCAGGGGGTTGGCGCGGGCCGCCTTGCACGCCGCATAGACCGCCGGCGTCAGCACCACCGCCGTGGCATCGTTGGACAGGAACACCGTCACCACCGTGCCGACCAGGAACACCAGGTCGAACAACCGCCGCCCCGAGCCGCCCGCATGCCGTACCGCATACAGCGCCAGCCAGTCGAACAGGCCCTCGCGCCGCGCCAGCTCGGCCAGCACCATCATGCCGACCAGGAACAGATAGACATCCCGCCCTTCGGCAACCGCGTGCCAGGTCGTGCCGAGCGACACCGCCCCAAGCAGCGGAAGCAGCGCGGCCGCGCCCAGCGCCCACACGTACTCCGGAATGCGGAACGGCCGGAACAGCAGGCCGACGGTGGCAACGGCCACGGCCGCCCAGATGATGAAGGGGGAACAGGAAGCGAGCATGGAGTGGGTGGGGTCTCAGCTGCACCGGCGCGTAGCCAACAGCAACGCGCGCTACAGCGATGGCAAGTGCGAGAAAGTCGGCATCATACCGTGCCGGCTGCAGCGCCGGCCCCGCCAGCAAAGGGCCGTATCAGAACCCGGCGTGCGCCCGATTGAAGGCGCATGCCATTCACCGTGACGCGTCACGGTAATGCCGATTCCGGACATCCGCATCGCAAGGGTGGTGCCGGCCGCTGGCCGGCAAGACGCCAAGTGGTGCCGCCTCGGCTACGATTCGGTGAGCGGCACAACGCCGGTGGAGCAGGGGTGCAATCGACATGCGGACAGGAACCGAATTCGATTCATCCGTTCGCTGGTCACGGTGACACGATAGGACACGCGTACATCGCCGAGCGCCGCGCAGAGGACGGGGTGCAGGCTGTATCGCTGACACCTGTCACTTGTCCGTGCAATGCGTACCGCCAATAGTGAGCGCCACCGCCGCCTGCCTGGCCGGCACTCACCGAAAGGACCTCCCGTGAACCTGCTGCAGCAACTTCTCTGGCAGACCCCCATCTGGGTCTGGGTGCTTCTGGCGTTCCTGGTCTCGCGCGGCATCGCGGCCATGCGGCCGGGGCAGACCTCGCTGCGGAAGCTGACCATCGTGCCGGCGCTGTTCAGCGTCTGGGGCATCTGGTCGATCAGCCACCGCTATGGCGGCTCGCCGGTGGCGTGGGGCGAATGGCTGGCCGGCATCTGCGCGGGCGCAGCAGTGGGCTGCCTGCTGCTGCGCCGGGCAACGCTGACCGTGGACGCCTCCACGGGCACGCTGTGGCGCAGTGCCGACTACAGCCTGCTGCCACTGCTGCTGGTCACGTTCGTCATCAAGTACGGTTTTGAAACGGCGCTGGCCGTGGCGCCCGGCCTGAGCAGCAACGCAGGTTTCAGCGCCGCCTATCTCCTGCTGTCTGGCGGATTCACCGGCATCTTCATCGGCAAGTACTGCCGGTATCTGGCGGCGTCGCGCGGGGCAACGCCCAGCGGGATGCAGCCTGCGGGCTGAGTCCAGTCCAGGATGGGGGCGGTGCACGCGCCCTCACCCTGTTCACCCTGCAGCGGCAAGAATAGGCCACGGCTTGGGCGGGAGCCGTCCACACTGGACTATTCGCTTCGCGCTCAGTTCAAAGACGCCTCAAGGAGTGCCCATCCCCGGTTGGAAACCCGCGCCGCTTTGGCAGGGATTGGAGTGCGTTATCGAGGCTGTCCGTCGATTTCACTAGTAGGTCAGCTTCCGGAAACCAACCTGCGTCGAAACCTCGTCTTCGCATTCCACCACGAAGGCAACCGCGTCATGAGGAAGATGCAGGCGCTGCCGAAGCGCCTTCCCGCCGTAATCGAATGCCCTCACAGCGAGGAGATAGTTGGGGTGCGAGGCGTCCAACTCGACACAGGCAAGGCACGCCAGCCCATACCACGTTCCATCCACTCCCTTTCCGGCATAGCACTTGCTGGATGTGGACAGCGGATCAAGTATCACCAGGCGATTGGATCGTCCGCAGCCGCCAATCGTTGTCCAGGTATGGCAATGGCCCTTCGCGCTTCGACCAGATCGAGGCCTATGCCCAACGCACTCTGATTGGCTCCAAGCAGGTGCTTCAGCTCGGCGAGCTGTCGGTCAGCAATCCGTTGTTCTCGGGCGCTCCGATTACGGGCATGCAGCTGCTGCCCGAGGAAGCACTGCAACAAGGCTCTTCCAGCGTGGAGGTGCAGCGCATGCTGAAGCCCCGATGCAGGCCATTCCATCGGATCCGTACGAACGTGTCTAGGCGTAATGACGCAGGTGTGGCGATTCGAGCGGGTTGTGCGCCCACGACGTGCCGCAGCGGCTAACCGTCCCTGCTGGCCAGATAGCGTTCTCCCCACAACTTCATTGCTTCCAGTGTTGGCGCCAGTGTGGTGCCCAGCGGCGTCAACGTGTATTCAACACGCGGCGGAACTTCTGCAAACACTTCGCGCCGGACGATGCCGCTTGCCTCAAGCTCGCGCAGCTGCAAGGTAAGCGAGCGCTGGGTCACGCCGCCGATCAGCTTTCGCAGTTCCCCAAACCGTTTGGTGCCGCTCAGCAGGTAGTGAACGATCAACGGCTTCCACTTCCCGCCGGCGATCTCGACAGTCACTTCTACGGCACACCGGTAATCCGAAGGCAGGCCAGCGGGCATCATCACTCCAATAGGATACTTTGTATCCCTATATATACAAAGTGTGCCTGGTTGTAAATTTGCCACTGGCCTCTGATAGTGCTGGCCCGGAAGGGAGCCCCTTCGCAATCAGAGAGAAGACGCATGAGAGCTGCGTATTACGACCGCCAAGGCCCGGCTGATGAGGTGCTCTGCGTTGCAGAGCTGCCCACCCCACAACCGGGGCCAGGTGAAGTCCGGGTGCGGATGCACATGTCCGGGCTCAATCCCACAGACCTCAAGGCCCGCACAGGGTTCTCCGCGCCGATGCCCTTTCCACGAATCATTCCCCACCAGGACGGTGCCGGTGTCATCGATGCGGTGGGCGACCCGGAAGAGGCGGGCCGTATAGGGCAGCGCGTGTGGATCTATGAAGCCCAGTACGGCAGGGCGAGCGGAACGGCTGCAGCGTTCGTGGTCGTGCCCGCTGGGCACGCCGTGCCGCTGCCTGGCGATGTCTCTTTCGAGGTGGGTGCATCGCTGGGTATTCCGGCACTGACGGCGCATCGCTGTCTCTTCGCGGATGGCGACATCAACGGCCGAAGGGTGTTGGTGCAAGGCGGGGCAGGCGTGGTCGGCACCGCCGCCATCCTGCTGGCAAAGTGGGCGGGCGCCTGGGTCGCGGCCACGGTCATGAATGCCGAGCAGGCAATCATTGCCAGGGCGGCCGGAGCGGATCTGGTGCTGGACCGTCTGAATGACGATGTCGCCGGCGCGATCAACACCCATACCCGGGGCGCGGGCGTGGATCGCATCGTAGAGGTCAATGTGCAGGCAAATCTCGACCTTGACCTGGCATGTCTCGCCTCTGGCGGCGTCATCAGCGCTTATGCGGCCGCGCAGGCAACCGATGAGCTTTCCCTGCCACTGTTGCGTGCCATGGTGCACGGATGCGTGCTCCGCTTCGTGTACATCTATTCGGTCCCCCAGGAAGCGAAGATCCACGCGATCAGGGACATCACTGCGTGCCTTGTCAGTGGCGCCTATTCGCCCCATGTCGGTTTGAAGGTGGATCTGCAGAAGATCGCTGAAGCGCACCAGGCACTTGAAGCTGGAACCGTGATGGGGAAGGTTCTCATCGCCATCTGAGCGATACGTTCGCCGCCACGCGCCCCTTGCAGTCGGCGGGTGAATGCGGCTTGCGGGTCATTTGCATGCCCCCAGGGTGGGGCTGCACGTCCCCTCACCACATTCACCTCGCAGCAGCGAAAATGCGTCCTTGGGCGCGCTCCAGGGCGCACCGATCACTGCCTGCAGGAACGCAACGATGTCCAACAACCCTTTCGGTGAATCCTCATGCGCGGCCGCAGCCAACGGTTGCGTGGAGGTGCGCGGCGCGCGCGAGCACAACCTCAAGAATGTCGATGTCTCGATCCCGCGCAATGCACTGGTGGTGTTCTCCGGGGTGTCGGGTTCGGGCAAGTCGTCGTTGGCCTTCGGTACCGTCTTCGCTGAGGCGCAGCGGCGCTACTTCGAGTCCGTAGCGCCATACGCGCGGCGCCTGATTGACCAAGCGGGCGTACCCGATGTGGATGCCATCGACGGGCTGCCGCCTGCGGTTGCCCTGCAGCAGCAGCGCGGCGCCAGCAATGCACGTTCCTCGGTGGGCAGTGTCACCACGCTGTCCAGCCTGGTGCGCATGATGTATTCGCGCGCCGGAGCTTACCCGGCCAACCAGCCCATGCTGTACGCCGAGGACTTCTCGCCCAATACGCCGCAGGGCGCCTGCAGCACCTGCCACGGCCTGGGGCATGTGTACGAGGTGACCGAAGCGCTGATGGTGCCGGACCCGTCGCTGAGCATCCGTGAACGCGCCATCGCCTCCTGGCCACCGGCATGGCATGGCCAGAACCTGCGCGACATCCTGGTCACGCTGGGCTACGACATCGACGTGCCGTGGAAGAAGCTGCCGAAGAAGGACCGCGACTGGATCCTGTTCACCGAGGAAATGCCAACCGTGCCGGTCTATGCCGGCTTCACGCCCGCAGAGACCCGCGCCGCGCTGAAGCGCAAGCTGGAACCCAGCTACATGGGTACCTATACCGGTGCGCGTCGTTACGTGCTGCACACCTTTGCCAACACCCAGAGCGCGCTGATGCGCAAGCGCGTTTCGCGCTACATGGAAGGCAGGTTGTGCCCGGCCTGCCACGGAAAGCGCCTGAAGCCGGAAGCGCTTTCGGTCACCTTTGCCGGCGTGGATATCGGTGAGTTCATGCGGCTGCCACTGGACCAGTTGGCGGGCCTGCTGGAGCCCATCGCGCAGGGTGATTTCAGCGCGCACAGCCGCGGCGCGCGTGCCAGCGGCAGCGCCACGAAACGCGATCGCACGCAGCGGGCTGCAAGCGGCCGCCCTGTCCATGCTGGAGCCCCCGACGTGCGGCTGACCTCGGCCCTGTCGGAAGAGAAGCGCTTGGCCGCGCAGCGGCTGGCAGGCGGCGTCATGGCGCGTGTACACCAGCTGCGAGGCCTGGGCCTGGGGTACCTCTCGCTGGATCGCGCCACGCCAACATTGTCGGCCGGCGAACTGCAGCGCCTGCGGCTGGCCACGCAGCTCAGCTCGTTGCTGTTTGGCGTGCTGTACGTGCTCGACGAACCCTCGGCCGGCCTGCACCCCGCCGACAGCCAGGCGCTGTACGACGCGCTGGACCGGCTGCGCGACGGCGGAAACTCGGTGTTCGTTGTCGAGCACGACCTGGAGCTGATGCGCCGCGCGCAGTGGCTGGTGGATGTTGGTCCGGAAGCGGGTGAGCACGGCGGGCGCGTTCTCTACAGTGGCGAGCCCGACGGCCTGCGCAAGATCCAGGAATCGCGCACGGCGCGGTATTTGTTCGACCAGGTGCCCGCGGCCGCCAGCCGGCAGCGCACCGCCAGCAGCTGGCTGGAACTGAAGGGCATCCACCGGCACAACCTGCAGGGTGTGGATGCGCAGGTGCCACTGGGGCTGCTGACCGCAGTGACCGGCATTTCGGGGTCGGGCAAATCCAGCCTGATGGCGCAGGCACTGCCCGAGCTGGTGCTGCTGCACCTGGGGCATGAGCCCGAGGACAACAGCGCCGAGAGTGCGCCCACCGACGCGCCGACCGTGATCGAAGCGACCCGGGGCCGGTTGGCTGGCGATGCGGACGCCATCCAGCGGGTAGTGCAGGTGGACCAGAAGCCCATCGGCCGCACCCCACGCTCCAACCTGGCCACCTATACCGGCCTGTTCGACCACGTGCGCAAGCTGTTCGCCGCTACGCCCGCCGCGCGCCGTCGGCGTTTCGATGCCGGCCGTTTCTCGTTCAACGTGGCCAAGGGCCGATGCGAGACCTGCGAAGGCGAAGGTTTCGTCAGCGTCGAACTGCTGTTCATGCCCAGCGTCTATGCGCCGTGCCCCACCTGCCACGGCGCGCGTTACAACGAGGCCACGCTGAAGGTGCTGTGGAATGAGCGCAACATCGCCGAGGTCCTGCAGATGACGGTGGACCAAGCGCACGCGTTCTTCATCGAGGAAGAAGCCATTGCCCGCCCGCTGCAACTGCTGCAGGAGATCGGCCTGGGCTATCTGAGGCTGGGCCAGCCGGCCACGGAGCTTTCAGGCGGTGAAGCCCAGCGCATCAAGCTGGCCACCGAGCTGCAGCGGAGCCAGCGCGGGCGCACGCTTTACGTACTGGACGAACCCACCACCGGCCTGCATGCATCGGACGCGGACAGGCTGCTGGTGCAGCTACAGCGACTGGTGGACGCGGGCAATACGGTGGTGATGATTGAACATGACATGCGCGCGGTCGTGCAGGCGGACTGGGTGATTGACGTCGGGCCTGGCGCAGGCGCTGCGGGCGGCACCATCGTCGCGAAGGGAACGCCGCAGCAGGTGGCGCGCGCCAAGGGCAGCAGGACGGCGCCGTTCCTTGCGCGCGAGCTGGGGCAGGGTGGGTGAGGCGGGGCGTCGCCGAGGTTGTATTCCTACTTCCGCACGCCACACCGCTCATCCTCAGGCACATCGCCAGCAAGCGTCAGTAGCAGCCGGTCCTGCAGCGTAGGTTCCTGCACGCCAGACAGGACCTGCTCCAGATAGGTCAACGGCACCAGTGACCATTGCAGCGTGGCCTGCAGGGGGTAGATCGCAGGCGCCCGTTGCTCGGTACCCAGCGCAACCCGGATCAGCAGAAGCGGCGGCTGCCTCTCCACGTGCAGCACCGGCACACCCTTGCACTGGATCTGGAAGGACGCCGAAGCGGGCGTCCCCTCCAGGAACGCGAAGCCCTCCCGCGCCCGCGCCTCTGCGAATCGAAGCGCGTGGCGTCGCAGCGTCCAGAACGTCTCATCGGGAACGCTGCGGTACGCGAGCACTTCCGGCTCAACAGGCTCTGGCAAATGCATCTGTACGGTAACGACCAGCGCCAGAAAGAGCACCCACATCACCCCGTGGCGCACCTTCATTTCAGGCCCCACCGAAGTGATCCTTCACTCTGCCGGCTGCAGCCGTTCGCTTGCGTGCGCTGCCAGCCCAAGGCCGGCCATGATCAGCCCTTCCATCACCCGGTCGCCGACGTACTGCTCCGGCTCACCATTCTGGCGGGTGCGTTCTGCCGCCAGCAGCACCTCCAGCACCACGCGCAGGCCTGTCAGCGAGCAGTCGGCATCGGCCAGCGCCATCTGCCGGCCACGCAGCTGATGCCGCTCTGGCCAGGGCTGGCCGTTGGCGGCCACGCCCGAGCCGATGCTGTGCAGTAGCGCGATGAGGGTGTTGGGGTCCACGGTAGGCCCGGCCGAGGGCGCCTCGTGGATGGGCTGTGGGGCAGGGGAGTAGGGCGTGGTCATGGCTGGGCTCCTTGCGTGCAGGCAGAAGCCGCCACCGATAAAGGTGGCGGACGATGCGTGGCTCGAAAACCGGAACACGACTCAGCCCGGGTGGGCGCAAGGCCCCCACGCACCGCCCGCCATAGCCGGCAGACGGATTGCCAGCCGGCACCCCCTTGGCAGTGGTGCCGGCTGGCAAGCGTAAACAACGGTCGTGTTACCGGGATTTTCGAGACCCCGACCACCGGTTCTCGGTGGCGTGGCTAGGAATACGCCCGGTTGCACGAGGTGCCAATACAGTAAGGGCAATGCCGTCACCGGATTCGACGTTTTCAGAATCGTTGTATGGCAGGGAAGGGCGCTGGAGGCTTGGCGTGCAAGGGCTGTGGGTGGTGCCGATTGGTCTGCATCTAATGTGCCGGTACCGACATGCTCAGGATAGGAGTGGGGCAGACGCGACAAAGGGATGGACGGGTCGAACCCTCGATGTCCCTTCAGGGGAACCCTGGTTCGCTGCAATCAGATTGCACTGCGTGGCTGACGCCGCGCTCCACGCCATGGCACTATCCGGGATGCGTCAGGGGCGCTTGATGGGGGGTACATGGAAAGTACGCAGAAAAGACTAACGATGGCCGATGTGGCTGGCTGGGGTTCGGCTGTCGTCACGTTTGGCCTGATTCAAGGCGCGCTCTATCTGAAGGCGTACTGGGGCCACTTTGGCCTTGATCCCTTTCAGTTTGTTGCCGTGAGCGAACTGGCGCTGGCTGGCCTGGCAGGCATCGGCATGGTGTTGTTTCTGATGCTGGTGGCCTTGCTGTTTGGCGGCTGGGTGGAGACGAAGGTGACGAGCGGCAGCGCCAAAAGCAAGCTGTTCGCATGGCTGTTTCCGATACTTTTCTTCACTGGCCTGGGGCTGCTGCTCTGGTGGTCGAACTCGTGGCCTCTTCTGATAGGGCTTCTTCTGACGATCATCTGTGCGCTGATCGTGCAGCTTTCGCCGGTGGTGCCCGCAGCGGTGAAAGGTTCCCCGTGGCTGATCTATGCCCTGGTGATGCTGGTCTACGTTTCGATAGTGTCAATCACGCTTGGTTCCGAGCGTGCCGGGACGATCTCCTCTGGGGGTGGCAAGCACGTGGCAGCTGCGACCATTGATGGAGAGGTGCAGGGTGGCCTTGGGCTGATTGGTCGTCTTGGTGATTCCTATGCGCTGTGGGACCCGGCGCGGAAGGCTGCTGTGCTCGTGCCTGTTGGCGATGTTGGAAGGTTGGAGATTGTGCGAAAGGGTGTGATGCCAGCTCCAGCTGCGGAATAGGGCTGGGTTTTGGCATGCATCGCGCAGTGACCTCCGGCACATCCTTTTTTGGGGCGGTGAATAGAGATGCTCATCGAAGTTTGGCGGCATTGTAGATTCCGGCCCAAAGCGCGTACTGATACGTCGCTGAGCCTAACGCCGGGTCCGGTTATACGCTGGCTTGTTAGCCGGACCCCACCGCCCTAAGATCGAGCTGTATCGAGGGGAAAGCACGGCAAAGAGGCATTTCGTACAATCGGGGAGGGTTCACTAGATGGCGAAAAAGGAAACGACTTCCAAGAAGGCTGCCACTAAGGCATCTAAGACTCTATCGAGCGGCGCCGCTTCGAAATCTGCCAAATCAGCAGCCGGTAGCGCGCTTTCACAACGCAAGGCGCCCGATAAGCAAACGTCATCCGCCGCCGGAAAGGCCGCATCTAAGACCCTGCGCGACCAGAAGGCCGGAAAGGCTGCAAAGTCAGCGGCCGGCTCTGCCCTCACGCAAAGGCCGGCTGCGGCGGCGCGAAAATCTGCGACCAGAGCACGAAAGGGCGGCGGAACGGAGAGCGGCGGACCACGCGGGAGGGGGAAGTGAAGCTTAAGGATGCGCTGGACAACTATTACGTTTATAGCGGGAAAGCCAGCGATATTGTCCGGCAGCTCGCCCTCGGCGGCATCGCGATAATTTGGATGTTTCAAGTTGCCGAAGGCAGTTCACGCATGCTTCCGTCGGAGCTGTTCCTCCCGCTCAAGTTAATCGTGGCGGCCTTGGCGGCCGATCTACTTCAGTACGCTGTTGGCGGCGTTCTGTGGAGCATGTACCACCGCTACAAGGAAGATCGCACAGCCGAGGATGAATCGTTCAAGGCGCCCATTGTTATCAACTGGCCCGCAATCGGCTTCTATTACACCAAAGTGGTTCTGGTGATTGTGGCCTACTGGCACCTTTGGCGTTTTCTGTCACTTGCTATCCAGCCAAAGCTGTAACATTTCATTCAAGCCGACGCCGCTTTGCGGCGCGGCTTAATTCCGGCATTGAACGTCGCACTTCTGCTGCGGACGGGCCAGCAAGACCGTGGAGACCCGGCGAAACGCTGCATTCGTCGCCCGGGAAGTGGCGGCGTGTTCATCGCCTTCGTAGTGGCCTAGTCGCGGATCACCACACGGCGTGAAAATCCAACTTCAATTGCGCGCAAGCTTCGCGCCACAAATAGCAGAGCGGAGATCGAATGGAAAGCAGCAGGGGGAGCTATGTTTGATGATTTCATCCGAGGATTTCGCGAGTACGTGTCGGATAGGTTCCTCAGCCCGCTAGGTTCATCGCTTACAGTTTCATGGTGCCTGTGGAACTACAAAGCCCTGATCGTGATTCTTTCAGGCGAGTCCGCGATCCGGAAGATCCATCTTCTCCACCTTGTCTACCAGGACCTTGGCTATTCGATACTTCATTTGGCTCTTGGCCCACTAGTCACGGCCGCCTTCTATATCTATGTGTTCCCATATCCCTCGAATTGGGTGTACAGCTACTCACTAAGGCGACGAAAGGAGGGTTTGAGGGTAAAGCGCGAAATCGAGGACCAAACCGTCCTAACTCAGGAGGAATCTCGCGCACTTCGCAGGCAGTTCGAAGAAATGGATCTCGAGCACACATCTGCCGCTCTGCGGCTCAATACCCGTATCGATGCGCTGAAGGATCAGGTTAAGCAATTGACTGATGAACGGGATGGGCTTCTTAGGGCGCTGGCCGATGCGCAGGTCACATCAATTGATCCGTCAATCGAGCCGAACGGCACTCCGATGGAGTCCATCGAGTTGGGCAAGATCCATTGGCGCGTACTGGACGCACTAGGCAGGGAAGGCAAGGATGTTTTGCTCTCCACTTTGTCGAAAACGCTCCTGCTAGGCGAAGCGGGCATCTGGCTTATTCTGGGCGAACTGGAGGAATTTGGTCTCGTCTATCGCGAGGATGAAGACAATGAATTAGGGCTTCCTCGGTACGCCGGCCTGACGGAAGACGGGCTTCGCACATTCATGAATAACGTTGGGTGATGGATTTGAGGTGTTGTAGGAGCGGCACCGCATGCATCGGGCCCGCAATGGCCGAGACGGAGCCGCAGCCTTTGCCACGCGGAGCCAACGAGCCCAACTAAGGCGGATACAGCATTTCGCATAATGTATATTATGTTCAAAGCAGACTGAGCATCGACCCAGACCGGGCTTTCCCGTATTACGGCGCGCCTTGCGAATCGATCACGATCACCTCGCCCAACCCCAGCGCGCGCACGGGCGCCTCGACCCGGGACAAGTCCCCCACCACGACCCACGTCAACTTGCTGGCGTCCAGCGCGGCGGCAGCGGCCCGAACCTCGTTGAGATCGAGTTGACGGAGGGAGCTGCTGCGCTGGGTGGTCCAATCGTCTGCCCGGTCGAACCGCACGATGTCTGCGATCTCCGAGGCGACGGCCTCCCGCGTCTCGAAACTGCCCGCCAGACGCCGCACTTGGCTGTCCCGAAAGCGTGCAACCTCGTCCTGCCTGGCGGGCGCGGGTCCGGACGCATACTCCTCGATCTCGCGCTGAATCTCCGCCATGGCCTCCGCCACGCGGTCGGACTGCACCGGTGCCACCACGCGCCAGGGTCGCGCTATCGGGGCATTGGCAGCACTGGAGATCACGCCGTAGGACCAGCCCTTGGCCTCTCGTAGATTCATGTTGAGGCGCGCACTTGGCGATCCTCCCAGGACGGAATTGGCAACGTCGAAGGCCAACGTCTGGGGGTCTGAACTCGGCGCGACAAGTTGCCCGGCCACCAGGGTGGCCTGCAGGGCGCCAGGGCTGTCGACCAAATACACTCGCGGCCCCGCCTGGGCGGGCAGGCGGCCGTCAATGCGAACCTCAGGCACCCCACCCGACCCGCGCCAGTCGCCCAAATGCCTCTCAAGGACTGGGATCAGCTCCTGGAGCGTCGCGTCCCCGACCACGACAAGCGTGCCGCGCTCCGGCCGGATCCAGGCGTGGTGGAACTCCACGAGGTCATCGCGACGCAAAGCCTCAACGGAGGCAAGGGTTCCCGGTGCATTGAAGGCTTGGGCATACGGATGATCCAGCCCGTACAGCAACGCAGGCAATAGGCTCGTGGCCAAGCGCTGTGGGTTGGCCGCTTCCTCCCGAACCGCACCCATCTTGGCGGCACGCATGCGATCCATCGCTGCCGGCTCAAAGCGCGGTCGGCGCAGCATGTCCGCGTATAGCGCAACCGAATCGTCAAGCGTGTCTCTGAGACCTACCAGGGTCACCGCGCCGCTGCCCACGTCGACACTGGAACCCAGCTCCGCCCCCAGCGATTCAGCGCGCGCCGCGAACGCCAGGGCATCGTAATCCCCGGCCCCTTCCGCCAGCATGCTGAACGCCATGTCTGCCAGACCCGCAGTTGCCGCGGGATCCACCGGGAACTGGTAGGACATGCGAACAAGCGGAACGTCCTCCCGTCGAGCCAGGATCACGTGGGTGCCGTTCGACAGCGCCGCCCGCTCGATCGCAGGGAATCTCAACTCCGGATAGCTTTCAGGAAACGGTGGCCCTGCGCCGCGATCCACGCCCGGTGCTGCAGCGCGACGGGTCTTGCTTGGGCTTTGCGCGTGGGGGACCGCGTCAGCCGGCTCGGCCTCCTCAGCGGACGCAGCGCGGGCGCCCGGAATGACCGTCAGGATGTGATCCCCCTGCCCCAGCCAGCGGCGAGCGACGCGAACCAGCGGGGCGGGCGTGGACGATGCCACCACGTCGCCGGACCGCCGGTAACAGCCTGCATCGCCTTCAAATACCTCACAGGCGGCGAGCACTTCTGCCTTTCCGTCCATGCCACCGTTACGCTCGATGCTCTTCAAGAACTCGGCCCGCATCGCGGTCCGCGCACGTTGCAGCTCATCCAGGGTGGGACCGTCCGCCAGCAGACGCTGAAGCTCCGCCTCGATGACGGCTTCCACGGTCGACGGATCGATGCCGTCGCGTACGTTGGCGACGATCATGAGCCGCGATCCGAGCTGCCCCCCTGCCTCGGCCGTGACGTCGGTGGCGAGTTGATCGGAATGCACCAAGCGCTTACCCAGCCGGGAGGCATTGCTTCCTCCCAGAATGTGAGCGAACACCCGCAGCTGATCAAAGTCCGACGTCCCACGAGCTGCGATGTTCCATGTCCGGTGAACGCGCGCTTGAGGAACCTGATCGGACAACGTTTCCCGGGTGGTGGAAGCCCGCTTGGCAACGTCCACGGAAGCCCTTTTTACCTCAGGTGCCGGCGGGATATGCCCGAAATAGGATTCAACCTTCTTCTTGGCCTCTTCAACACCGACATCTCCCGACAGCACCAGCACCGCGTTGTTCGGACCGTACCAAGACCGGAACCAGTCCTGGACGTCGGCAAGAGTGGCCGCTTGAAGATCGCGTGCGGATCCGAAGGTCGAATGATGGTACGGGTGTCCCGGCGGGTAGCTTGACCGGGAGAGCTGCTCCCATACGAGCCCGTAAGGCACGCCGCGCCGCTGCAGCTTCTCGTTCTCGACAATGCCCCGTTCGGTATCCAGCGCCTTCTGGTCGATGGCACCCAGCAGATGACCCATGCGATCGGACTCCATCCAGAGCGCCAGGTCCAGCGCCGTGGATGGAACCACCTGCATGTAGTTGGTGCGCTCAGGCGTGACCGTGGCATTGACGTCGGTGGCGCCCACGCGCTGCAACGGCCCGTAGTAGGCGTCGCGGTAGTGCTCGGTGCCTCGGAACATCAAATGCTCGAAGAGGTGCGCAAAACCGGTCCGACCGGCAGGCTCATCTCCGGAGCCCACCTGATACCACAGATGGACAGCCACGATCGGCGCCTTCCGGTCGGTGTGCACGATGACACGCAGGCCATTGGGCAGTGTGAAACGTTCGAAGGGGATGTCCACCGCGTGCGGAGCTGCCGCTGGGGCGTGCGACGCCGCTTCCGGGGTGCGCGCCGCCACTGACACGGTGAAAGCGCCCACTGCTAGCGCCGCCCAAAGCAGCCTCTTCGCACCACCTACGAAAGCGCCCATGCGTCCATCCCCCGCAAAGTAGTTGCCCACCAGCAAGCCCTGCGACCCCACATTGGCCCACCGGAGTTGTTTGGGGCTCTCAAGTTCTAGTTCAGAAAAGCAGGCCTCGCCCCTGCCTCTCCGCGCGCAGCGCCCCCACTGCTGGTTCGATCTTAACGCCCAAACTGCTCGCAGTGCTTGGAGACCATCGCTTGATAGTCCGCCATGGGCGTCAGGCCCATTTGAGCGCGACGCTGCTCAAGCTTCTCAGGCGCTTCGACCGCGCGGGCCTCCCAACGCCCCTTGTCCACACAACGCCCCTGCGTTCCGTAGCGCTGAGGTTCGTGGGTGCGGTCCCAAAGATAGGCGTAATTGGACGCTTTGACCTGCCCTGGAGCTACCAAGGGCTCCATGGCTTCTGCGACAGAGCGCTGGAACGCCGGATCCTTGTCCGCATGCTGGGCCAGTAGCCAAGCCGCGTCTGCCCCGTCGTGGCCCACCTGCGCCACGGTCGGCCAGCCATGGACCGCAACGATCGCCTTCAACCGAGTGGTGTGCACCGCATCGACGGCACTAAGCACCCTCTCCTCGCCCTCGGTGGTCAGGGGAAGCTCTCGGACCGCCTGATCGGCATCCTTCATCCGCAGAAGCTCAGCGCGTAGGTCTTGCGCCGCCGGCGAAGCGGCTCCGGCGGTGGAGGCCCAAATGAGGGCCGCAGCCCATGCCCAGCATGCCCGTTTGCAACTCCTGGCCACCAATTTAAACCTGATCATGCGATTCGCTCCCAACTGCCTCTCTGGCTGTGCTCAGCGAGCTGGAGACGCCAGTAGGCACCGCATTCGAAGCAGCAAAAGAACTGCCCCCCCCCCAACACCGGAGGGCCCTCTTCATACCAGCAAGGCAGCTCGGTCCTGTAGAACACCCCCACCAGTTCGGCGGCCTCAACGGCTTGGCTAACTTCGGTGAAGTGCAGATAAGTGGTTTGCTCGCCTTTCACTGTGATACCCGCCCCTAGCTCTAGGCAATACTTGACAGGAAAGGCCGCTCGTAAGCCCTTGATTGCGCAGGTCCACATTTGGGGACAAGATCTAGGAACACCGACAACCCGGGCCCCAACCCAGCCGTAGCTTCTCTGCACTCATGGTCGCTGGCGACCCAGAGGCATCCCGCCACGTCCAGGCGACACACGTTCGCTCAAACAGTCGCACGCTCCAGTCTCCACCAGTCAGGCGTACCTCGCCGGACCAACGTTCAATTCTGAGGGAAACCCAAGCCCTCAGCCCTGCAGAATTCAACGCCGGCGGACCCGTGACCGCCGTGACGCGTCACGTTAATGGCGCCCGCCACCCCGTCAATCGCGCCGCCCTGGAACGCCTCGTGATTGGAACTGTCCTTGACCAGAGCGTGGACGCTGGCATTTCGCCAGCGGAGCGCGCACTAGACTTGCGCAGCGCACGCAGTCCGCGCGCATATTGCAGACGCGATTCAAAAATCATCAGACGCAACAGGCTACTTCGCTGCACCCGCGCTGTGCAGATCCCGACACAAACCTCCAACTTTTCCTACTTACACTCTAGGAAAAGTCTCAAAAATCGAACGTTTTCGATGCTCGACGCGACAGCGGCGCCAGAATGAGCGCCACGCCACTGGGCGCTGACAACACTCCTGCGCATGAACGGATTCCCTGCACCGCGCCGGCTTCGCCTGGCCCTGCTTGATGACCATGACGTCGTCCGCCGCGGCACGGCCTTCCACCTGGGCAACGACAGCCGCTTCGAGATCGTCGCCAGCCACAGTGACAGCCAGGCGTTCGTGCAGGCGCTGCAGCAGCGTCATGCCGATGTGGCCATCATCGACATCACCCTGGCGCCCGGTGATATCAGCGGCACCGAGCTCGTCGAGCACCTGCGGCAGGCATTGCCGAGGGTAACGCTGCTGGGTTTTGCCGGACAGACCTCGGTGGCGATCATCAACCACCTGCTGGATGCCGGAATCAGCGGCTTTGTCGGCAAATCCGAGCCGTTGATTGAACTGTCCGACGCGGTCGTACGCGTGTCCCAAGGGCTCTGCCGCATTCCGCCGTCGTGCAAGCTGCTGACGCCCTGCGATGCGCTGAGCCGCAACGAGCGCGAGGTCATCCGGCTGGTCCTGGATGGGCTGACCGTCTCGGAGATCGCCCTGCATCGGCACCGCAGCATCAAGACCGTCAGCACGCAGAAGATTGCCGCGCTGCGCAAGCTGGGGTTGCGTAATGACGCGGAGATCTTCGCGATACGGCAGCAGTTGGAGGCACTGTGACCGCGCTGTTCAAGCGTGGCCGCAGGTTCATGCTGCTGGCGCTGTTTACCCTGCTTCCCTGTACGTCCGCGGGCGACATCCAGCACGGAAAGTGGACAGCGGGGCGCGTGGTCCGGGTCGCCGCAGCCCCCACGCTGCACCCTGTGCCCGAAGATGCTGCCGACCCCGAGGTACTGCAGACGCTGGCGCATGGCTATGCCGCGCTCGTGGCCCGCCATTCCGGCCTGACCTTCGTCGAAGTCCCTTTTCCCAGCACACTCGCCGCGATGGCCGCCGTCTGTGAGGGGCGGGCCGATCTTGTGCTGGCGATGGGTGCTGACGATGGGGCACGCCTGCCCTGCCCCAGCCTGGCGCCCTCGCGCAGTTTTCCTGGCGGTGCCAGCGTGCTCGCCGGCCGCATTGGCGAGCGCTTGCCGCGGCGGGTTGCCGATCTCGGCACGCTGCGCATCGCTGCGGTTGAAGGAGGCCCCTACCCTGTGTGGCTCGCACAGCACCACCCTGCAGTGCCTGTGCTGCCGCACCCCAGCATGCGGGCGGCATTGGCTGCCGTGGATGCTGGCATTGCCGACGCTGCGATCGGCCTGGAATCCACTGCAGGTGCGATAGCACGACGTCACTTCTCCCACAGCCTGCGGTTGCAGACAGTGGATGCCGATCTTTCGACCCAGCTGCATCTGCTTGCCCGACGCGAGGACCAGGCGCTGCTTGATCGTATCGAGGCGGCACTGGATGACATCACCATCGAAGAGCACGCCCAGTTGCTGCAGCGCTGGGCTCGGCAGACGCTGCCGGCCGCGCTCGGCCAGAAGGTGCGCGAAGGCCTCGATGGTACCGTGCTGTGGCTGTTGCCAGCCGCAGCACTGCTGCTGGCACTTCCGTTGCTGGCTGCACGCAGGCTGCGCCAGCAGCAGGGTCTTGATCAGAAGCAGGCGCAGATGACGGGCATGATCAGCCATGAGGTGCGTAATTCCGCCCAGGCCGTCATGGCGTCGATCGACCTGCTGGGCCAGGCGCCACTGCCCGCCGGGCAACGCGAACTGGTAGCCGCTGCGGCCACCGCCAGCCAGACATTGCGCGGATTGCTCAACCGCACGCTGGACTTCTCCCGCCTGGCCAGCGGCACGTTCCGGCCAAAGCAGGTGCCCTGCAACGTCCCTGCGATCTGCACGCAGGCGCTACAGGCCATTACGCCCCTCGCGCAGAAGAAGGCGCTCAGCCTGCAGCTCTGCGCACCGCAGGCGCCGTTCCCGATGCTGGCAACGGACCCGGACTGCCTGCGCCAGCTGCTCGACAACCTGCTCGGCAATGCCGTCAAGTTCACCGACGTAGGTGGCGTTGAACTGCGCCTTCAGCTGGATGCGCCCACGAAGAACGCATCACTGTTGATAGAGGTCATCGACAGTGGCATCGGCATCGCGCCAGCGCAGATGAGCGCCCTGTTCGAGCCCTTTCGGCAGGCCGATGCAGGCAGGCAGCGCGGTGGCAGCGGCCTGGGCCTTTCCATCTGTCGCACGTTGGCCGAGGCCATGGGCGGCACCCTGGATGTCCATAGCGTGCATGGCCGTGGCAGCCGCTTCATTCTTCGCCTGCCCGTGCAGCAGGTGCAGGAAGATGCGCCGGCCACTGCCGCTGCGTCCGCCCTGCCCCGGCTGGCCGGCACGCGCATCCTGCTGGTGGAGGATCACGCGCTGACCCGGCAGGTCATTGCCGCCCAGTTGCGGCGTTGGGGCGCGACGGTGCAGGAGGCTGCCAATGCCGAAGATGCCTTGGCGGCCCAGATGCAGGCGCCCTGCCCGTTGGTGATGCTGGACATCGGTCTGCCGGGAATGGATGGCTACGCGCTGGCCCGGCAATTGCGGCTGCATGAGGCAGAAGGCGCGCCGCGCGCCCGGCTGATCGCGCTTTCCGCATTCACTGGCGACGATCACACGCGGCGCTGCCAGGTTGCCGGCATCGACGCGGTATTGCTCAAGCCGTTGCAGGCCGATGCGCTGCTGCAGGCGCTGGACCAGACTGTGCCCGACCGTGCCTTCGAAAGCACTGCCCGAGAACTGGTGGCCGCCTACGAAGAAGATATCGATCGCGAGCTGCAATGCCTGCACGAAGCGATCGCTCGTTGCGATGCCGCGCAGCTGCGCCATCATGCGCATCGCCTGCAGGGCGTGCTGCAGATGCTCAACGCGGGCGGCATGGATGCACGCGCCGGCGAACTATGGGAGCTGGGCGATCGCGTGCCGCCCGGCTGGGACGATGCGCGCCAGCTGCTGGCCGAGCTGCAGTCGTGGCGCGGCTCCCGGGGTGCGGGAACCGCGCCGTCGCCCTGAATCAGGCGGCGTTGCGGCCTGCCTGGCGGCGGGTCAGGTCGTTGAAGCGACCCAGCGACATCAGGTGCTGGTGGATCAGCGCCAACCAGCCGTTGCGGTGCCATTCGATGACGGTCGCATCCGGCAGCGCAATGAACTTCTCGACGTCGACCACGAAGAAGCCGTTGAGGTTGAACTCGCGACCATCGGGCAGGCGCACGGTTGCATTGCGCTCGACCAGCAGGCCGTTGTCGACCAGTGCCTTGGAGAAGGCCTGGGTCTGTTCGTGCTCGCGGGTGAACTGGCCGCAGAACTCAAGCGCCTGCTGCACCATCTCGGTGGCCTTGCCATCGACGAACAGCGGCTGGCCTTCTTCGCCGCCACGGACGATGCGCGGGCTGTCTTCGTCGATGCCGAGCAGGAAGTCATTGTCCGCGCCGGTGTCGATGAAAATGAAGGGGTGGCGGCGCAGGTAGGCCGGGATGTAGGTCTCGTCGTCCCACAGGCCATCGGTGATGAACAGGTTGTCGGTGGTCACACCCACGGCGGCCATCGGCACCGCGCTCGGGCCTGCGAACAGGATCGGGAAGTGGTGCAGCGCCAGCGAGAATTCGCCCAGCACCAGCGGGATGGAGTTGCTGCTGGCAGCGAACTCGAGCTTGCCCGGCAGGATGCGCAGATCGGCGTGCAGGTCTGCCTGCAGCGGCACCGGGCGGGTGTAGAACAGGGGCGCGCTGCTCGGCGCAGCTTCGGTGGTGGTGTCGCTGGTGGTGGTCATCGTGGAAACCATGTCGATCATGCGCGCCTGCCATCCCGGGCGCGCCAGCGGGAACAACCTGAATCCCGCATTATCAACAAGGCAGGTGACAACGGCCACCCCGCCGCCGACTTATTTCAACTGCAACGGGTAGCGCTGCCACAGTACGTGGACAAGAAAGCCAGCCAGTTCGGTGTCGCGCGCACTGACCGCCGCGCGGATCTTGTCCAGCAGGACCATGTCGCTGCAATGCCGCACATCGGCGTGGTTGGCCTGGCCAGCGCGCCGTGCCCGATAGCGTGCAGCCCGCTGTGCGTCGCTCATTGCGTACCCGAACTTGGGCGGCCGACCGCGTTTGCGCGGCAGGGTCAGCTCCAGGGTTCCGGGATCATTGTCATCACGCATGGGCAGGGTGCGGGCGGCGGCAAGCAACGGGGGGTGCGCAATTTATCGTGAGGCATCACTTTAATCCAGCTTTTTCTGCAGTTTTGTTGCAATGCAATGCAGGCACGTGGCGCACGGATGGCACCCATCCACGCCTGGCCTGGGAAGTAGATCCACGCCATGCGTGGATGACCCCCGCCAATGCAAAGGTCGGTAGATCCACGCCATGCGTGGATGCCCCCCTAGCCAATACAAAAAAAGGGAGCCCGCGAACGGGCTCCCTGCATCCACCTTACGCTGCACGCACCGGCTCGTAGCCATGCAGGTGCGATTCGCTGCTGGCCCGTCCCTGGCTCAGCGAACGCAGCGAGGTCGTATACCCGACCAGCTGCGCCAGCGGCGCGAACCCGCTGACTTCGGCGCGACCGTCCTGGTCGTCGATGCGGGCAACGCGTCCATGGCGGCGATTCAGATCACCCACCACGTCCCCCACCGAGGCGGACGGCGAATGCACCGTCACCGCCATCACCGGCTCCAGCAGCTGCGTACCGCTGGCCGCCAACGCGGCCTTGATGCCCTCGCTGCCTGCCCGATGGAACGCCATCTCCGACGAATCCTTCGCGTGGGTCTGGCCATCCACCAGGCTGACTTCGATGCCGACTACCGGATGGCCCTGCGGGCCTTCCGACAGCGCGGCACGAACGCCCTTCTCCACCGCAGCGATGAAGTTGCGCGGCACCACGCCACCGACGATGCGGTCATTGAACACGACCTCGCCGTCGTCGCGCGGCACCACATCCAGCACCACGTGCGCGAACTGGCCCTGGCCACCGGTCTGCTTGACCAGGCGGCCCACAACGCCTTCCACGGCACGCTGCGGCGTTTCCTGGTAAGCGACGCGCGGCGCGCCAATGCCGATGTCCAGCTTCCATTCGCTGCGCAGGCGCTCGACCATCACCTCCAGGTGCAGCTCGCCCATGCCCCAGGCCAGGGTTTCACCGGTCTCGCGATCGGTTTCCACCCGGAACGAGGGATCTTCCTGGGCCAGGCTTGCCAGGCCCTGCGCCAGCCGGATCAGGTCGGCCGCACGTGCCGGCTCCAACCGCCAGGCCAATACCGGGGCCTGTGCCTGGATGCTCTCCAGGCGCAGCGGCTGCCCTCGCCCGCTCAGCGTTTCACCGCTGACCGCATCCTTCCAGCCCAGCACCGCCACGATGTCGCCGGCCACGGCCTGCCCGATGTCCTGGGTCTGGTCGGCCTGCACGCGCACCAGCCGGCTGATGCGACGCCCTTGCGGGTGCTGCGAGCTGGCCACGTTGTCGCCTACCTTCAAGGTGCCCGAGTACAGCCGCACGAAGCTCAACGCACCGTGCTGCTGGTGGGTGATCTTGAACAGCAGGCCAGCCAGCGGACCGTCCGGATCCGGCGGCAGCAGGACGTCGCCGCCCTCGCCTTCGGCAGTGACCGCAGGACGATCCAGCGGCGACGGCAGGTAGTCGACCACCGCATCCAGCAGCGTTTCGATGCCCTTGTCCTTGAAGGCAGCACCCGCCAGCACCGGTACGCCGGCGCCCGCCAGCGTCGCGCGACGGATCGCTGCGCGCAGCGTCGCCGCGTCGATGTCACGACCTTCCAGCCATGCCGTTGCCAGCACATCATCATGGTCGGCCACGGCTTCGACCAGCGCATTGCGCTGCGGTTGCCACTGCGCGCGCTCGGCTTCGCTCCATGCCGTCACCGTCGCCGCGCCTGCGTCCTGCCACTGCAGTACGCGGCCATCGACCAGGTCGACCCAGCCGTGGAAGTCGCCCTCACTGCCCAGCGGCACGCCCAGCGCCCACGGTCGCGCCCGCAGCTTGTCCTGCAGCTGCTCCAGCACGCGCTCGAACGAGGCACCGATGCGATCCATCTTGTTGACGAACGCAATCAACGGCACGCCATGCCGGCGCGCCTGGCGCCACACGGTTTCCGATTGCGGCTGCACGCCGTCCACGGCCGAAAACACGGCCACGGCACCGTCGAGCACGCGCAGCGAGCGCTCGACCTCGATGGCGAAGTCGATGTGGCCGGGCGTGTCGATCAGGGTCAGCTGGTGCAGCGGCAGATCGCGTGGCGCCCATTGCGCATGCACGGCGGCCGCACCGATGGTGATGCCACGTTCGCGCTCGATCGCCGAGAAGTCGGTGGTCGCGTTGCCGTCATGCACTTCGCCGACGCGGTGGATCTCGCCGGTCTTCCACAGAAGGCGTTCGGTAAGGGTGGTTTTGCCAGCGTCGATGTGGGCAATGATGCCGAGGTTGCGAAGACGCGACAGCGTCTGGGTGTTGGTGTTCATGAGAAAGGTTCCTGCTGGGCCAACTTCGGGGGCCGCACACGCTGGTTGGCAACGGCGTGTGCGGCTAGCGTTCGGTCTCGGCGATCTGGTGCATGGCACGTTCTCCTTGCGGTGGAGCGGGTTGAGGGATGGGGGGGGGTGGAAACGAAAAGAGCGCCCCGGAGGGCGCTCTGTGGATGGTCCAGCGAAGGCCGCGATCAGCGGCCTCGTAGGGCTCCAGGCAGACACGCCCGTTCCGCGCTTGCGCGGGTCAGGGTGAAAAACTTCAGGAGCGGCATCCGGTTCATGCGGCGCATTCTAGACCTGTCAATCTGGCGCGCAAGTGAATATTGCGCACATGGATGGAACGATGAGCCCCGAAGTAGAGCCACCCCATGGGTGGCTGCAACCCAGGTCGTCAGGCGAATTACTTGCAGTCGTGCAGCCGGCGGGCATCGCCCACGGTCGCCGCGTGCTGCTCAACGGTCGACACCCAGCCCTTCAGGGACATCGCCGGGTCGGTGCGCGGCTTGCGCGGACCACCATGGATCAGCACTTCGGTCCAGCTGCCGGTCGGTGCCAGTTCGGCCAAGCGTGCGGCCTGGTCCTCGTCGGTACTGAAGGTGTCGTCAGGCGAGGAGGGTTTTGCGTTGTTGACCGTCGCCTGCTTGCGTACGCGCACACGCAGGGCGCCATCCGGCATGCGCTGGGTGGCCACCTCGTAGCGCTCCACGCCGTAGGCCCACTTTGATTCGCCGGGGCGACGCGTCTCAGTGCCGTCATCGGCAACCTCGATCGACTCGCCGGTGACCGAGCCCAGCGCAGCAATGCCGCCGAAGCCGGCCATCATCGCCTCGTAGGCCACCATCTGCCGCTGCTCGACCGACAGCTTGCTGGCGTCCGGTTTCATGCCGGGCAGGTTGAGATAGGCCGCCTTCTTGCACAACAGCAGCACGCGCTTGTCCTCCCAGGCCATCGAGATCTCACCATTGGCGAAGTACTCGGTGGTGAACGATGAAACCGCTGCGCCCTCGCCGGTTGAATGGCGGGTCTCAATCAGCGACGCCTCTTCGGACGCTGTCATCAGCGAGACCTTGGTGGTCGCAGCGGCGCTTGCGGCGCCAACAACGCCGATCAAGGCGACAAACAGAGCGCAGCGCGGGCGGGAGAGATTCATCAGCCATTCCATTGAAAAAAACGAGCTGGCAATGATACGCCGACTGCGGGCGCTCCATATCTGCGGAGAGGCGCCTATGACTCATCCGTCTCGAAGGAAAAGACATGCTCAACCGAGCCCCCCGCATCAAAGCCATCGCGATGTGCGGGCACATAGCACCAGTCCCACACGCGTTCGACTGCGGCCGCATCCTGCGCTGCGTCGCCACTGGACTGAACAATATCCACAGTTTGCAGTTGACCAGAGGCATCCACGTGCATCCGCAATCGAGCTACACCTCCCGTGCGTTGGGAAGTCGGGTAATCCAGTGGATTCAGCAATGCGGAGAAGAACGAAATGTCGACCTCCGCGCCCCGGGTTGCCGTCATGGAGCAGTCATCCCGTGCTTGGAATCGCTTCTCTCGCCTCACCCTGACCTGCAGCAACGCCTCCGAGGCAACGTCCGCACATGCGTCACGCTCACTATCCAGTTGGCTTCTGCAGGAGTGCTGTGCCCGCTTACGCTCAGCCGGCTCCAGATCGCAGCCGGGCAAGCAGATCAGGATGGCCGGCAGGATTACGGCGACTAGAACTTTCATGGCGGGAGGAGATTTCTGTAGAGATCCTGAAACTATCCATTCACCTTGAACCCGACTCCATGCAACTAGTCTGAAAGTAAGGCCTCACCAGGTCGCTGCCGATCGGTTTCGCCGGGATCAGGAATACTTCTCCGGGTGCTGCCGATAGTCCCAGTTCTCCTCGGCGTGCGCCCTGACCCGAGCACTCCTGTCCTGTACGAATACCGAATGCAAGCGAGCGGCGAGCGGCTTTGGCATGTCAATCAGATGGCACGCCACGCGGAAACGAACTGCGGCTGCGGAGTGGGAAGCGAGTTCAATCCAAGCGCACTCTGTGATTGGGTACGCATGATTCAGCTTACAGAGCCAACTGCCGGCCGTCTCCCAAGTCCCAGCAGTCCCCTCCACCAAACCTCTGCTAATGAATTTGATCACTGTCTCGATCGGCACGACACCTTCCTTGAAATCGTGGATGGCGTTGATGATGTCAACCACAATCTGTAGCTCACCTTCTTTGGTGTGGCACTGAGCCGCATGCTTGATTTCGTGTTCCCTGCCAAATGTGAACATATAGGCGCCTGCGTCTGGAACAGCTAATGTTCAAGTGACTATGACTTTCAGCGCAACCCGGAGCGCCGCCCACCAGCGATGGCGCAAAGGGGGTGCACCGGGCGAGGCCCGGCTCGAGCGAGCTCAGCCGCACTTCTCCTGCAGAGGAGAATCATCGAATTCATACGTCACCCTGAACCATCGGAGGCCATTTGCGACAAAGCCCAGCAATCAGGTCACCACCACCAACGGCACACCGCGTCGCGGATGCTGCAGCACCACCACGTCCTGCTGGTAGACACGCTGCAGGTTGCCCTCGGTCAGCACGTCCGAAGGCGCGCCGTCAGCGGCCACCCTGCCCTGCTCCAGCAATACGATACGATCGGAGTACCCGGCCGCCAGGTTGAGGTCATGCAGCACCACGATCACGCACGCACCGGCCTCGGCGCAGGCCCGTACGCTGCGCAGGGTGCGCTCCTGGTGGCGCAGATCCAAGGCAGCCGTAGGCTCATCCAGCAGCAGCAACGGCGTGTCCTGTGCCAGCACGCGCGCGAACGTGGTGCGCGCCGATTCGCCGCCGGACAACTGCTGCACTTCGCGCAGGCGCAGCGCCTGCAGTTCGGCAGCATCGATCGCCCGCTCCACCTGGGCCTCATCCACCTGCGGATCCGGCGGGTGCGGCAGGCGCCCCATCGCCACCACTTCCTCCACGCTGAAGGCGAAGCGCACGCCGTGCTCCTGCGGCATCACCGCACGTTCGCGTGCAAGCGGCCCAGCCCTGTAGTCGCGCAGCGGGCGTCCGTGCAGATGCACGTCGCCACCGTCGGCGCGCAGATCGCCGGCCGCCACCCCCAGCAGGGTCGACTTGCCGGCACCGTTGGGGCCCACCAGCGCCGTCACCGTGCCCGGCTCGAATGCGAGGGTGATGCCATGCAGGATCTCGCGCTGCTGGCGACGCACCACCACGTCGCGCAGTTGCAGGAAGGCGCTCATGCCGCCGCCTTGCGGCGCTGCTGCAGCACCAGCCAGAGGAAGAACGGCGCGCCCAGCGCGGCGGAGAACAGGCCCAGCGGAATCTCGGCAGGCGGGTCCAGGGTGCGCGCCGCAGTGTCGGCCACCACGATCAGCAGTGCACCCAGTAGACCCGACAACGGCAGCAGCCAGCGGTGGCCAGGGCCAACCAGCAGGCGCGCCACGTGCGGCACCACCAGGCCGACGAAACTGATCGAGCCGGCGAACGCTACCGCCGCGCCGACCAGCAGCGCACTGAAGGCCACCAGCAGGCGCCGTGTACGCGCCACGTCCAGCCCCAGATGCTGTGCCTGGCGCTCGCCGAGCGCCAGCATGTCCAGCGGCGTGGCCAAGCGATGCAGTGCGAACGCGCCGATGGCGAACAGCGGCAGCACCGCCACCACGTCGGCCCAGTTCGCGCGCGCCAGCGAGCCCATCTGCCAGAACACCAGCGATTGCAGCTCGCTTTCGTTGGCGATGTAGGTCAGGAAGCCGATCAGTGCCGAACAGAACGCGGCCATCGCAATGCCCACCAGCAACAGCGTGGCATTGCCACTGCCCTTGCCCGGCCGCGCCAGCGCGTAGGTCAGCCCGATCGCGGCGGCACCGCCGCCGAAGGCCGCCACCGGCACCAGCCAGCCGGCTGCACCCGCAGCGCCCAGCACGATCGCCGCCACGGCACCCAGCGCGGCGCCCTGGCTGACACCGACGATGCCCGGATCGGCCAGCGGATTGCCGAATAGTCCCTGCAGGCTGGCACCGGCCATCGCCAGCGCCGCGCCGACCATCGCCCCCAGCAATGCACGCGGAATACGCAGCTGCCAGACCACGGCCAGGTCACGGCTGCTGACCGATTGCGGATCCAGCAGGCCCAGCTTCACCGCCAGCGCCTGCATCACTTCCAGCGGTGGCAAGCGCAGCGGCCCCACGGCGAACGACGCCAGCACCGCGCCCAGCAGCGCGAGCAGCGCAATCAACAACATCGTCCGCCCGCGACGGCGGCGTCGATCCGCAGGGCTCATGCCTTCGGCAGCGCCGCCAGCGCCTGCGCCAGGGCCAATGCCCCCGCACCGGAACCGATGCTGGCGTACTTCAGCTGCGCATCCGGCATCACCCAGACCCGGTTGGCCTGTCCGGCCGGGGTCTGCTTCAGCGTCGGGTAGGCCTTCCACAGGCCTTCGGCACCACCGAACAGCTGCAGGTCGTGTTCGGTCACCAGGATCACGTCCGGTGCCGCCGCGACCACGCCTTCGTTGCTCAGCTGCGAATAGTTGGCCACGCCGGCCTCGGTGCCGATGTTCAGGCCGCCGGCCAGGGCGATCAGCTTGGCCGATGCGCTGTCGGCACCGGCCACGGTGGGCGAGCCGCCCGCTCCCGTCGCCGACACATGGATCACCCGCGGCGCATGCGCCAGGCCCTTGCCGATCGCGGCGGCCTCATCCAGCTGGCGCTGCACCTGCGTGGCCAGGGTCTGCCCTGCGTCGGCCACGCCGAGCACGGCGGCGATCTTGCGCACCTTGTCCGGCGCCGGCTGCAGGTCATCGATCACCACTGCAGGCTCGCCCACTTCGCGCAGCTTCTTTGCCAGTTCGGTGTGGCGACGCAGGCTGTTGCCGATGAACAGCGACCCCTGCAGGCTGAGAACCCCCTCCACGCCGGTCGTGCGGTTGAACAGGAACTGGTGCGGTGCGGCCAGGCCTGCCTCGGTGGTGGTGTTGGTCGGCGCGGCGAACACCTGCTTGCCCAGGCCCAGCGCCTCGATCACCGCGATGATGTCGTCACCGCCGGCAATGATCCGGCTGCTGTCATCCACCTCCACATCGGCGCCATCGTCGGAGTGCACCTTGCTCGGCAGCACCGCCTGCTGACCCGGCAGTGTCGGCACATCGTTACCTGCCACCCGCTGCCAACCTGCGGGTAGTGCTCCCGCCTTGGCGGTGGCGGCCGCCGGTGCTGCTGCGTCTGGGCTGCCGGCAGACGGCGGCGCTTTGTCGCCACAGGCGGCCAGCACCAATGAAACGGCAATCGGGAGCGCGCACTGGCGCAGGCGGGAAGCGATGTTCATGCAGATTCTCCTTGCTGGCAGGGCGGCGGGGTGCCGCCCTGCCCTGTGGCTTACGGCTGGCGCAGGCTGATGCGGGTGATGCGGTCACCCTTCGGATCTTCAGCGCCACGCGACTTGTTCACGGCGAAGACATTGCCCTTGCCATCGGCGCGGACGTGATTTGGGAAGGTGCCGCCATCGAGGTTGCCGACCACCTTGCCATCACGGTCGACGGCAGTGACGGTGCCGGCACCGCGATTGGTGACATAGGCCAGGCCACTCTTCGCATCGAAGGCCACGTTCAGTGCACCGGCGCCGACCGGCACGTCGTGCACGACCTTGCCGCTGGCCACGTCGACGATCAGCAGGTTGTCGGTGCCCTGCGAGGCCACGTAGAGGCGGTTGCGCTCGGCATCGAAGGCAACGCCCGAAGCGCTGATCGAATTGCCCAGATCGATGACCTTGTCGACCTTGCCGCTGGCCACATCGATCACCGCCGCTTCCGGCGTACCGATGCTGACCGTGAACAGTTTACCGCTGGGCTCATCCAGCACCAGGCTCATCGGCACGAACTTCTCGTCATCCACGCCGGAGGCCAGGGTGATCGGCTCCAGTGCCTTCAGCGTCTTCGCATCGAACACCGACAAATGGTCCTCACCGGCGGCCGAGGCGAACACCTTGCCGTGCGTGCTGTCGACCACCACGTCGCGGGCGTGCGGCACGGCGCCGACCGGGAACTGGTGGACCAGCGACAAGTCTGCCTGGCGATAGACAGCCACGGTGTCCTGGCGGGTGTTGCTGACCCAGACATTGCCATTGGCATCATCGACGCCCACGCCATACACCGCGAACACCGCACCGTTGGTGCTGCCCGGCACCTGCGCCGGGGTGATGGCCTTGGTCACCTTCAGCGACTTCGGGTCCAGTTTCAGCAGCTGCGACTGGGTGACCGGCGGGCGGCCGACGGCCGAGGTCACGAACACGGCATTGCTGGCAGCACTGTAGGCCGACTGGTACAGGCCCGGCACCAGCTTGTTGGACTGGGTGGCGAACTTCGCCTGGCCCGACAGCGGCAGCTGCGGCGACACACGCAGCTTCAGCACGGCTGCGGCGGCCGGCTGGCTGGCGCGCACCACCACCGGATGGGTACCCGGCACGGCGTCGGCCGGAATGGCCAGCTGGGTCTTGAAGTTGCCATCGGCATCGACCACCACCGGCTGGCTGTTGAGCACGGTATCGCCACGCAGCAGGCTGACCTGCTGGCCCGGCACGAAGCCGCGGCCGGTGACATCGGCGGTGCTGCCGGGAACCACGTTCTCACCGCGTGAGACAACCTGGCCCTTGAAGGTAGCGCTGGCCGGCTGGTCGAACACCGGCTGTGCGCTGGCGGTCACTGCCAGCAGCAGGCCGGCGGCCAGGGAAGTGAGGCGGAAAGACGGACGGAATGACATGGAAGGCTCCTTGCACACGTAGGCCGCGCCTGGTGGCGCGGGATTCATCGGTTGCCTTGGCCGCTGCACATCGACAGTCCGCCTGGGTAGTGGGGTCGCACGGCACTGCCGTGCGAGGGGGTCATTCGGCGGCGTTGTCTCCACCGGCCGGCTGGCCGTCGGCGGCGCTGCGGTCGGTCACGCCATAAAGCTCGTGCAGCGCCGCGTGGAAGGACGCCGGCAGCATCGGGCCATGGCCCAGGCCTGGGAACTCGCGGTACTGCACGCTCAGCCCCGGCACCTTGCCCAGGCGCTCGGACAGCTGCATCGCCGCATCCGGAGTGGCGCCACCAATGCGGCGCAGATGCGCGACCACGCGCGGATTGCTCATGTCGCGCTTGCCACGGTCGCCGACGCGCTCGGCACCGCCCAGCATCAGCCACACCTTTGCTGGCTGGCCATGCACGTTCTGCACGAACTGCTGCTCGATGTCACCCAGCGGCGCACCCTGGCTCCACCACAATGACGGACTGGAACTGAGGTAGTACTGGAAGGCGGCCGGACGGGTGTACAGGCTGCTGAGCACGAACAGGCCGCCCAGCGAATGGCCCCACAGGGCCTGCTGCTGGCGATCGATGTTGGCGCGGCGTTCCACTTCGGGCTTGATGCGACGCTCGATCATGTCCAGGAAGGCCGCTGCGCCGCCGCCGACAACCTGCGTCCTGCCGCTTTCATCATCGGCGCGATCGATCCATGCGGTGTAGTCGCGGGTGCGCGACGCCGAATCGATGCGCAGGTCGTTGTCGTAGCCGATCAGCACCAGCACCGGCGGCGCCTTGCGTGCGGCCAGCTCGGCCAGCAGCGGCTGGTCCAGCACCATCGCCACGGCGTTGCCGTCCAGTGCGTACAGCACCGGCGATGGCGCCTTGGGGGCCTTGGCCGGAATCGCCACATTCACCCGCCAGCGGCGCTGCTGATCGGGGCTGTCGATCACGAAACGCTCGAAGCGATAGCTGGCCGCCGGTGCATCAAGCACGGTCTGGCCCATCTTCTGCAGCGGATTGCGTTGCTGCGCGTATGCGTACGGGGTAGCCAGGAGCAGGCCTATCATCAAGGCGGCCAGGCCGGACAGCAGCGGGCCGCGGCGCGGAGGCAGGACGGAAGACTTCATCAGTGACGGCGAAAGCGGCACACGGCCACCGGTTCACAAGGGACCGCAGTCTACCTTAAACGCGAATGATTATCACATCGATCAAACGTCACGCTATGTATCACGCGCGCGACAGTGCGTACGCCAGCGCTTGCACCGGAAGTCCGGGTTCATCTACTTTGCCTGCCATCGGGGCGCAGGAATCGCCCCGCCCTTGCGGGTGCCTGCCTGGCCCCTGCCCATCAGCTCCACAACCGCCATGGGATCGGATCCCATGATTGTGAGAACCCCTTGAAGCACAAAGTACTGATCGCACTCGTCGCCGGCCTTCTCGCCCCGCTGGCCGGCCATGCCGCGCCGAGCCTGGCCGGGCTGTATTCGGCCTATGAAGAGGCCGGCTATTCCTCCCTCGGGCTGGAACAGCTCAACCAGACCGTGCAGTTCACGGCGGTGAGCCTGGGCGCTTCCAGCAACCTGCAGGGCGAGCCGGTCCTTGAGGCGGGCGATGAGGATGGCCAGGTACTGGCCCGCCTGACCGCCTCCGACGACGAGCAGAACGCCAAGCTCGCAGCGATGGAGGACGGCGTCACCTTCACCGCCAGCTGCACGCTGCAGTTCAGTTCGGGATCGGACTATCTGGCGTTGGGCGACTGCGTTCTGCAGTAATCAGCTTGGCACTGCTGACAGCAGCGCAGAAACGACGAAGCCGGCCCTGGGCCGGCTTCGTTGCATCGGGCCGAAACCCGTTGACTCAGGGGCCGGCGGGCACCGGACCGTACGGGTTGTCCTGCGGCGTACCCGGCAGCAGCGCAAAGATCAGGATCACCACACCACCGCCCGGCACCAGCGCCAGCAGGTACAGCCACCCTGACTGGTTGCAGTCATGCAGGCGGCGCACGGTCACCGCGATCAGCGGCACGATCGTGGCCAGCCAGAGCGCGCCCACCAGTGCCACCGCGCCGATCGTGATCCCGGCCATCCAGCTGGAATCGGCTTCCAGCACGAGGCCGGCAACGAGCGCCACTGTCAGCGCAATCACGCATACCGCGGCTCCCGCAAGCAGCAGGAACAGCTGGAACATCCAGTACTCGCGGCGGTTGGCGCGGCCTTCGAACTGGGCGTAGCGCTTCAACGGCAGAATCATTTCCTGCACGGCATCGTTCCTTGAAAAACAAGCCGCGCAGTCTGCCAAATGCATGCGGGCGGAGCAATGCGCCGCCTTGCCACACGCAGACGACTACGCGCCCTTGGCCGCCCTCGCCGCCTCACGCTCGGCGCGCAGGCGATCCAGTTTTTCCTTCAGCTTGATCTCCAGCCCACGCGGCACCGGGTTGTAATACACCCGCTCGCCCATCGCATCGGGGAAACCGGTCTGATCCAGCGCAATGCCACCCTCGGCATCATGGTCGTACTGGTACTCGGCACCGTAGCCCAGCTCCTTCATCAACTTGGTCGGTGCATTGCGCAGGTGCAGCGGCACTTCTTCGGTACCACTGTCGCGCACATCGGCCTTGGCCTGGTTGAAGGCGGCATAGCCGGCATTCGACTTGGCGGTGCTGGCCAGGTACAGCACCAGCTGCGCGAAGGCGAGCTCGCCTTCCGGGCTGCCGAGCCGCTCGTAGATGTCCCACGCTTCCAGCGCCATGCTCTGCGCGCGAGGATCGGCCAGGCCGATGTCCTCGATGGCCATGCGGGTCAGCCGGCGCGCCAGATACGAGGGATCACAGCCGCCGTCGAGCATGCGCGTGAGCCAGTACAAGGCGGCATCGGGATTGGAGCTGCGCACGGACTTGTGCAGCGCCGAGATCTGGTCGTAGAACTGCTCGCCGCCCTTGTCGAAGCGGCGAGTGCGGTCGGCCAACACCTGGGTCAGCGTCTGCGGGGTGATGCGCCCGCCCTCCCCGCCCGCCAGCTCGGCGGCGATTTCCAGCAGGGTCAGCGCACGGCGGACGTCGCCATCAGCGGCGGTGGCGATTTCCAGCAGCAGCTCGGGCGCGACTTCGATGCGTTCCTCGCCGAGGCCACGCTCACGGTCACCCAGCGCACGTTCCAGCGCTTCGACGATGTCGGTTGGCGAAACACCTTCCAGCACGTGCACGCGGCAACGCGACAGCAGCGCCGAGTTCAACTCGAACGACGGGTTCTCGGTGGTTGCACCAACAAACAGGATGGTGCCGCGCTCGATGTGCGGCAGGAACGCATCCTGCTGCGCTTTGTTGAAGCGGTGCACTTCATCGACGAACAGCACGGTGCGACGACCTTCGGCGAAGCGCTGCGCGGCCTCTGCCAGCACCTGGCGCACCTCCGGCAGGCCGGACAGCACGGCGGAAATGGCACGGAATTCGGCGTCGGAGTATTCAGCCAGCAGCAGTGCCAGCGTGGTCTTGCCGCAACCGGGCGGTCCCCACAGGATCATCGAATGCACGCGTCCGGCTTCGACGGCGCGGCGCAACGCGCTCTCTGGCGCGAGTAGACGCTTCTGCCCGACCATCTCATCCAGGGTGCGGGGGCGCATGCGCTCGGCCAGCGGGCGCATGTGTTCCCGATCGACACTCAGCAGATCGGGGCCGGGGAATGAAGTGGAGCGATGTCTTGGCACGCGGTCATTGTACCGCGAGAGCATGCCAACCAAGGTTGGCACCCACCAGGGAGGTAGCGCCGGGCCATGCCCGGCGGACCATGAACGGTAGTGCCGGCCGCTGGCCGGCAACCTCGGAAACTGTCGGAAATGGGCCGTAACCGCCGAAGCAAATCCAATGGTAAGCCACTGATTCAGCGGGGCTTACCTCTCCTCAGCACCACGCGCCGTCTCCAACAACCGAGAATTCGGAACTCAACCATCCAGGACCTACGCGTGCGCGATCCCGAATCCAATGTCCTTGAGTTCGTTGCCGGCTGCGCTGTCGACGCGGACATCTACTACCTGGCTGCCGCCCTCGGCCCAGGCCATGAGTACTACGATCCAGATCCCGGCCCGCCCACCCGAATGTTCGTCTTTGGTCGGGTACCTCAGGAAGGATGGTTCCATCACGACCTGCCGGACTTCCAGGTCATGTCCACGCTATTCATCCCAGCAGAAGACAACAGTGGCCCGCGGCGGGTGCTTGCGCTGGACTACTGGGGACAGCTGGAAGACTACACCCGCGCTGGCGCCACGATTGAGCGCATTAAGGCAGATACAGGCGGCCTGACCCGCATTCGGCAGCTGGGTGAAGATCTTTTCTGCTGCGGTGTGCACGGAATGATCTATCACCGCAACGAGGCTGGGTGGAAGCAACTTCCCACTCACTTCCCCGCACCCGAGCGCAGGAGCCTCGAGGACGATCTTGATTCGATGGATTTCGAAACGTGGCTTTTGTATTGCGGCCACATATTTGAACTTGACGGCGCTGCCGCACTACCCACTGATCCGGCGAAGCGTGAGGCCGAGCTGCGCCGGAAGTTCGACGAAACGCGCAACCAGATTGCTGAGGGCCGCAAGGACCCTGCGTACAGGGAGTTGCTCGCCAGTTTTGACGTGGCCAGCGTGAACGACCTCTGCGGAACCGGCTTAGCAGACCTATACGCAATCGGCTCTGATGGCCTGATTGCGCATTGGGATGGCTTGAACTGGACACTGCCCGAGCAAGTCACCACTGCGGAGCTGTTTCATGCCTGCAGAACTGACCAGGGTCGCCTCGTCTTTGTCGGCACGGAAGGCACCATCATTACGGGCGACATTTCCACTGGATTTGAGTGCCTGCGCCACGACGTAGGCGAAGAGGTCAATTTCAATTCAGCCTGCCAGCACGAGCAGAAGATCTATATAGGCACGGAAAATGAAGGGTTGTACGTCTACAGCCTCGTCACTGGCTTGGTTGAACCCTTGCTAGAAGGCATCCCCGAAGAACTGAGAAATGCGACGATCGTTGACATTAGTTCCGTCGGCAGCACGCTGTGGGTGCTGACGCCCTGGGACCTGATGCGATTTGATGGCGCTGCGTGGCAGGTCATTGTTCACCCAGACAACGGATGAGCCGGCCGAAAGCGTGTCAACCAAGGTTGACACCTACCAGAGCGCGTCAGGTCGGGCCACGGTAGCGCCGGGCCATGCCCGGCGACTGCGATCAGTTGCCGATGACGTCGGTACCGGCCGGCGGGGTGAAGCGGAACGTGTTGGCGGCGAAGCTGGGGTTGCGCTTCCAGCCGCTGAAGCTGATCACGGTGCGCTGGCCCACGGCGTCGGTGATTTCCATCTTCGCCAGGCCCTGCGCGTTGAAGCCCAGCGCGGCGTACTGGAAGCTGGCTTCGGTCTCGCGCTTCGGCGACAGCGACAGCCACTGCAGGCCATCGCGGGTGGCGGCCTCTTCGCTCACGTCGTACTGCTGCTCCAGCAGCGCCGGGTTGATCAGCGCGGTCAGCGGGCTGTTCTGCTCTTCCTTGCCCTGCTCGCGCACGGTCGCCTGCTCCAGGTCCGGCTCGAACATCCACACCTTCTTGCCGTCAGCCACGATCAGCTGCTCGTGCGGGCGCACGTATTCCCAACGGAACAGGCGCGGTGCCGACAAAGCGACGCGACCACTGGTGGATTCCTTGACCTTGCCGCGGCTGTCGAACACCTGCTGGCTGAACTGCCCATCCAGGCCCTTCAGGCCGGTGGTGAAGGTTTTCAGGTCATCACGGGCGCCGGCCCAGGCGCTGCCGGTAGCGGCGCAGGCCACGGCCAGGGTGGTGGTGGCAAGGAAACGGCGGAGGCGAAGGTTCATGCAGGGATCCTGTGGGCGCGCGGCCAGGAAAGTTGGGTGCCAGTGTGCCCGGCGAAAGATGAATGGGCGATCAGGACGCCATTATGACGCCCTGATCGCTGATCGGCGATTCAGCCGCCAGCGGCCGGCAGCTTGCCGTACAGCACCTGGCCACGGAAGCCGCGGCGTACCTCGCGGAACAGTGCTCGGAACGCGGCATAGTCCTGCGGCTGGCACAGCGCCTCGGCGCCGCGCACCGCGTTCTGCTGCAGGCGGTGATGCACGGTCACTTCCTGGCCCTGCCGGCTCCAGTCGACCCGGTACTCGCCGGCCGCATTGGCAAACCGCTGGCTGCGCGGAATCGCGATGATCGGGGCATTGGCCGGGAACTGCAGGCGATAGGTTTCCTCGCGCAGGCTGGCATTGCAGTAGAACGGCGTCTCGTTGTCCGGCGCCGAGGCGCTGGCATACAGCCCGCGCACCGATTCACCACCGGGCGGATCGGGCACGGCCATGCCGCCGGCCACGTCGAAGTCCACGTAGTCCTCGGCCTGGAACGCCATGCGATAGCCAAACGGCCGGGTCAGGTCGACCGGCACACCCTGCAGCTGCAGCTGGCCGCGGCCATCGAAACCGGACGCGGCCATGATCGATTCTTCAGCGCGCGCCCGGTTCTGTGCATTGAGCTGGGCGAACTGCGCGCGCATGCCGATCTCGGCGTTGTCGCTCAGCTGCGGCACTGTCTCGCCACGCAGGTTGCCCTGCGCGTCGAAGGTGAAGCGCACATCCATCACCGTGGCGTTGCGCTGCGGATCATTGGCCGGCGTGCGTGCGAGGGTGGCATCGCGGGTGTGCAGCACCGGCGCGCCAAGGTCGCCATCGGGCAGCTGGCCGAAGCGCGCCCAGGCACTGGTCGAATCCAGGTACAGGTCGAACTCGGGCACGTAGGTGATGGCGTGGTTGAAGCGGCCCAGCAGCGGAATCTTCGGCAGCGTCGGGCCGCCACCGGCACCGATCAGCACCGGCGAACTGGTGATGCCCTTGGCCGCCAGCAGCGCCTCGAGGATCGTTACGTGGTCCTTGCAGTCGCCATAGTGGTTGTCGAGGATGCTCTGCGCACTGTTCGGCTCCAGGCCGCCATTGCCCAGGTACACCGCCACGTAGCGGATGTTCTGCGCCACCCAGCGGTACAGCGCATCGGCCTGCGCGCGACGGTCGCTGATGCCGGCGGTGACTTCATCAGCCAGCGCCTGGATCTCCGGGGTGACCTGTGCGGCCGGCCCTGCTTTGAGTTGATAGGCGCGGCCCATCTGCGCCCAGTCGCGATAGGTGCTGGCCATGATGTTCGGCCCGAACTCCCACACCGCCGCCGACCAGTTCTGCGCCTGCATCGGCTCGCGGCGCTGGTAGCGCCAGCGCCATTGCGCCTGGCCGTTCTTCACCACCGGTCGGTCACTGCCCTGCACGCCACGGCTGTCCACGAACATGGGCAGATTGGCCGGCGCGCTGAGGGTCACTTCGGCATCGTCGTACTGGGTGAACACATTGAAGGTTTCCCACAGGCCGAAGTAGCCCGGGAAATAGGGCGTCAGCTGGGTCCGGCGCACCTGGTAGAACAGCCGCGTGCCCGGCGCCAGGTTCGGGAACACGATCACCCGCACCTTGCGGTCGGCATACATCGCCGCCGAGGCACTGGAATAGCTTTCCTGGGTGTAGATGCGATCGGCCGGCACTTCGCGGCGCTGGCCGTCGGCGGTCAGCGTATAGGCGTTGACCACATCCAGCGTCTCCATCTTCTCGCTGTAGCTCAACCGCACCTGGCTGAACTGCTCCACCGCTGCCTTGGTCTTGAGCAGGATTTCGTAGGTTTCAGTCTGCACGTTGCCGGCATCGGCGCGCACCTGGTAGTCGGCGCGATAACGTACAAAGCTGAAGTTGTTGCTGGCCTCGGCATCGCTGCCGGTGGACGGTGGCGCGACTGCGGGTACAGCCGTCGCGGCGGCGTCGGCCAGCGCCGGGCCGGCTGCCAGAAGGCAGGCCAGCGCCAGCGCGCAGGAAACGGGTTGAAGCATGCGTCGGTTCCTTGGACGTCGGGAATGCGGCAGGGCTTGGCTTACTTCGGCGGGGGCGGTGCCAGCACCGTGCGGTCGCCGTTGTGCTCGGGCGGACTGACCACACCGGCCGCTTCCATGGCCTCGATCAGTCGCGCCGCGCGGTTGTAGCCGATCTTCAGGCGACGCTGCACACCGGAAATCGACGCGCGGCGGGTCTCGGTGACCACGCGCAGCGCTTCGTCGTACAGCGGGTCGGACTCATCGCCGCCGCCGGAACTGGTCTCCGGCAGGCCGGTCGCACCGACCACCACGCCATCGCCCATCGTCTGTACTTCGTCCAGCACGCCGTCGACATAGTCCGCCGGCCCCATTGCCTTGAGGTGCTCGACCACGCGATGCACTTCCTCATCGGACACGAAGGCGCCGTGCACACGCTCGGGCATCGCCGTGCCCGGCGGCAGGTACAGCATGTCGCCGTGACCGAGCAGCGTCTCGGCGCCGGACTGGTCGAGGATGGTGCGCGAATCGATCTTCGAGCTGACCTGAAAGGCGATGCGGGTTGGAATGTTGGCCTTGATCAGGCCGGTGATGACATCCACCGACGGGCGCTGGGTGGCCAGGATCAGGTGGATGCCGGCCGCACGCGCCTTCTGCGCCAGTCGCGCGATCAGTTCTTCGACCTTCTTGCCGACGATCATCATCATGTCGGCGAATTCGTCGATGAAGATGACGATGAACGGCAGCGTCTCCAGCGGGCGCGGCGCCTCGCCCAGCTCCGGGTTCGGCTTGAACAGCGGGTCCATCATCGGCTGGCCGGCGTCCTGGGCGTCCTTCACCTTCTTGTTGAAGCCGGCCAGGTTGCGCACGCCCACCGCGCTCATCAGCTTGTAGCGGCGCTCCATCTCGGCCACGCACCAGCGCAGGCCGTTGGCGGCCTCCTTCATGTCGGTGACCACCGGCGCCAGCAGATGCGGAATGCCCTGGTAGACGCTCAGTTCGAGCATCTTCGGGTCGATCATCAGCATCCGCAGGTCTTTCGGCGACGCCTTGAACAGCAGGCTCAGCACCATCGCGTTGACCGCCACCGACTTGCCCGAACCGGTGGTGCCGGCCACCAGCAGGTGCGGCATGCGCGCCAGGTCGGCCACGGTCGAGCGACCGGCGATGTCCTTGCCCAGCGCGAGGGTCAGCGAACTGGCCGACTTGTCGTACTCCTTCGAGCGCAGCAGCTCGGACAGGTAGATCATCTCGCGGGTGACGTTGGGGATTTCCAGGCCGATCACCGACTTGCCCGGGATCACATCGACCACACGCACCGACTTGACCGACAGGCCGCGGGCGATGTCCTTGTCCAGCGAACTGATCTGGCTGACCTTGATGCCCGGCGCCGGCTCGATCTCGAAGCGGGTGATGACCGGACCGGGATTGGCGCCGACCACCTGTGCATCGATGCGGAAGTCCTTGAGCTTGAACTCGATCTGCCGCGACAGCGCGTCCAGGGTGTCCTTGTCATAGCCCACGGGCTGCGGCTTGGGATCATCCAGCAGGGCCAGCGGCGGCAGGTCCGAGCCGTCGCCATTGACGCCACGGAACATCGGGATCTGGTTGTCGCGCTTGGCCCGGTCGCTCTTTTCGATCACCGGCTCCGGGCGCGGCTCGATCTTCACCGGCTCGCGCTTGGCACGCACTTCGGCATCGGCCTTGCGCACTTCCTGGCGTTCCTCGCGCAGGACGCGGGTCTGCTGCCATTCGGTGGCCTGCTCCTTCTTGCGCTCCAGCAACGGTGCCAGCGACATCACGCCGCGACCGATCTTCTCCATCACCACGAACCAGGACAGGCCCGTGGCCAGGGTGATCGAGGCCAGCAGCAGCACCAGCACGAACAGGTTTGCCCCCAGCGCACCAAAGCCCACGCTGAGCGAATTGCCGACCAGCTTGCCGAGAATGCCGCCTGCATGGGACACGTCGCCACTGAACAGGCGCACGTGCAGGAAACCGGTGCCGGCGATCAGGAAGCCGACCAGGCCGACCAGCCGCAACGCGGGGTCCAGATCGTTCTCGCCCTTGCTCTCACGTTTGAGGCCGAACATTGCGATCCAGGCCAGCGCGCCCAGCACCACCGGCAGCAGGAAGGCGATGTAGCCGAACAGCTGCAGCAGCACGTCGGCGATCCACGCGCCCGCGCGGCCGCCCATGTTGTGTACCGGCGCAACCACGCTGCCGGTGTGTGACCAGCCCGGGTCCGTCGCTGAATAGGTGAAAAGGCTGGCAGCCAGATACAGCAGCGCCGGCGCGATGGCGATCAGACCCAGGTCGCGCCACAGGCGCTGACGGCGTGGGTTGTCGGTCGTGGCCGCTGCCGCCGAGCGACGCGATGCCTTTTTGTCGTCGGACTTGGAGCGTTCGGGGACCTGCTTCGCCACCTTAGACCATACCTTTGGAATGCGCTGTTAGTGTTTGATAATAAACGAGACGGCGTCAGTTTTCAGTTATCCGTTGCCGCACAAGCGAGGACGGGGCCTGAAACCGCCCGTGGATGGCGCTGTTCTGTTCATCGGCTTGAATCGCCCTGCCCCAGCCGCCACTCTATGACCAGCCAAGGATGCTGTGCAAACATCGCCGCGCCTTGTCCCATCTACCTTTTCGCGAGTCTACATGAGCACCAGCCTGCCCTCCCGCCACCAGCGTCTTGTCATCCTCGGTTCCGGCCCGGCCGGCTGGACCGCTGCCGTCTACGCTGCCCGCGCCAACCTGAAGCCGGTCGTCATCACCGGCCTGCAGCAGGGTGGCCAGCTGATGACCACCACCGAAGTGGACAACTGGCCGGGTGACGCCCATGGCCTGATGGGCCCGGACCTGATGGCGCGCATGCAGGCGCACGCAGAGCGCTTCGAGACCGAGGTCATCTTCGACCACATCCATACCGCGGACCTGTCTCAGCGCCCGTTCAAGCTGATCGGCGACAGTCACGAATACACCTGTGACGCCCTGATCATCTCCACCGGCGCGACCGCCAAGTACCTGGGCATCCCGACCGAAGACGAGTTCAAGGGCCGCGGCGTCTCCGCCTGCGCCACCTGCGACGGCTTCTTCTACCGTGACCAGGACGTGGTCGTGGTCGGCGGCGGCAACACCGCCGTGGAAGAAGCGCTGTACCTGTCCAACATCGCCCGCAAGGTCTACCTGGTCCACCGCCGCGACACCCTGAAGGCGGAAAAGATCATGCAGGACAAGCTGTTCGCCAAGGTTGAAGCCGGCAAGATCGAAACCGTCTGGCACCATCAGGTGGAGGAAGTGCTGGGCAACGAGGCCGGCGTGACCGGTGTGCGCGTGAAGTCGACCCTGGACGGCAGCACCCGCGACATCGACGCGCACGGCTTCTTCGTGGCCATCGGCCACCACCCGAACACCCAGCTGTTCGACGGCCAGCTGACCATGAACAACGGCTACCTGGAAATCCGTTCGGGCTTGGGCGGCAACGCCACCCAGACCTCGGTGGAAGGCGTGTTCGCCGCCGGCGACGTGGCCGACCAGCACTATCGCCAGGCGATCACCTCGGCCGGCTTCGGTTGCATGGCCGCACTGGACGCAGAGCGTTACCTGGATGCACAGGGCAAGGCCAGCTGAGGCTGGCCCGGCACTGGGGAGTCGAGCTGCGCTCGGCTCGGGACGGGCGCGAAAGCGCCCGTTTTTTTGGGGGCTATTTACCCGCCTCTGTAGGGAACACCAAACCGACGCTCAGACCTGCACACACGAGTGCTGGAATACGACAGGCGGTGTTGCGACACCATCCGCATCCCGGAGCACAACGCTCCAGCGGGCGACCCCTGGGTTGGATCCTTTGCACGTCAGTTCTGCCCTGATCGGCTTGGTGGGATCTTCGAACAGCGTTCTGGTTGGCGTGCACGCGCCGGGTTTAGAACATGATGCGGAGGTGAACTCGATGGTGACCGGATACTGAGGGTTGCCCTGATGGCCAAGCTCGATCTCCCTGGCTGACTGTGTGGGAATCTCAACATCTGCGATGGGCGCCAACGTCAGTGGCTCGCAGGACTTTCCGGTAGCCCACAAGCGATAGCCCTTCTCAACACCCTTCATGGCAGCAGACCGGAAGACCGGGTCCTGCAGTGCGGCAACATCCTCCGGATTGGAGTGATAGGCCGTCTCGACGATCACCGACGGCATCGTGCCAATGCGGTTCTCACCGTGGCCTTCAGCAACCGATTCGGCTCGGACAGGAAAACTCTCGTACCCGGGCTGCGCATGGATCACCTCTCTCATGCCGCACAGGATGCTGTCACCCAGCGCCTTGTCCTCTGGCTTGGTCCGATGATGATAGACCTCGGCACCGCGAACGCCGGGGGCGGGGTTTCCGTTTGTGTGCAGGCTCAGCATTACGTCGACGCCAAGGTGATTGGCGTAGTTGGGACGAGCACGGATGTCCTCCTTCACCTCCCGATCACTGCTGGGACTATTTGGAAGCTCATTCCATATGTCGGCACGTTCAGGGAAGAGCGCCTTCAAGTGATATCTGGAGGACATCTGTTCCCAAGGGTGGCCAGACTCCGGATGCGAGTCTTTAGAACGACTGCGAGCGCGATGCACCACCAATCCACTTCGCTGCTCCAGCAAATCCTGCAGTTCGTCGCCGTATGTAGGGCTCAATACGTCCTCCTGCAGGCCGAGCGGAGCAGGGCGCTGGAATTCCCACGCCCTACTGGGATGCAAGGCAATATATCCATGACTCGATGAAACCAGAGCCTGCGTGTGCGCGGATCGGGATTTCGCCGCTCTCGGCATAGGGCGATCTTCTGGAAAATGCGCCTCTATTGGCTTGCCCTGAAAAAGGAACTCCACATCCAGAATTTCCAAGCCCGCCTGATCCGAGTAGTGCCGAAGATCAGCGGCCAATGGGATGAGGAAAAGTTCTCCATAGTTCTGTTCATCGCCCGGAAGGTATCCGGGGCCGAAGTCGACGACCATCCTGCGTTTTTGCGGATCGACTGCCACACTCACAGTCACTTGCCGCAGCCTGCCCTCCTCTTGCAGATGGCGCGTCAACTGGGCGCCAATCTCGCGCTCAAGCAGCGCCAACAGCTCGGCATAGGTGCCCGGGTCTTCCGCTGCCCTTGAGGCCTCGGCTCTAGAAGCCAACACTGGTGACACAAGGAACAGGCTGCACGCGACTACGGCAGTTGCAAGCTTCAATCCCTTCATTATTGATTTCTCCATGTGGTGGGATACACGCCGCTCATGCAGCGCCCCGCCACCCTGCCCAGCCGTGCGCCAGCGATTCCGCATCAGGCGCACACCGATGGACATTTCAAACTTCCCTCATCCCCAACCAGAACAAACCAACCCAGCCCCGCCAACACCGTTCGTGATCCACCTGGCCTATCCTTGCCAACCATGCCCACCGCCCGCTTCCTCGACTCCCTGCAGTCCGTTCCCGCCACCGCCTGGGACGCCCTGCACGATGGCCGCAATCCATTCGTCAGCCACGCCTTCCTGTCCGGCCTGGAAACCTACGGTTGCCTGCGCGAGGACTGGGGCTGGCAGCCGCAGCACTTCACCCTGTGGGACGGTGATGCCCTGGTCGGCGCCGTTCCCGGCTACCTGAAGACCAATTCCCACGGTGAGTTCGTGTTCGACCACGCCTGGGCCAATGCCTATGCGCGGCACGGACGCGACTACTACCCGAAGTGGCTCGGCGCGGTGCCGTACTCGCCGGTGACCGGCCCACGCCTACTGGCCCGCGACGATGCGCAGCGCACCGCCCTGCTGACGGCACTGCGCGAACAGTTGCCCGCGCTGGATGTGTCATCAGCACACATCAACTTCCACACAGCGGCTGACGAAACAGTCTTCGATGACGACTGGCTGCTGCGCGAGGACATCCAGTTCCAGTGGCAGAACCCGGGTGACTGGGTGACGTTCGAAGAGTTCCTGGGCGCGATGGACCACAAACACCGCAAGAACATCCGCCAGGAGCGCGCCAAGGTCGGCCGCCAGGGCATCAGCTTCCGGGTGGTGCATGGCGATGAGGCCACCCGCGCCGATCTGCAGGCGATGTACCGCTTCTACCTTCAGACGTTCCTGGAATACGGCAACGCGCCAGCGCTGACCGAAGCGTTCCTGCGCCATCTGGCGGTTTCACTGGGGCGCGGGCTGGTGCTGTTTCTGGCCGAACAGGACGGCGAACCGATTGCCGGCGCGTTGTGCCTGCGCGGTGGCGACACGCTGTACGGCCGCTACTGGGGCGGTGCCACCCTGCCCGGCCTGCACTTCGAGGCCTGCTACTACCAGGGCATCGAGTACTGCCTGCGCGAGGGCGTAGCCCGCTTCGAACCGGGTGCGCAGGGCGAGCACAAGCTGGCACGTGGCTTCCTGCCCACCATCGTGCGCAGCCGGCACTGGGTAGCCGACGCGGACTTCGCCGAGGCACTGCAGGACTGGTGCCGACAGGAGCGACGCGATGTGCGGCGCTACCAGCAGGAGCTGCAGGGGCATGGCCCTTTCCGCGCGGAACCGTAGCGTCGGAGAAGCGTGCCAACCAAGGTTGGCATCTACCACGGCAATGGCGGGGATGCTGCGCTCAGGTGCACTGCCAGAAGTGCCCGCTCACCCGGCACTTCGCGCACCAGAAGCTGTACAGCATGCCGCCACTACCCCACAGCAACATGCCTTCATTGGTAGTCGGCAACGTTGAGTCCAGCTGCATCACGAAAGGCATCTGCTCGCCGCAATCGATGCACGCCGGGTAGTGCGCGCTCTGCACCCAGCTCGGTGCGCCACCCACCCGCGACAGGTTCTGCCGGTGATTGGACTGGCCCCAGTCCTGCTGCTGCCAGCGATGGCTGTCCATCGCGGCAAGACCCACTTCGGCCTGCAGCAGGTCGCCGCTGTCGGTGGGATTGATCGGCACCTGGCAGTGCTGGCTGGGGTGGCAGCGCGGCATGCCTTGTGCATCGTGCCGATAGAAACGCACGGGCGGGTCTTCCCAGCCACAGCAGTCCAAGCACAGCCCGAGCGTGACCTCACCCTCCGCGTCCGGCTGCAGCGCCGCAGCATCGGACTGCAGCAGACGCTGCAGCGGCGCATGACAGCTGCCGCACAAGGCATCGAGCAGCCCGCCCACGCGCCCGGCGTGAAGCACCTGGCCGCCATTCCAGGTGGGATGCAGCCGCCAGATCCGCTTGCGCCAGGCAGGCTCTTCGGCCACCTGTGCACGATGCTGTTCGCGCCCGAAGCGCAGGTGCAGCGGTTGCCGGCCATGCAGATGGCGCAGACGCGGGCCATCGGCCAAGCCCGCCCAGTGCGCCCAGACCTCGGCATCCAGGTCGCTCCAGTCGGCCAGGTAGCCACGGGCGGCGGCATGGGTCTCCGGCTGGGTGGCCAGCAGCATTGCCTTGGCCCGCTCCAGTTCGCGATCGTCGTCTGCCTCGGTCAACCGATGCGCCCAGTCAGTCGCAACCGACGGCGGCAATGCCTGCCAGACCTGCGAGGCCAGCTGGATGTGATCCTCAATGGCGACCTCCAGCAGCGCCTCCCAATCGTCGTGCAGCGTGTGCGGCGCCTGGTAGCTAGCAAACTCCAGCACGCTGGTCAGCAGCTCGCCGCGCTCGCCGTCACGATAGCGCCGCCAGGCGTCAATACAGACCGGGGCGACAGCCTCGTCCGGCAGCAGATCCAAGGCGGTGTCGAGGAAGGTGGAGCTGGGCGAGCGGCGGTCCAGCGCCCGCAGCAGCAGCGCGCCAAGCTGGGGACGGTCTTCGCTGGCCAGGGTCAACAGCATGGCCAGGCTGTCATTGCGTGTGCGCGGCGCATCGTGCGCATCGAGGATGGCGGTGATCGGATCGCTCATGCGGGGCTCCTTGCCGGTAGTGCGTGATGGTGCCAGACATCGCCCATCGCCACGACGAATACAATGCCGGCATGACCCGTCAGTTGCCTTGGCGCCTGGCCGATGCGCCGGATGCCCCCTTCCCGCCGGCCGAGACAGCGCTGCGCCAACCCGATGGCCTGCTTGCGGTGGGCGGCGACCTGCATCCGCTGCGCCTGCTCAATGCCTATGCCGGCGGCATCTTTCCGTGGTTCAGTGAAGGCGAGCCGATCCTGTGGTGGTCGCCGGACCCGCGCATGGTGTTCCGTACCGACGGCGTGCGCCTGAGCAGCAGGTTCCGCCGGCAGCTGCGCGGCAACTGCTGGGAAGTGACCGCCGATACCGCCTTCAGCCAGGTGATGCGTGCCTGCGCCAGCGCGCCCCGCCCCGGCCAGGACGGCACCTGGATCAGCCCGGCGATGGTGGATGCCTACAGCCAGCTGCACGACCTGGGTTTCGCACATTCCTTCGAGGTGTGGGATCGGCAGACGCTGGTCGGCGGCATCTATGGCGTGGCCATCGGCACGATGTTCTTTGGTGAAAGCATGTTCAGTGGCGAAAGTGGCGGCTCCAAGGTGGCGCTGGCCGCACTGGCACGCACGCTTCACGGCTGGGGTTGGCCACTGATCGATGCGCAGGTGGAAAATCCGCATCTGCTGCGCATGGGCGCCGAGCACCTGCCGCGTGCGCCGTTTCTGCAGCAGGTCCGCAGCGCGGTACAGGCGCCGGGCCGGGAAGGCGCCTGGACCCGGCTCGTCGGGCGCGTGCCGGCAGCGGATTTTGCCGGGGAATAACACAATCTTTGCAAGCTGGGCGTTTGACGCGTAAAATGCTGCGCCTTAGGCCCAGCGTGGCCGTTTTCTGAACCGCACAGGACTACATGTCGAAAGACGATTCCATCGAGTTCGAGGGCACCGTCAGCGAGACGCTGCCGAACACCACTTTCCGCGTTCGTCTGGAAAATGGGCACGAAATCATCGCCCACATCTCCGGCCGCATGCGCAAGAACTACATCCGCATCCTCACCGGTGACCGGGTCAAGGTTGAAATGACCCCGTACGACCTGACCAAGGGTCGTATCACCTACCGAATGAAGTAAGCGGCTGGCGCGTTGCGCCACCTCGACAAGGCCAGCCCTGGACGCTGGCCTTTTGTCATGCCTGCAATCCGGCCCTGCCGGACGGCACCCTGACCGAATGCACCGTGACATCGGTCAGCCATGCTTGCGGCAGATTCGCATTCGCAGCGGCGGCGTCATCGTGGCATCCGATCCAGTCCGGATCGCCATCCCCTGCCCCTGCCATGAACGTGACTTCCCTGCCCGCTGGCTTCGCCGCCCTGGTATTCAGCACTGCCGCCCTGATCGCACCCGCCGCCCAGGCCGCCGACACGCCGTCGGCAAGCGCCGGTGACAGCTGCATTGCCTTGAGCGAAGACCAACAGATCGTCCGCGCCGGCGCCGATCGCGATGTGCTGCTGCGCAATGGTGACCAGCACTACCGCGTGGTGTTCAAAGCCTCCTGCAACGGCGCCGTGACCTCGCGGCGGCTGGCCTTTGAAACCCAGGGCGAAAGCAACCAGCTCTGCGCCGGCTCACGCAGCGTACTGAAGACCGACCGCGCCAGCTGCACGGTCGAGCGGATCGAACCCCTCGAAGCTGCCACCTTCCAGCGCATGGCCCGCCAGCGCAGCCGCTGAGGAGCTGACACGACAAGGGCGGCCTGCGCCGCCCTGTCGTTGCTTCCGTTGCCGGGCGCTGCCCGGCACATCCTTACTCCACCGTGGCCGGCAACAGCCGTTCCGGCTCGGCCTGCGCCTCGACCACCAGCTCGTCGTTGCGCACGTCGATGCTGACCTTGCCACCGTTGACCAGCTTGCCGAACAGCAGTTCGTCGGCCAGCGGGCGCTTCACCTTGTCCTGCAGCACCCGCGCCATCGGGCGGGCGCCCATCAGCGGGTCGAAACCGTGGTGGGCCAGCCAGTCACGCGCAGTCGGTGTGGCCGACAGGCTGACGTGCTTCTCCTGCAGCAGCATCTCCAGTTCGATCAGGAACTTGTCCACCACGCGCAGGATGTGTTCGAAGCCCAGCGGCTGGAACTGCACCACCGCATCGAGGCGGTTGCGGAATTCCGGGGTGAACGCACGACGGATGGTCTCCATCGCATCGGTGGCGTGGTCCTGCTTGGTGAAACCGATCGAGCGCCGCGAGGCCTGCGCCGCGCCGGCGTTGGTCGTCATCACCAGCACCACGTTCTTGAAGTTGGCTTCGCGGCCGTTGGTGTCGGTCAGCACGCCGCGGTCCATCACCTGCAACAGGATGTTGAAGATGTCCGGGTGCGCCTTCTCGATTTCATCCAGCAGCAGCACGCAGTGCGGCGTCTTGACGATCTTCTCGGTCAGCAGGCCACCCTGGTCGAAGCCGACGTAGCCCGGGGGCGCACCGATCAGGCGGCTGATCGAATGCGGCTCCATGTATTCGGACATGTCGAAACGGACCAGTTCGATGCCCAGCTGCAGCGCCAGCTGCTTGGTCACCTCGGTCTTGCCGACACCGGTGGGGCCGGCGAACAGGAAGTTGCCGATCGGCTTTTCCGGATTGCCCAGGCCCGAGCGTGCCAGCTTGATGGCCGACGCCAGGGTGCCGATGGCAGGATCCTGGCCGAAGATCACCATCTTCAGGTTGCGCTCCAGGTGCTGCAGCACATCCTTGTCGGTGGCGCTGACCTGCTTGGCCGGGATGCGCGCCATCTTGGCGACGATGGCCTCGACTTCCTCGACGTCGATCAACTCCTTGCGCTGGCCTTCCGGCATCAGGCGCTGGCGGGCACCGGCCTCATCGATCACGTCGATGGCCTTGTCCGGCAGCAGGCGATCGGCGATGTGCTTGACCGACAGGTCGACGGCGGCCTGCAGCGCTTCATCGGCGTAGGTGACGCCGTGGTGGGCTTCGTACTTCGACTTCAGGCCCTGCAGGATCTCGTAGGTTTCGCCCACGGTCGGCTCGACGATGTCGATCTTCTGGAAGCGACGGGCCAGCGCCCGGTCCTTCTCGAAGATGCCGCGGTATTCCTGGAAGGTGGTCGAGCCGATGCAGCGCAGCTCGCCCGACGCCAGCGCCGGCTTGATCAGGTTGGAGGCGTCCATGGTGCCGCCCGACGCCGAACCGGCGCCGATGATGGTATGGATCTCGTCGATGAACAGCACCGCATTGGGCACCTTCTTCAACGCGGTCAGCACGCCCTTCAGGCGCTTTTCGAAGTCGCCACGGTATTTGGTACCGGCCACCAGCGCGCCGAGATCGAGCGAATAGATGACCGCATCGGCCAGCACGTCCGGCACCGAACCCTCAACGATGCGTCGGGCCAGGCCCTCGGCAATCGCGGTCTTGCCGACGCCGGCCTCGCCCACGTACAGCGGGTTGTTCTTGCGGCGGCGGCACAGGACCTGGATGGTGCGCTCGATCTCGTCGGCACGGCCGACCAGCGGGTCGATGCGACCGGCACGGGCCTGCTCGTTGAGGTTGCTGGCGAACTCGGTCAGGGCATCGCCCTTGGGCTCGCCTTCGCCCCCTTCCATGCGGCCCTCACCCTCGGAGGAGGACGGCTGCTCGCCTTCCTCGCCCAGCTTGGCGATGCCGTGGGACAGGTAATTGACCACATCCAGCCGGGTGACATCCTGCTGGTTGAGGTAATAGACCGCGTGGGAGTCCTTCTCGCCGAAGATGGCGACCAGCACGTTGGCGCCGGTGACCTCCTTCTTGCCGGAGGACTGCACGTGGTACACGGCCCGCTGCAGCACGCGCTGGAAGCCCAGCGTGGGCTGGGTATCGCGGCCGTCATCTTCGGCCAGGCGGGACACGGAGGCCTCGATGGCCTGCTCCAGCTCCTGGCGCAGGCGGTCGGCGTCGGCGCCACAAGCCTTCAGTACGGCCTGGGCGGACGGGTTGTCGAGCAGTGCCAACAGCAGGTGTTCGACCGTCATGAACTCATGTCGGGCCTCACGGGCGCGCTTGTAGCACTGGCCGATGGTGTGTTCGAGGTCTTTGCTGAACATGGATTACTCCGGCGGCAGTTGGAGACAATATGCGGCCTGACTACACGATTTCCATCACCCTAGCGGATTGCGACGTTCAGATGGCGTTAGCACTACCAAACGCTTGATCATCGTTCACTCCAGGACAGCCCACCCACATGAGCGAACCCTACCTGAGCCGCTGGCGATTGCGACGTGATGGTCCTTCGATCCGTACCCCCCATGCCCGGCTCTGGCCGGTGCTGACCGCCTCTGGCGAGGCGGCCATGTTGAAGGTGAGCACGGAGACAGAGGAACAGAACGGCCATCGCCTGCTGCGCTGGTGGAACGGCGACGGTGCCGCACGCCTGCTGGCCCACGAGGGGCCGGCGATCCTGATCGAACGGGCGCACGGCGATTCGCTGCGGCAACGCTCGATCAAGGGCGAGGACGACGCCTGCACCATGATCCTGTGCCAGGTCCTGCAGCGGCTGCACCGGCCACGGAGCGCGCCACCAGAAGATCTGGTCTGCCTGCGTAGATGGTTCGCCGATCTGCTGCAACCAAGGGCACCGCTGCCGCCATTGCTGGAACAGTGCAGATCGCTGGCGATGGCACTGCTGGAGGACGAGCAGGAGATCCGGCCCCTGCATGGCGACCTGCACCACGACAACGTGCTGGATTTCGGCGCGCGGGGCTGGCTGGCGATCGACCCGAAGCGGTTGCTGGGCGACCGCGCGTTCGACTACACCACGATGTTCAGCAACCCGGACCTGTGCGGGCCGGGCATCCATGTGGCAACACGGCCCGAGCGCTTCCACGCCCGGGTGGAACAGGTCTGCCGGCTGGCCGATCTCGAGCGCACGCGGCTGCTGCGCTGGATCGCGGCCAGTGCCGGCCTGTCAGCGGTGTGGTTCAGGGATGATGGCGACCCGGCCGACATCGATGAGGCGGTGGCCATGATGGCCCTGCAGGCGCTGGCGGAGGCGTGACTCGAACCTGGCAGGTGCCCACCTTGGTGGGCACGCCGTGCCAGGATCAGGCCTTCTCCATCGTGCACAGCAGCGGGTGCTGGTTCATCCGCGCGTACTCGTTGACCTGGGCCACCTTGGTTTCGGCCACTTCGCGGGTGAACACACCGCAGACGCCACGGCCACGGGTGTGGACGTGCAGCATCACCTGGGTGGCCTTGTCCAGATCCATGTTGAAGAACTGCTGCAGGACATCCACGACGAAATCCATCGGGGAGTAGTCGTCATTGAGCAGCATGACCTGATAGAAGGGCGGCGGCGCCACTTCCGGGCGCGCGGGCTCCACGGCAACGCCGTGCTCGTGGTGGGAATCGGGGGCGGACTCGCGAGGCATCTGCCGATTATAAGGGGTGCGACGGCCTTGCGTAGGCCCCGCGTGGAATGGACGGCACGGGCGCCCGCCGTCACAATTGCACCTTCCCACACACTTGGTTTCACAGGATCTTCATGAAAAGGACCCTTCTCTCCGCCCTGTTGATCGCCCTGGCTGCCGCGGGCACCGCTGGCGCTGCGACCACCACTGACAGCACGAAGGCCGACAAGGCCGTTGCCCGTCACCTGGAAAAGCTGGGTTACACCTACGAGGTCGATGAAGACGGCGATTACCAGATGGTGTTCGATGTCGAAGGCGATCGCACCCAGATCGTCTATGTGCGCTCGTCGGTGGAAGACTTCGGTACCCACAACATCCGCGAGATCTGGTCGCCGGGCTACACCTCGCAGACCAAGCAGTTCCCGGTGGCCGTGGCCAACCGCCTGCTGGAAGATTCGCAGGACGCCAAGATGGGCGGCTGGGTGAAGCAGGAGTCGACCGCGATGTTCGTGGTGAAGATCGATGCCGACGCCACCTCCGACCAGCTCAGCGACGCCATCGATGCGGCCATCCGCACCGCCGACGCGATGGAGCTGGAGCTGACCAAGAAGGACGATCTCTGAGTTGAACACCTCGCCGGACCCGCGCTGGGCACCGCATGCAACCGTCGCCACCGTGGTGGTCGACGGCGGCAGGGTGCTGCTGGTGGAAGAAACCATCGAGGGCCGGCAGGTGCTGAACCAGCCGGCCGGGCATCTGGAGCCGGGTGAAAGCCTGGCCGAGGCCGCCCTGCGCGAGACCGTCGAGGAAACCGGCTGGACGGTGGAACTGACCGCCTTCATCGGCTGCTACCAGTGGACCGCCGGTGACAGCACCCCGTTCCTGCGCTTCTGTTATGCCGCGCGCCCGGTCTCGCACGACCCCGCGCGGCCGCTGGATGCCGGCATCGATCGGGCGCTGTGGATGACCCCGGCCGAACTGCAGGCCGCCGCCGGACGCCAGCGCAGCCCGCTGGTCTGGCAGGTGCTGGCCGACTACCTGGCCGGCCAGCGCTATCCGCTTGCACTGGTCCGGGAGGTCGCATGAGCAGCCCACGGGTGATGGTTGGCGTGTCTGGCGGCGTGGATTCTTCCGTGGCTGCCTGGCGCCTGGTGCAGCAGGGCGAGGCCGTGGCCGGTCTGTTCATGCAGAACTGGGCCGACGACGGCAGCGGTGACTGCCGCGCCGAGGACGACCGCCGCGACGCGGTAGCGGTCTGCGGACTGCTGGGCATTCCGTTCCATTTCCGCGATTTCTCCAACGAATACTGGCAGGGCGTGTTCGAGCACTTCCTGGCCGAATACGCCGCCGGCCGCACGCCCAACCCGGACGTGCTGTGCAACCGCGAAGTGAAGTTCAAGCACTTCCTTGATGCGGCCCGCGAACTGGGTGCCGAGCGGATCGCCACCGGCCATTACGCGCGCATTGCCCAGCGCGGCCATCAGTGGCTGCTGCTGCGTGGCGCCGACCGTTCCAAGGACCAGAGCTACTTCCTGCACCAGCTTGGGCAGGAGCAGCTGGCGGCCACCCTGTTCCCGATTGGTGACTTGGAAAAGAGCGACCTGCGCCGGATTGCCCGCGACGTCAGCCTGCCGACCCACGCCAAGAAGGATTCCACCGGCATCTGCTTCATCGGCGAGCGCGATTTCCGTGAGTTCCTTGGACGCTACCTGCCGGCCAAGGCCGGGCAGATCCTCGATCCCAGCGATGGCAGCGTGATCGCCGAACATCCGGGCGTCTTCTATTTCACCCTGGGCCAGCGCGAAGGCCTGAACATCGGCGGCGTGCGCGGCCGCCCTGCCGCGCCCTGGTATGTGGTCGGCAAGGACGTGGCAAGCAACGTGCTGTACGTGGACCAGGACCGTGACAGCCCGTGGATGCTGTCCAACCGGCTGCGCTCGGAGACCGCGCACTGGATTGCCGGCGCACCACCGACACGGCGTTTTGAATGCACCGCGCAGACCCGCTACCGCCAGCCCGATGAGCCGTGCACCGTGGACGTGCTGGACGACGGCAGCGTGCAGGTCACCTTCGCCCGGCCGCAGCGTGCAGTCACCCCCGGGCAATCCCTGGTGCTGTATGACGGTGAGGTCTGCCTGGGTGGCGCGGTGATCGCCGCCACCGACGCGCCGCTGGAACAGCGCCTGCGCACCACCCCTTCTCCTTTTGAGGTAATCGCTGCATGAGTTTCACTGTCGACGACCGCGTTCTGGCTTTGGCCGGCATTGCCCAGGCCCTGCAGCAGGTACGCCGTATCGCCGATACCGGCCACTCCGACGCCGCTGCCGTGCGCACTGCCGTGGACAGCGTGTTCCGCATCGATGCGTCCTCGCCGCAGGCGGTTTTTGGCGATCGGCACGCCCTGAAATCCGGCCTGCGCCTGCTGCACAATTATTTCCGCAGCCAGGGCCAGGACCCGATCCTGCCCAAGCTGGCCCTGTCGGTACTGCAGCTGGAGCGCCGCTTCGTGCAGGACGGCGCCACCGTGAACAAGGTCGCCTCGGGTATCGAGCGCGCCCAGCGCCAGGCCACCGAGCTGGGTGACAGCGGCCACCCCGATGTGCTGGCCGCGCTGGGCGGCCTGTATGCAGACACCATCAGCCACCTCAAGCCGCGGGTCATGGTGCAGGGCAACCCGCATTACCTGGGCCAGGCCGGCGTGGTGGCCGAGATCCGCGCGCTGCTGCTGGCCGCCGTGCGCGCCGCCGTACTGTGGCGGCAGCTGGGTGGCAGCTACTGGGACTTCCTGCTCAGCCGCAAGGCGATGGTCGAGGCCGTGGACCGGCAGCTGGCCTGAGGGCGGGGAGCCCGCCGGGCATGGCCCGGCGCTGGCGACCGAGCACCCGAGGGTAGCGCCGGGCCATGCCCGGCGGACGGCGCCAGAAATCCGGCGCATTCAGTGAGCACATCGACGTTAAAGAGAAAGGGGGTACGGCCGATACATCCTCCGTGCACCTCCCGAGAACGTCCATGTACTCACGCATTTTCATCCGTCTGGCCGCCCCCCTGGCTCTGACCCTGCTGCTCCCCTTCGCCATCGGTTTCGAATGGCCGGTCGCCCTGCGTTGGGCGATCCTGACCACGATGACGCTGAGCTGGCTCGGCTTTGCGTGGTGGACCGCCCGCGCTCAGGCGCACCGTTCCCCGGAACATGCCCGTGTCCTGCGTGAGCAGGACCAGCTGCTGACCGAACTGCGCAACTTCGTCGGCAACGAGATCGACGGTTCGCGTGGTGAAGTGGAACGCGCCCGCGACCTGATCCGTCAGGCCGTCTCCAGCCTCGGCGGCAGCTTCGATGCCATGAACCGCAAGTCGCGCCAGCAGAGCCAGGCCCTGTCACGCATCGTCGACCGCGCTGGTGACGAAGGCGGCGCCGGCCTCGACGTTGCCCGTTTCGCCCAGCACGCCAGCCACCGCATGGAACAGCTGGTGGAAGCGCTGGAGCAGGTCAGCGGCCAGAGCAGCACCACCGTGCAGCACATCGACCAGATGGCGCAGCACCTGGATGGCATCTTCGCGCTGCTGGAAGACGTCAAGTCGATTGCCGACCAGACCAACCTGCTGGCCCTGAACGCTGCCATCGAAGCTGCGCGTGCCGGTGAAGCCGGTCGTGGTTTCGCCGTGGTTGCCGACGAGGTCCGCAACCTGTCCGAGCGTTCGACCACCTTCAACGAGCAGATCCGCAAGCTGGCGCACAGCTCCAAGGATGCCATCGCCAAGGTCCGCGAGACGGTTTCGCACATGGCCTCGCGCGATATGGACCGCTCCCGTGAAGCGCGCCAGGAAGCGGCGGCGATGCTGGACAACGTGGCGCAGATCAACGCTTCGCTGGGTGACGGCATGCGCGAAGTGTCCGACTGCGCGCGCTCGATCGATGGCAGCGTGGCCGAAGCCGTGCGCGCCCTGCAGTTCGAGGACATCGCCACCCAGGCCCTGGGCGGCGTGCATACCCACCTGGACCGCCTGACCGCGATCAATCGCGAAGCGGTGGCCCTGCAGGAACTGCTGCATCGCAATGGCGGCGTGTTCGACGAAGAAATCGCCTCTGCCCTGCAGCGCACCGGCAACCGCCTGCGCGAACTCCGCAGCGAATGGGAGCGCCCGCCGCACAAGCCGGTTGCCCAGCAGAGCATGGGCGCCGGTACGGTCGAGCTGTTCTGATCCTGATGTCCGCTGCCCCGTCCGGCAGCGTGCGAGGCCCCGGTTCTGCCGGGGCCTTTGCGTGTGACCCGCCTTTGGATGCATCCTGCAAGCGCACCATGACCCTGATCCGCGCCCTGCCCCCGATCAACGAGAACGAGCGCCCGCGCAATGCGGGTGTACGTGAGCAGCTGCGCCAGCTGGAAGAGGTGGCCCGCGAAGAATTCCAGGAGCTGCAGAAGCTGGCCGACGCCCGCCCTGCCCCGTCGGCAGCCGGCGATGACGTGCTGGGCCTGGCGTGGGACCTGGGGTTGGATGGCAGTGCCTTGAAGTAGATCCACGCCATGCGTGGATGCAACTGCCCACGTGGCATGATGCCCCGGTCCCGTTCATGGAAGACCGATGGCCATCGCCCTGATCGCATTGCTGCTGATCGAACTCCTGCTGCTGGCCCTCTGGGCGCCGTTCTTCTTCCGCACCGGCATCGCGCTGTTCAACCAGCGCATCGCCGCTACGCCGGCAGAGCTGGCGCAGCTTTCACTGGCCGGTCTGGAGCATGACCTGCCGCCCGATACCTGGCTTTGCCTGGTGTTCCGCGCGCTGCCGGACGGCAGTATCGCCTTTCGCGAGAGCTTCGTGCCGAGCGTTGGCCGTCGCTACTTTCCGCTGATGCGCGGGCGGGTGATGATCGATGCACGGCGCAGGGAGGTGCGGGTGATCGGGCTGTGCAGCTGGTTCGCGCTGGGCCTGACACTGATGCTGGTGCCGGTCATCCTCGTCCGACCAGCTGCGTGGCCGATGCTGGTGGCCCTGGTGCTGTTCTACATAGGCTATTTCATCCAGCGCCGACGCTATGTAGAGGTGGTCGAAGCGGTACGCGCACGACTTCGCTCCGAATTTCCGAAGCGCTTGGTTGCCGCGCCGCAGTAGATCCACGCCATGCGTGGATGGATCCACCAGAGCCATACAGTTTCGGATTGTTTGCATGGACCTCGGCCAATCCGCCATTCATCGTGACAGGCCGATTCCGGCTCTGATCAGACTGCCGCCCGATGTCCAGCACAGCCCTCTGCCTTTCAGTTGCCTTGCAGCTTCCGGCACCCCCTCACCCATTGACCATGGATCCCGATTCACTCGAGGCGCTTCAGCAGGCCCTGCAGACATTTGGAGAGTTCCAACAGCCCTACTCCGCTCCGATCGATCCGTACGATCCTGACGCAGGCGTGATCGACGCAGCGGTCGAGGTGGCCGCGGGGTGCCTGCACGACGGTCCGCCAGCCATCATCCTTGACGATGATGCCGATGAGGCACTGCAGCGCTATCTGGTGCTGGAGGAGTCGTGGCACGGCCTTCCAGCGGGCGCCTTGTTGCTTGTCTCAGGAAGCAAAGCAACCGCCATTCCATCCCACGAATCGACCCCGCAGCTTGCACACGCCGAGGCGATGCTGACGTTCCTTGGCTATCTGTCAATCGGCTTCGACGGAAATGCGCTGGCCGCCCCAGGCATGGGAGCGCAACCAGCGGGCATTGAATCCGACGCGTTCATGCAGAGCTTCACTGTGAGCTCCAAAGGCGAGGCGGTTCCCGAGGCAACACTTGCGGCATGGGAAGGCGTCTTGCCTGACCTGCTGCTGGCGCTGTGGCGACGCGACGGGTTCGCACGCTATCGCGACGACAGGCTCGTCATGGTCGATCCCCACCTGTATGCGGGGGTTGTCGAAACTTACCTGCAGGGCAATCCGCTGCAGCACGCCGATACATTTCACGCCTACGCAGTGACCGCTTTCGGCCAGATTCTGTTGTGTGGGCAGAATACCGCCGTGCAGATCAGCATCGACCCGCACGGCGCACAGGTTTCGGCGGACTCGGATGTACCGGGCCCCGCCGATGCGGCGGAACGCTACTGGAAACTGGCGTTCCTGCTGGACGTCTTGGATGGGCCTTATCTTGACGTCACCGACGAAGAGGAGCGGCCCTTGCATGCACATGCACTCGATTCCCTGGGGCCTCTGGCTCCGAACGAGATTTACAGTTTCTCGCCCGCGGTTGTCGAAGGCGGCTGGGAGGCAGCGCACCTGGTCAAGCGGGATCGTCTCGCTGAACTGAAATCACTTGCCGAGCAGGCAGCAGCGAGGCGGTCCTTCCGGCCCGATGCTGAATACAGGTAAATCCGCGCTGTGCATAGCTGATCGCGATCTCAGGCATCCGTGCCGACCAACGGTCGGCACCCACCAAAGCTTGCCCAAGGTCGGCACCCACCAAGGCCGGCCCAGAAGTAGATCCACGCCATGCGTGGATGAGTACGTCAGCGCGCCAGCATCACTTCGCTGGCGGCATCGGTGCGGCCTGGTGCAAGGTGCTGCTGGCGCAGCCACTGCGCCAGGTCGCGCGGTGTGAGCGGGCGCGAGTACAGGTAGCCCTGGATCTCGTCGCAGCCCTGGCGGCGCAGCATGTCTTCTTCCTGGTGCGTTTCCACGCCCTCGGCAACCACCTTCATGCCCAGTGCGTGGCCAAGATGGACGATGGCCTGGGTCACCTCGGCGGTGCCCGAGTCGTGCAGCATGCCCTGCACGAAGCTGCGGTCGATCTTCAGGCGGCCGACCGGGAAACGGTTGAGGTAGTTGAGGTTGGAGAAGCCGGTACCGAAGTCGTCCACCGCCAGCGGCACGCCGTGCCGTTCCAGCACATCGAAGCAGTGGCGCAGGATGTCGGTGTCACGGATCAACGCCGATTCGGTCAGCTCCAGCTCCAGCCGCTGCGGCGGCCAGCCATGCGCGTGGCAGATCTCGATCACGCGCTCGGCAAAGCCACGATCACGCAACTGCACCGCCGACACGTTTACGGCGATGCGCTCGAAATGCAGGCCGGCACGATCCCACGCGGCTGCCTGGCGACAGGCTTCGGACAATACCCAGTCGCCGATGCGGACGATTTCGCCGCACTTTTCGGCGATCGGAATGAATTCTGCCGGGCTGCAGTAGCCGATGCCCGGGCGATGCCAGCGCAGCAACGCCTCGATTGCGGGGGGCTCGCCGTGATGGGCGTGCAGCAGTGGCTGGTAGGCCAGGCTGAACTCGTCGCGTTCGATGGCGCCGTGCAGGCCGTGCTCGATCTCCAGCCGGCGCTGGATCCGCGCCAGCGCGTCCTGGCTGTAATACTGATAGGTATTGCGACCAGCTTCCTTGGCCGCGTACATCGCCGCGTCGGCAGCGCGCAGCAGCGAATCGAAGTCGGTCTGGCTCTCGCCGAGCATGGCGATGCCCACGCTGGCGCCCACTTTCAAGGTGGTGTCACCACGGCGCAGCGGCTCGGCCAGCGAATTGATCAACTTGCGCGCCACGTGCCCGGCATCTTCCGGTTCGGCCAGGTCGCGCAGCACCACGATGAACTCGTCGCCGCTGAAGCGGCCGAACAGGTCGTTGTTGCGCAGGTTCTGGTGCAGCCGGGTTGCGGCGGCCTTCAGCAGCGCATCGCCGGTGGCGTGGCCGAAGCTGTCGTTGATGTTCTTGAAGCCGTCCAGGTCGATGAACAGCATCGCCAGCGAGGTGCCGCGATCGCGCGCCTCCTCGATGGCTTCGGAGGTCTGCTCGCCCAGCAGCACCCGGTTGGGCAGTCCGGTCAGCAGATCGTAGTGGGCAAGCAGTTCAATCCGCTCGTTTGCTTCGCGCTCGCGGGTGATGTCACGGAACAGGACCACAAAGCGCGGCGGCAGGCCATCACGACGGTCCAGTTCGATCAGCACCTGCACCCATACGCGCAACCCCGACTGGCGGTAGAAGCACAGATCCAGCTGCTCCGGCAGGCCGCCACCGGCGATGCGCCCCAGCGCGGCTTCAAACGCCGCGCGCGAATCCTCGGCATACAACGCGAGCGCCTGGTCGAGGGTGATCGGTTCCTTGCGCAGGCCGTGGATGCGATAGCACTCCTCGGTCCATTGCATGTTGCGCGTCGCCACTTCGATCTCGCAACCACCGATGCGACCCAGCGCGGACACGCGGTTGAGCAGTTCGGTACGCCAGCGGATGAGGGCATCGGTCTGATGCTGTTCGGTGATGTTCTGCACCTGCCCCAGCAGGCGCTTGGGCTGCCCGTCCATGTCCAGCAACGGTTGCATCCACAACCGCAGATGCTGCGAGGGTTCGTTGCCGCGGGTCAGTTCCAGTTCGAGGTTGGCGGCCCGGCCATCGCGCCACAGGCGGCGCCAGGCCGCACGCAGTGCACCACGTGAGCGCGGGTGCAGCTGCTTGAGCCAGCGTCGCTGCCCCGGGATGCTGTCCTGCCGCAGTGCCAGCAGCGAGCGCAATTCCGGCGACCACCAGAATTGCCGGCTGTGCGGATCGAACGACCAGCTGCCCATGCTGGCGATGCGCTGGGCTTCGCGCAGATGAAGTTGTTGCTCCTGCAGCAGGGCTTCCAGTTGCTTCTGCTGCTCGATGTCGGTATGGGTGCCGACCATGCGCAGCGGCTGGCCGTCGGCGGTACGGGCCACCACCCGGCCGCGGTCCAGCACCCATCGCCACTGGCCATCGGCCTGGCGGAAGCGGAACTGGGCGCTGTACTGCTCACTGTCACCGTGCAGGTGTTCATCCAGCGCGGCGCGCACCTGGGTGATGTCGTCGGCGTGCACGCGCGCCAGGATCTGCGTGGCCGTTTCCTCACCCAGTGCGGGCGTGCGCGCTACCCGGTCGCTGGGGATGTCCCAGTCCCACAGGCTGTGGCCGGCGCTGTCCAGTGCAAGTTCCCAGCGACCGCCACCATCAACCGGCACCGGCTCGGGCACGCTGAGGGTGAAGGCGAGCAGGTTGCCGCTGCCGTCATGCACCGCGCGCAGGTGACCATCGTAGTGGCCGCGCGGGCCGCCCGGCAGCGTGCAGGCGACGATGCCACCGTCGGCGGCCAGCAGGCGCAGGTCTTCCAGCATCGGCGCGTAGGCGGCCACCGTGGCCGGCAGGCCATGCTCGCGCGCAGCCGGATTGGCCGCGAGCGGGCGCCCGCTGCGGTCGACGATGACCAGCGCCGAGGCGAGCGGATGCTGCAGCAGGCTGGCGATGATCCCTTGGTCCACGCGATCTTGCTCCGGATGAAACGCCCGACAGCGGGGCACGCAGTGGTTAACGGCGCCTGCGGCGGATAATTGAGTGGCCAGGGCACAGCTGCGCGGTAAGATGGCCCGCACCCCTTCTCCCTGCCCGCCTCCCTGCCCTGTCCATGCCCGTAGAACCGACCGGCACCGCCCCTGTTCCCGACCCGCGGATGGCGCAGGCGCTGGGGCGCGACCGTCGGCGCATCGTGCTGAGCTACCTGGCGATGGCGCTGGCCTGGATGATCGCCACCGACGGCGCGGTGACCGCGCTGGTGCCCGACCCGCAGCAGGCGGCGCTCTGGCAGAGCATGAAGGGCGCGTTCTTTGCTTTGGCCAGCGCCGGCCTGCTGTACCTGCTGCTGCGGCCGCTGGCCGAGCACGTGCTGCACACCCATGCCCGCCTGCAGGCCTCCGAACTCCGCCTGCGGCAGATGTTCGAGGGCAACCCGGGCCCGATCCTGGTGTATGACCTGGACAGCCTGGCCATCCTCGATGCCAATCCGGCCGCCTGCACCACCTTCGGCTGGGACCGCGAGGCGCTTCTGGCGCAGACCATCGACGTGCTCTGGCCACCCGGCCAGGACCAGGCGTTGCAGACCAAGCTGGAGGAGATCCGCGGCGCGCCCGAGCAGCTGTGCATCCTGCGCGCGCAGTTGCAGCTGCGTGATGGCAGCCTGCGGCAGATGGAACTGCGTTCGAACGCGATCGACTACGACGGCCACACTGCGCGCCTGCTGATCGCCATCGACCGCACGGCCGAAGACCTGGCCCAACTGCGGCGCGACCAGGCATTGGCCCGCGTGGAAGAAGCCCACGAGCTGGCCCGGATCGGCGCGTGGGAGCTGGACCCGTCGACCGGCCAGGGCCGTTACTCCAACCAGGTCTATCGCCTGCTGGGCCGTCGCCCGCCCGAGGCGCGACGCTGGCATCGTTTCGACGAGCTGCTGGTGGCAGCCGACCCGGCCACGGCCGCACAGACCGACCAGGTGCTGGCCGAGCTGTGCTCGGGTGAGCAGGTGCAGGTGGACGTGCTGCTGCCGGTACTGGCAATGGATGGCCGTGCGCTGATGGTGCACCTGCGTGCCGCCAGCGGCGTGGATGAAGCCGGACGTGACCGGATACTGGGCACGTTGCAGGACGTGACCGAGCGTGAGCAGTCGCGGCGCCTGTTGCGCGAACGCGAAGAGCAGTTCCGGGAGCTGGTGCGGGTGCTGCCCGATGGCGTGGTGATCCTGTCCGACGAACATGTGCTGTATGCCAATGCGTGGGCGGCCGGCCTGTTCGGCTACGGCAGCCACACGCTGCTGGGCGAGCCGCTGTCGGCCCTGGTGGCAGGCGGCGATCTGGCCCGGATGCGCGCGCAGATGCGCGCCGGGCAGCCGCAGCACAGCCCGGGCCACAGCAGCGTGGTGGCCATGCAGCGCGCCGACGGCCGCAGCTTCCAGGCTGGCATTGCGGTGGGCGACGTGCGCTACGGCGGCCGCGACTGCAAGCTGCTGATCGTGCGCGACCTGAGTGAATCCGAACAGACCCGAAGCGCGCTGGAGACCAGCAACCGCGAGCTGCAGGCGATGGCCGGCCGCCTGTTCTCGCTGCAGGAGGACGAGCGCCGGGCAATCTCGCGCGACCTGCACGATGACATCGGCCAGGCGATCACCGCGATCAAGCTGTCGGCCTATGCGGCGCAGGACGAGGACGATGCGCAGCGGCGCGGCGAGGACCTGGCACAGATCGTCAGCCTGGCCGATACCACCGTTGCCAAGCTGCGCGACATCTCCACCCTGCTGCGGCCGCCGCAGCTGGATGCGCTGGGCCTGGAAGCGGCATTGAGCTGGCAGGCACGCGTGCTGTTCCGCTCGTCCACCGTCGAGCTGCAGGCCGAGATCGAATCGCTGCCCACGCGCCCGGACAACAGCATCGAGCAGGCCTGTTTCCGCATCGCCCAGGAAAGCCTGACCAATGCACTGCGCCACGCGCGCGCCAGCCAGGTGGTGCTGCAGCTGCGCGACGTCGACCAGCGCGGGCTGCACCTGATGATCCGTGACGATGGCGAAGGGTTCGATCCGGATGGCCCGCGCGGCCTGGGCCTGATCGTGATGCGCGAGCGCGCGCAGAGCGTGGGCGGCCATGTGCGGATCGAGTCGGCGCACGGCGCCGGTACCCTCGTCGATGTCCACCTTCCTTACCAGGCCGCTGTTACGGCGGCCGTCGAGTCAGCGGAATACTGAGCCCATGTGGAACCCCAACCTGCCCCCGGTCAGCATCGATGATGCACCTGATCGCCTCGGCGCCGGCAACCCCGAGCTGCAGGCGATGGTCGCCGAAGCCGCCTCCGGTGGTACCCCGCTGATGCTGATGCATGTGGACATCGACCACTTCGCCTCGGTCAACGAGAACATGAGCGCGGAGGTTGGTGACCAGGCCCTGGTGCTGGTGGCCCAGCGCCTGCAGTCCTACCTGCGCGGACGCGGCATGCTGTGGCGGCATGGCAGCGATGAGTTCCTGATTGCCGTGCCGCGCACCGCCGATCTGCCCCTGGCCGAGGATTTCGCCGAAGAGATCCGCCAGCAGATGGAACTGCCGCTGTCGGTACTGCCCTATACGCTGTTCATGACCGGCAAGCTGGGGGTGAGCCTGTGCCCGGAGCACGCCAGCAATGCCTCGCGCCTGCTCGACCATGCCGAGGATGCGCTGTACCAGGCCGCCCGCGAAGGCGGCAATGCGGTGCGCATCCACGCGGTGGACACGCCGCCGAGCGCGCACAGCGAGAGCATCATCGCGCGGCAGATCGTTGATGCCATTCCCAACGGCGAACTGAAGCTGCGTTACCAGCCGCTGGTCAGTGCCCGCGATGGCCATGTGGTGGGCATGGAGGCGCTGCTGCGCTGGCAGTCGCCAACCCTGGGCATGCTGGTGCCGGAGCGGTTCATGCGCACCGCCGAGCGCCTGGGCATCATCGTGCAGATTGGTACGTGGGTGCTGGAAGGCGCGTTGAAGCAGGCCCGGCTGTGGCGCGACCAGGGCTTTGATGACTTCACCATCGCGGTGAATGTGTCCACCCTGCAGCTGCTGCGCCCGAATTTCTTTGCCGAAGTGATGGGCGTGATCCAGGCGTCCGGCGTGCCGGCGCAGATGCTGACACTGGAAATCAACGAAAGCGCGCTGACCAACAACGTCAACTTCGTCCACGAAACCCTGGCCAACCTGCGCAACGAAGGCATCAGCCTGAGCCTGGACAATTTCGGCACCGGCGATTCGAGCCTGAGCGCGCTGGTGCGCTACCCGGTGGACAAGCTGAAGATTGACCGCAGCTTCATCAAGAGCGCCCCGGCCGGCAATCGTGAAGCGGCGATCGCTCGCGCGATCATTGCGATGGGCCACCAGCTGGGCATGACGGTGATCGCCAACGGCGTGGAATCGCAGGCACAGCTGGGCTTCCTGCGCCGCAACGACTGCGACGTGTTCCAGGGCTACCTGTTCGGCGAACCGATGTCCGCCGATGCCGCCGGCATGACCCTGCGCCGCCGCTACCTGCGTCCCGAAGCGTTCGCCGAAACCCGGCCGGACCGCACCCTGCTGCTGCTGGATGACGAGGAGAACGTGCTGCGCTCGCTGGTGCGCCTGTTCCGCCGCGATGGGTACCGCATCCTGGCGGCAGGCAACGTGCGCGATGCGTTCGATCTGCTGGCCATCAACGACGTGCAGGTGATCCTGTCCGACCAGCGCATGAGCGACATGAGCGGCACCGAGTTCCTGGGCCGGGTGAAGATGCTGTACCCGGACACGATCCGGCTGGTGCTGTCCGGCTACACCGACCTCAACACGGTGACCGATGCGATCAACCGCGGTGCGATCTACCGGTTCCTGACCAAGCCGTGGAACGACGACGAGCTGCGCAAGCACATCCACCAGGCCTTCCGCACGTACGAGGAACAGCGGCGCAGCAACGGTGGCCTGGCGGCTGTCGAGCCGGCCGACGGCGGTGAGGATCGTTCGCCGCTGCGGTAACCGCATCCGCCGGGCATGGCCCGGCGCTACCGCAGACCAGGGATAGCGCCGGGCCATGCCCGGCGACCACGATCAGCGCGGCTGCTTGATCGGCAGCACGAGACGGAAGCGCGAGCCGACGCCTGGGGTGCTGTCCAGATCGATGCGGCCGTGGTGCTTGTTGATGATGCTGTAGGAGATCGACAGGCCCAGGCCGGTACCGCTGCCCACCGGTTTGGTGGTGAAGAACGGATCGAAGATGCGCTGGCGCAGTTCCGGCGAAATGCCACCGCCGGTGTCTTCGAACTCGACCCACACCGTGTCGCCGTCCACGCCGGTACGCACGGTGATCGTGCCGCGCTCGGCGATGGCGTGGCCGGCGTTGAGCAGCAGGTTCATGTAGACCTGGTTCAACTCCGAGGGCAGGCATTCCACCAGCGGCAGCTGGCCGAACTCGCGCACCAGGTGCACCTTGTACTTGAGCTCGTTCCAGATGATGTTGATGGTCGATTCAAGGCCGGAATGCAGGTCGACCAGCTTCCACGATTCGTCGCGGCCGGAATAGGAGAAGTCCTTCAGGTCGCGCACGATGCGGGTGACGCGCTCGATGCCTTCGCGTGACTCGGCCATCAGCTGCGGCAGGTCGCGGCTGATGAAATCGATGTCCAGGCGGTCACGGATATCGTCGATTTCCGGAATCAGCGCCTTCGGGTCGGGCGCACGCAGGGCGCGTTCGTAGGCTTCGATCACCGTGAACAGGCTGCGCAGGTATTCCTGCAGGCTGCCCAGGTTGGAATGCACGTAGCCGATCGGGTTGTTGATCTCGTGCGCCACGCCGGCGGCAAGCTGACCGATGGACGCCATCTTTTCCGACTGCAGCAGCTTTTCCTGGGTGCCGTTCAAGCGCAGGTAGGCCTGGCGCAGTTCGGCATGGCGCTGCTGCAGTTCGCGTTCGTAGTCTTCCTGGCCTTCGATATGGCGGAACAAGGCCAGGTAGTGCCCCGAACCGGGTTCGCCATGGAAGTACAGATGGGCGATGACCACGCCCTCGCCCAGCGGCAGGCTGCCGTTCCAGTGACCGTGCTGGCGCGCATGTTCCAGCGCATCCGGCGGCAGCAGCTGGCGCAGGCGCTGTGGCGGCGGCAAGGTGCCTTCATCGCTGCCCAGCAGGCTCTGCGCGGCCGGGTTGGCCAGGGCGACCTGCCCATCTTCGGTGAACAGCAGCAAGCCCTCGCGCAGGCGCTCAAGCAGGGCCTGCAGCACCGGTTGCGGCGGAAGGGGGGCGGTAACCAGAACGTTGGCGGCAGACACGGCGGCTCGGGGCGATCAAACAGGCGCCCAATATACGCGTTCATGCGGCGGCCTACAGCCGCCATCGGGCGGTCAGCCGACCGCCGGTCCTGTCAGGCGACGGCGAGTGGCCGCCGCGCGGTGACGGTATGCGACTGGCCCTTGGCATCGTATGCCGAGGACTCTTCGGTGCGGCCCATCTGGCGCAGTGCCCAGTTGACCTCGCGCCGGCGCCGCGACAGCAGCACCCCGTTGGCGCGGTTGCGCTCGGCCAGTTCCTGCAGCTGCTCGCCCTCGCCCACCGGTGGCGCGCCTTCCAGCGCACGCAGCGCTTCCAGCTTCGCACCGGTGGCACGGATCAGGGCATGCACGTCGTGCTCGACCAGGGCCTGGCGTTCAACGTCCAGGGCCTGGGCAAGGCGCTGCAGCGGCTCGCTCATCGCCGCGGTCATCCTTGCAGCTGCTGGTCCAGTTCAAGCATGCGCGAAGCGATCGCGTCCGGATTGATCTTGTAGGTGCCGTTCTGCAGCGATTCGCGCACCGCTGCAACACGCTGGGCGTCGATCGCCGGGGCGGTGCTCAGCTCACGCTCGATGGCCTGCAGGTTGGTGGCTTCGCCGGTCAGGCGCAGGCTGTCGGCCGCCTCGACTGGACGTGCCGCCGAATCGGTGCTGACGCCGGGCTTGGCGGCCGGGGTGGTCACGCTGCGCAGTGCCTGGGGGACCTGCAGGTTGCCGTCGATTTTCTGGCTCATGGGGTGTCCTGGAGTTGCCGTACACAAGGGATAACGGCCGCAGGGCCGTGATCTTTAGGGGAATTCTGCATTATTTCAACGCGCCACGATTACGTCACCGGTCGCGTCCACCGTGCCCTGCACGATACGGCGCGAGGACAGGTTTTCCACAGAGACGCGCTCGTTCTGCCCGGCATCGCCCAGTGCGCGGCCGGCGATGCGGACCTCGACCGAACCACGCCGCGATACCAGTGCCACACTGTCTCCTCGCTTGATGAGACGCTGTGCAACCAGATCGTTGCTCGACAACAGTGTTCCTGCCGGCAACGGCCGACGGGCGATGCGGCCGATCGCTGCGGCAGGATCGGCCAGCACTGCACCGGCAATCCGTGCCGCGTCACGCTGGGCAGTACTGATATCGGCAGCGGCGATGGATTCTCCAGTGCCGATGCCTCGGGTCAGCACCAGCACGGTCTGGTTGCGGCGCACCTTCACCGGCACGAACAGGCGCCAGCCACCGGCGTCGGGACAACTCACTTCCACGGTGGTGTTTGCCGTGGGCTGCACCTGCAATGCGCCGCCGCAACGCGGAAGGCGCAGCGCATCAGCAACCACGGCCTCACCTTCAGTGCCGGCGGCCAGGGTCGACAACGCGGCAGCACGGATGCTGGCCACCGGCTGCCAGTCGGCTGCGGTTGCCCACGGCGCGGCCACGGCCATTGCAATGGCAAGGAAAGAAGCAATGCGGCGCATGGCGCCTCCTGTCGGTAAGACCTGGCCCAGACGCGTGCAAGCTGCGTGCCACAGACGGGCCACGGAAATCTCACTGGGCCCGGCGCTGCACTCGCCCTCAAGTTCCCCCCTGCCCGCGCCGATACAGCAGCCATGTCCCATGACCTGCTCAACCGGATCGACCAGCGAACCCGACTGGCCGGCCACAATCGCCTGGCGCTGCTGCTGTTCCGCCTCGGCGGACGTCAGCTTTTTGGCGTCAATGTCTTCAAGGTGCAGGAAGTGCTGCGCCGCCCGGAACTGTTCCAGGTACCCGGCCTGCCCGGCCAGTTCGCCGGCGTGGCCGACGTACGCGGCCGTTCGGTGCCGGTGCTGGACCTGGGCCTGGCCATCGGCCACCCCGAGCGCGAGCCCGATGCGGACACCGCACCCGGTTACCTGGTGGTGACCGAGTTCAACCGCTCGATCCAGGGCTTCCTGGTCAGCGGCGTGGAGCGCATCGTCAACATCGCGGTGGAAGACATCCACCCGCCGCCGGAACTGGGCGCTGAATCGAGCTACCTGACCGCAGTGACCCGCTTCCAGGGCGAGCTGATCCAGGTGATCGACGTGGAAAGCGTGCTGGCCGACATCGCCCAGGTGCGCGGTGAGGCCGTGCTCGACCCGGCCATGGCGATGCCCGCCGACGCCCCGCAGCTGCAGGTGCTGGTGGTGGATGATTCGCGGGTGGCGCGCCAGCAGATCCGCAGCGTGCTGGACCAGCTGGGGGTGGGCGCGACCCTGCTCTCGGACGGCAAACAGGCGCTGGACCACCTGCTGCAGATCCATGCCTCGGGTGAAAACCCGGCCGAACGCTACGCCATGGTGATCTCGGACATCGAGATGCCGGCGATGGACGGCTACACGCTGACGACGGAAATCCGGCGCCATGCCGGCCTGTCCGGGCTGTACGTGCTGCTGCATACCTCGCTGTCGGGCGTATTCAACAATGCGATGGTCGAGCGCGTGGGTGCCAACGCCTTCGTCGCCAAGTATTCGCCGCACGAGCTGGCCGACTTCGTGCTGGACCGCCTGCGCAAGGTGGCGATGGCGGCGTAAGGCCGCCGCACGCGTCTCCGCCGGGCATGGCCCGGCGCTACCAGACACCTGCTCCGACCCACGGTAGCGCCGGGCCATGCCCGGCGAGCGCGATGTTGCGCACCACGGTTCTGGCACACCGCTTGCAGCTTCCCGGGCAACGTTCCCGTGGGAGTGCACCGTGCGCAACCTGATTACCGACTACCTGGGCGTCCATGCCCAGGCAATGCCGTTGCGCGAACAGCGCATGAAGCTGATCGCCAGCAACCTCGGCAATGCCGACACCCCCGGCTACAAGGCCCAGGACCTGGACTTCGATTCGGCCCTTCGCCATGCGCAGGGGCTGGATGCCAACGGCCTGATGACCACCACCAACGAGCAGCACTACGAAATCGGTAGTGGCCTCAACCCGTTCCAGGTGGCCCGCGAGGGCGTACAGCCCAGCATCGACGGCAACACCGTCGACCCCGATGCCGAACGCGCCGCCTATGGCCGCGCTGCACTGGAATACCGCGCTTCGCTGAGCTTCGTCGAAAGCAAGGTGCGTTCCATGCTCACCGCGATCACGGGGCAATAAGCCATGAGCAACCTGCCGATCTTCGATATTGCCGGCTCCGCGCTGCAGGCGCAGTCGGTGCGCATGAGCACCATCGCCTCCAACCTGTCCAACGCTGACAGCATCGCCGGCTCGGCCGACGCGGTGTACAAGCCGCTGGAACCGATCTTCCAGGCGGTGACCAGCAAGACCGATCCGAACATCACCTCGGTGCAGGTCAAGGAGATCACCCAGAGCAACGCGGCGCCGATCAAGCGCTACGAGCCGGGCCATCCGCTGGCCGACGGCGATGGCTACATCTACCAGCCCGACGTCGATCCGGTGGCGCAGATGGTCAACCTGATCTCGACCTCGCGCAATTACCAGGCCGGCGTGGAGATGTTGACCACCGCCAAGGAACTGGCCCTGGCCACCCTGACCATGGGCCGCTGAGGCCCGCTGCACCGGACACCGCCATGACCACTGCCGTCAACAACCAAAGCAACCAGGACGTCTACGCCGCACTCGGCCTGAACGCCCCCAACAGCAACGCCACCAAGAAGAAGAACACGTTGGACCAGGCCGATTTCCTGCGCCTGATGACCGAGCAGCTGCAGCACCAGGACCCGCTGAAGCCGATGGACAACACGCAGATGGTCTCGCAGATGGCGCAGATGTCGACCGTGCAGGGCATCACCGATCTGAACAAGTCGGTGAAGGGCTTCCAGGAGTCGATGGCCAGCGACCAGGTGCTGCGTGGCGCTGCCCTGGTCGGCCACCAGGTGCTGGTGCCGTCGGAAAAGCTGGTGCTGGAGAAGGAAGGTTCGGTGGAGGGCACGGTTGCCGCGCCGGCCGCCGGCATCGTCACCGTGGACGTCACCGACGCCAACGGCGCCAAGGTCACCTCGATCAGCGTTGAAGCCAAGGCCGCCGGCGAGACCGCGTTCACCTGGGATGGCAAGGATGCCAACGGCAAGCGCATGGAGCCGGGCAAGTACAACATCGTCGCCAACCACGTCGACACCACCGGCAAGAGCACCAAGCTGTCCACCTTCGTGCAGGCACCGGTGGAAAGCGTGACCGTCGGTTCCGACGGCCTCTACCTGAATCTCAAGGGCCTGGGCACGGCCCCTCTCGACTACGTGCTCCGCGTCAGCTGAGCCGCACCTACCGCATCCAACAGGAGCATCCCATGGGCTTCAACATTTCCCTGTCCGGCATCAACGCTGCCAACTCGGACCTGAGCGTCACCGCCAACAACGTGGCCAACGTCAACACCACCGGCTTCAAGCAGTCGCGCGCGGAATTCGCCGACCTGTTTGCCGCCACCAGCTACGGCCTGTCCAAGAACGCGATCGGTTCGGGCGTGCGCGTCTCCAACGTGGCCCAGCAGTTCATCCAGGGCAACAACGAGCAGACCGGCCGCAGCCTGGACATGGCCATTTCCGGTGAGGGCTTCTTCACCATGAACATGAACGGTGCACGCGTGTACTCGCGCGCCGGCAACTTCCAGACCGACGCCGCCGGCTACGTGGTCAACCCGCAAGGCGCACGCCTGCAGGTGTTCGCACCGAACGCAGACGGCACCAACTTCGACGCCGGCCGCCTGGTCGATCTGCAGCTGCTGACCACCGACAGCCCGCCCAAGCAGACCAGCGAGGTCAAGGTCGGCTTCACCCTGCCGGGCAATGCCAAGCAGCCGACAGTGACCACCTTCGACCCCACCAATTCCAACAGCTACAGCCATTCCAGCGGCGGCATCACCGTGTATGACTCGCTGGGCGTCAGCCACACCCAGGTGTCCTACTTCGTCAAGGAAGCGGCCACCAACGCCTGGACGGTGCACAACTACGTCGATGGCCAGCCGGCCGGTACGCCCACCCCGCTGACCTTCGACAACGCCGGCAAGCTGACCGCACCGGCCAGCGGCAAGATCAGCTTGGGCACCTTCACCCCGACCACCGGCGCCGGCGTGCTGAACATGACGCTGGATGTGAGCGGCTCGACCCAGTACGGCGAGAAGTTCGCCCTGCGCAACACCCAGCAGGATGGCTACGCGGCCGGCAAGCTCAACGAGATCACCGTTTCGGAAACCGGCGTGGTGTTCGCCCGCTATTCCAACGGCGACGACAAGCCGCTGGGCCAGGTCGCACTGACCAGCTTCAACAATCCGCAGGGCCTGGAACAGAAGGGCAACAACCTGTGGGTGGAGACCTTCGATTCGGGCACGCCGCGCACCGGCGCCGCCGACACCTCCAACCTCGGCAAGATCCAGGCCGGTTCGCTGGAATCCTCCACCGTCGACCTGACCGAACAGCTGGTCAACATGATCACCGCGCAGCGCAACTTCCAGGCCAACGCGCAGATGATCACGACCCAGGACCAGATCACCCAGACCGTCATCAACATCCGTTGATGACCTGCTGACCCTGTCACGGAACTCCCCGCATGGATAAAGCCCTTTACGTGGCGATGACCGGTGCCCGCGCCTCCCTGCAGGCGCAGGGAACGCTCAGCCACAACCTCGCCAACTCGGACACCCCCGGCTTCAAGGAAGCGCTGGCCAACACCGAAGCCTTCCCGATCCGTGGCCCGGGCTTTGCCTCGCGGGTGGATGCACTGCACGTCGATGCGGGCTTCAACCGCACGGCCGGCGCGCAGCACATCACCGGCAAGCCGCTGGACCTGTCGTTGCAGACCGGCACCTGGCTTGCCGTGCAGTCCACCGATGGCAGCGAGGCGTACACCCGTGGCGCCGCGCTGTCGGTGACTCCGAACGGCCAGCTGGTGACCTCCAGCGGCCGTCCGGTGCTGGACGACAACAACAACCCGATCGCGATTCCGCCCTACCAGGCGATGGAGATCGGCAACGACGGCACGATCTCGATCATCCCGCAGGGCGAAGGCCCGCAGACGATGGCGATGATCGGCCGGATCAAGGTGGTGCAGGCGCCGGATGATCGCCTCGAACGCGGCCTGGATGGCCTGTTCCGCAATACCGATCCGCTGCAGCCGTTCGCCCAGGCGCAGGGCACGGCGGTGCACAGCGGCCAGCTGGAAGGCAGCAACGTCGATGCCGCCGGCGCGCTGGTGCAGATGATCCAGCTGCAGCGCCAGTACGAAATGCAGGTGCAGGTGATCAAGCACGGCGATGACAACGCGCGCAGCGCCAACAGCCTGTTGCGCCTGGGCAGCTGACGGAATTCCGGCACCGGCCCGCGCCGGTGCTGGCACGCCGCTTGCACTCCCTACCCCATGGGCCGCACCGCGCGGCCGGCTTCACCCAGACAGGACTCCGAAGATGAACCAGGCATTGTGGATCGCGAAAACCGGACTGGATGCGCAGCAGATGCGCATGTCGGTGGTTTCCAACAACCTCGCCAACACCAACACCACCGGCTTCAAGCAGGACCGCGCCAGCTTCGAGGACCTGTTGTACCAGCAGGTGCGCCAGCCCGGCGGTTCCTCTTCGGCACAGACCCAGCTGCCCACCGGCCTGCAGATCGGCACCGGCGTGCGCGTGGTGGCCACCGCCAAGAACTTCGAGCAGGGCAGCCAGCAGCAGACCGGCCGCGCGCTTGACGTGATGGTCAACGGCCGCGGCTTCTTCGAAGTGCAGATGCCCGACGGCAGCTCGGCCTACACCCGCGACGGCTCGTTCAAGATCAACCAGGACAGCGAGCTGGTCACCAACAGCGGCTACCCGGTGCAGCCGGGCATCCAGATTCCCGAAGGCGCGCAGTCGGTGACCATCGGTACCGACGGCACCATCAGCGTGAAGATGGCCGACGGCGCGGCATCGGTGGAAGTCGGTGCATTGACCCTTACCGACTTCGTCAATCCGGCGGGCCTGCAGGCACGTGGTGAAAACCTGTTCCTGGAAACCACCGCCTCCGGCCCGGCGCAGAACGGCAATCCCGGCCTGAACGGCCTGGGCACCGTGGTGCAGGGTGCGCTGGAAGGCAGCAACGTCAACGTGGTGGAAGAGCTGGTGTCGATGATCGAAACCCAGCGCGCCTACGAAATGAACGCCAAGGCGATCTCGACCACCGACTCGATGCTCGGCTACCTCAGCAACAAGCTCTGATCGCCCTCACCGGGAAACTGCCATGTCGCCCCTTTCTTCCTTCGCCCGTACTGCCCTCGCCTGCGCCGTGGCTGCCCTGCTCGGCGGCTGCGTGATCGCTGGCGACGTGCGCCCCTATCCGACGATGGCGCCGTTGCAGCCGATCATGCCGCCGCAGGCCGAACCGACCGCCGGCGCGATCTACGCCGCCGGCCCGACCCTGCAGCTGTATTCGGACCGCCGTGCGCGCGATGTCGGCGACCTGCTGACCATCACCCTGCTGGAAAACACCACCGCGCAGACCAGCGCCAACACCGCCACCAACAAGGAATCGAACCTGAGCCTCGGCACGCCGTCGATTCTCGGCGCACCGGTCACCCTGGGCGGCAAGGACATCCTGAGTGCAACGGCCAAGGGCGCACGCGACTTCACCGGCAAGGGCAACAGCGCGCAGAGCAACCGCCTGCAGGGCAACGTGACCGTGACCGTGGTGCAGCGCCTGCCCAACGGCAACCTGGTGGTGCAGGGCCAGAAGAACCTGCGCCTGAACCAGGGTGATGAGCTGGTGCAGGTACAGGGCATCGTGCGCCCCGGCGACATCAGCGCGGACAACACCGTGCCTTCCAGCCGCGTGGCTGAAGCGCGCATCGTCTATGGCGGCCGCGGCCCTGTTGCGCAGTCCAACGCGATGGGTTGGCTGAGCCGCTTCTTCAACTCCGGCCTGACGCCGTTCTGAGTATGGCCATGAAACTCTCCTTCTCTTCTTCCTGGCAGCGACGCGCAGCGTCGCTCTACTGTGCCGTGTTCATGGTCTTTGCGGTGGCTGCCCCCGCCAGCGCCGAGCGCATCAAGGACCTGGCCCAGGTGGGTGGCGTGCGCGGCAATGCACTGGTGGGTTACGGCCTGGTGGTCGGCCTGGATGGCAGCGGCGACCGCACCAGCCAGGCGCCCTTCACCGTGCAGAGCCTGAAGAACCTGCTGGGCGAGCTGGGCGTCAACGTACCGGCCAACGTCAACCCGCAGCTGAAGAACGTGGCGGCAGTGGCAATCCACGCCGAACTGCCGCCGTTCGCCAAGCCCGGCCAGCCGATCGACATCACCGTGTCCTCGATCGGCAACGCCGTGTCGCTGCGCGGTGGCTCGCTGCTGATGGCGCCGTTGCGCGGTGCCGACGGCCAGGTCTACGCGATTGCCCAGGGCAACCTGATCGTGGGCGGCTTCGGTGCACAGGGCAAGGACGGTTCGCGCGTCTCGGTGAACGTGCCCAGCGTCGGCCGCATCCCCAACGGTGCGACCGTTGAGCGCGCCCTGCCCGATGTGTTCGGCGCCAGCGGCGAGATCACCCTGAACCTGCACAACAGCGACTTCACCACCATCTCGCGGATGGTGGGTGCGCTCAACAATGCCTTCGGCGAGGGTTCGGCGCGTGCCGTGGACGGCGGCACCGTTGCCGTGCGTGCGCCCACCGATGCCGGTGCGCGCATCGGCCTGCTGGCCCGTATCGAAAACCTGGAACTGACCCCGGGCGCTGCACCGGCCAAGGTAGTGGTCAACTCGCGTACCGGCACCGTGGTCATCGGCCAGCAGGTGCGTGTCGGCCCGGCCGCGATCTCGCATGGCTCGTTGACGGTGACCATCCAGGAAAACACCAACGTCAGCCAGCCCAACGCCTTTGCCGGTGGCCAGACCGTGGCCACGCCGCAGTCGACCATCACCGCCACCAACGATGGCAGCCGGATGTTCAAGTTCAACGGCGGCACCACTCTGGACGAGATCGTGCATGCGGTGAACGCCGTTGGCGCGGCACCGGGTGACCTGATCGCGATCCTGGAAGCACTGAAGCAGGCCGGCGCCCTGAGCGCCGAGCTCGAGGTGATCTGACATGCGCATCACTCCCGCATTCGAACTCAGCCCGGCCCAGCAGAACGACCCGGCCAAGATCGACAAGGTAGCGCGCCAGCTTGAAGGCCAGTTCGCGCAGATGCTGGTCAAGAGCATGCGTGACGCCAGCTTCGGCGATTCGCTGTTCCCGGGTGAAAACAAGATGTTCCGGGAGATGTACGACCAGAAGATCGCCGAGGCGATGACCCGCGGCAAGGGCCTGGGCCTGTCGAGCATGATCACCCGGCAGTTGTCCGGCGCGCAGGCCGATGGCCCGGCGCTGGATACCCGGGTGGACCCGGCCAAGGCCAGCCGCGCCTACCAGCTCAATGCGCCGGCGGCGCCGTCGCTGCCGCTGCAGGACGCCGGCCAGGCCGTGCGCATGCTGCAGCAGATGGCGGCCGGTGTGCAGGATGGCGCGCAGTCCTCCGTCGCCCCGATGGAGCAGGCGCTGGACCTGATTGCGGGCCGGGAAAGCAGCGGCATGCACCGTTCGCTGGGTACCGACGATCCCTATGCCGGTGCCATCGGTGGCGCCGATTGGGCCGCTGCCAGCGACCAGTGGGCGCCGACCGCCAGCAACCGCGGCAGCAGCGGCACCCCGGCCGATGCACTGGCCACGCGCACCGCCGTCGCCCAGTTGGGCGCACACACCCCGGAAGGCTTCGTCGCCAGCATCTGGCAGCACGCACAGAGCGCGGCCAAGGAACTGGGCGTGGACGCCCGCGCCCTGGTTGCCCAGGCAGCGCTGGAAACCGGCTGGGGCAAGCGCCAGATCAAGCATGCCGATGGCAGCACCTCGCACAACCTGTTCGGCATCAAGGCCACCGGCTGGAAGGGCCAGAGCGCTACCGCCGGCACCCATGAGTATGTCGATGGCGTGCGCCGCAACGAGACCGCCAGCTTCCGCGCCTACACCTCGCCTGCAGAGAGCTTTGCCGACTACGTGCGCCTGCTGAAGACCAGCCCGCGCTACCAGCAGGCGCTGCAGGCCGGCACCGATGTGCAGGGCTTCGCGCGCGGCCTGCAACGCGCCGGCTACGCCACCGACCCGCGCTACGCGGCCAAGATCGCCGCGATCGCCGGCGGCCCGACCATCGAGCGCGCCGTGGCCGCCGTGGCCGACGCCGGCTCACGCATCGGCCAGACCTTCGCCAGCACCGCAACCGCGGCGCTGGGTATCACCCGTCGTTGAGGAACCCCATGTCCAGCGTACTTTCCACCGGTACCAGTGCCCTGCTCGCCTTCCAGCGTGCGTTGGCCACCACCAGCCACAACGTGGCCAACCTCAACACTCCCGGCTACAGCCGGCAGAAGGTCGACTTCGCCACCGCCACCCCGCAGAACTACGGCTATGGTGACGTTGGCAACGGCACCCGCATCGTCGACATCCGCCGCGCCGCCGACCAGCTGGCGATCTCGCGCCTGCTCGACAGCGGCGGCGAACTGGCACGCCTGAAGCAGCTCTCGGGCATGGCCGACCGGGTCAATGCCCTGTTCTCCGACGCGGCCACCAACGTGGCCGGGGTCTGGTCGAACTTCTTCGATACCGTCAGCGGCCTGTCCTCCAACGCAGCGGGTACGGCCGACCGGCAGAACATGCTCGATGGCGCCAAGGCCCTGGCCAATCGCTTCAGCCAGCTCAACACCCACCTGAACAACCTCAATGGCGAGGTCAACAACGGATTGATGGCCGGTGCCACCGAAGTCAACCGGCTGGCGTCGGAGATCGCGCAGATCAACGGTGCCATCGGCACCAACATCGCCAACGCCGCGCCCGACCTGCTTGACCGCCGCGACCAGCTGATCTCGCAGCTGGTGGGCTACACCGGCGGCACCGCGGTGATCCAGGACGGCGGCATCATGAACGTCTACACCGCCGGCAGCCAGGCGCTGGTGGTGGGCACCACTGCATCGAAAGTCACCACGGTGGCCGACCCGTACCAGCCCGAGCGCCTGCAGCTGGCGCTGCAGACCCAGGGCGGCACCATCACCCTGGACCCGAAGGCCGTGGGCGGCCAGATCGGCGGCCTGCTCGAATTCCGCGACACCGTGCTGACCCCGGCCCAGGCCGAACTGGGCAAGCTGGCTGTGGGCCTGGCCGAGACGTTCAACAGCACCCATCGCCAAGGCGTGGATCTGTACGGACAGATGGGCGGCGACTTCTTCAACATCGGCACGCCGCGTGTCACCGGCAATGCCGGCAACACCGGCACCGGCGCGATCACCGCCAGCTACGGCGACCTCGGCAAGCTGGAAGCACAGAACATCGTGCTCAAGTTCGATGGCAGCAACTGGGCCGCCAGCCGCGCCGACACCGGCGCCAGCGTGCCGCTGACCGGCACCGGTACCGCTGCCGACCCGTTGATCATCAACGGCGTGAAGCTGGTGGTGGGCGGTGCCCCGGCGGCCAACGACCGCTTCCTGCTGCAGCCGACGGCTGGCGTAGCCGGCAGCCTGGAGATGGCGATCACCGATCCGTCGCGCATTGCCGCGGCCGCCGCCATCAAGGGCGCTGCCGCACTGGCCAACACCGGCACCGGCAAGCTGAGCGGCGTGACCGTGACCGATGCGGCCAACGCCAACCTGCGCAATCCGGCTGCGATCGTGTTCACCTCGGCCACCACCTACACCATCGATGGCGGCCCACCGCAGACCTATACGCCCGGGCAGACCATCAGCGCCAACGGCTGGAGCTTCGTGCTCGATGGCGTGCCGAAGAATGGCGACACCTTCAACATCACCCCGACTCCGGCCGGCTCTTCGGACAACAGCAATGCCACCAAGCTGTCCAAGGTGGAATCGGCCAAGGCGTTCAACGCCGGCACGGTGACGCTGGGCGGCGCATTGGGCGGGCTGACCACCCAGGTCGGTGCAGCAGCGCGTTCGGCGGAGTATTCGCTGGGGGCGCAGCAGGTGATCGCCGACCAGGCACAGGCAGCGCGTGACGAAGTGTCCGGCGTCAACCTCGATGAGGAAGCGGCCGACATGCTGCGCCTGCAACAGGCCTACCAGGCCGCCTCGCAGCTGATCTCCACCGCCGATTCCATGTTCCAGACCATCCTGGGAGCCGTGCGCCGATGAGCAACCGCATCTCCACCGGAATGATGTACAGCCAGTCGGTAGCGCTGATGATGGCCAAGCAGGCCAAACTCAGCCACCTGGAACAGCAGATCGCCACCGGCAGCAAGATCGTCAGCGCCAAGGACGATCCGGTCGCCGCAGGCGCTGCGGTGGGCCTGGACCGCAGCCTGGCCGCACTGGAACGCATGAAGCTCAATGGCAACAACGTGCAGAACCGCCTGGGCGTGCAGGAAAACACCCTGGCCCAGGTCAACGACCTGATGGCGCGCGTCAACGATCTGACCATCCAGGCCAGCAATCCCGCCTTGAGTGCGCCCGACAAGAAGACCCTGATCACCGAGTTGAACCAGATCCGCGAGGGCCTGCTGTCGCTGGCCAACAGCAGCGACGGCACCGGTCGCTACGTGTTCGGCGGCACCAACGACAGCGATCCGCCGTTCGCCAAGATTGACGGCAAGGTCGTCTATCGCGGCGACCAGACCCAGCGCCAGGTGGAAGTCGGCCCGGATACCTACGTGCGCGACGCCCTGCCCGGCAGCGAGATCTTCCTGCGCATCCCCACCGGCGATGGCTTCGTCGATGGCAGCGCAGCGGCAGGCAACGCCGGCAACGGCGTGCTGACCAACATCACCCGTGATGGCAGCGACAGCTGGAACGGGCAATCGTTCAGCGTGCGCTTCACCGCGGCCGACCAGTACGAAGTGCTCGACGGTGCCGGCAACGTGACCGGCACCGGCACCTACAAGGCCGGCAGCGAACTGGAGATCAATGGCGTTCGCCTGCAGATCGCTGGCGCGCCGGCAACAGGTGACAGCTTCAACGTGCAGGCCGCCAGCAGCCGCGACATCTTCGGCACCATGGACAAGCTGATCGCCGCACTGGATGCCGATACCGGCACCCCGGCGAAGATGGCCGCGCAGCAGAACGAGCTGCAGAGCGCATTGCGTGATGTCGGCCGCGCGGCGGAACGGATGATCGATTCGCGCGCTGCCGGTGGCGCGCAGCTGAAGGCGCTGGACAACGCGGCGGAGATGCGTGAGGCCAATGGCGTGACGCTGAAGACCACGCTGTCGGAGATGCGCGACCTGGACTACGCCGATGCGTTGAGCCAGTACCAGCTGGAAAGCACCGCGCTGCAGGCGGCACAGACGCTGTTCTCGCAGATGCAGTCGATGTCGCTGTTCAACAAGATCCGCTGATTCCACGCGCCAGCGCTGGAGCCCAAGGCCGCGATGCCCTGCATCGCGGCCTTTTTCGTTTCGGCGGTCATGTACCGCTGCGCTCGCCGGGCATGGCCCGGCGCTACCGAAGGGTTGGCTCTGGTAGCGCCGGGCCATGCC
>NZ_JBYTEK010000020.1:0-81336 GCF_058783335.1 Stenotrophomonas sp. FW305-C-20-S1 | reverse complement strand
CCCCCCCCCCCCCCCCCCCCCCCCCCCCCCCCCCCCCCCCCCCCCCCCCCCCCCCCCCCCCCCCCCCCCACTACCCAGTCGGCGGCAGGCGATTTCATGAATGGGGAGCCGGCCCACCCTGCCCGGCCTGCCACGCCTTCGGTATGCTGGCGCCCTTTCCTGAATCCGGCGCCGCGAGCGCACTGCCGATGAGCCTGTTCCGCCCCCGCGTGCTGCTGTCCGTCGCCCTGCTCGGCCTGCTGGCCGGTTGCGGTGGTGAAGAGGTCCGCCCCACCCCGCCCGCGCAGCCCACCGTGGTTCTGCAGGCCAAGCCGGTGAAGATCGGCATCGCGCTCGGCGGCGGCGCGGCCAAGGGCTTTGCACACATCGGCGTGATCAAGATGCTCGAGGCCAACGGCTTCGAACCGGTGGTGGTGTCCGGCACCAGTGCCGGCAGCGTGGTCGGCGCGCTGTATGCCAGCGGCATGGACGCCTTCCAGATGCAGAGCAAGGCGGTGGCGCTGGATGAAGCCAGCATCCGCGACGTACGCCTGTTCTCCGGTGGCCTGGTGCAGGGCCAGAAGCTGCAGGACTACGTCAACGAACAGGTGGCCAACCGCCCGGCCGAGCGCCTGAAGAAGCCGTTCGCCGCCGTCGCCACCCAGCTGGAAACCGGCGAGCGTTCGATCTTCGTGCGCGGCAACGTCGGCCAGGCGGTGCGTGCTTCCAGCAGCATCCCCGGCGTGTTCGAGCCGGTGAAGATCGGTGGCCGCAACTACATCGACGGCGGCGTGGTCAGCCCGGTGCCGGTGGATGCCGCACGACAGCTCGGTGCCGAGTTCGTGATCGCCGTGGACATCTCCAGCAAGGCCAGCGGCAAGGCACCGACCGGCATGCTCGGCATCGTCAACCAGTCGATCTCGATCATGGGCCAGCGCCTGGGCGAGCAGGAACTGGCGCGCGCCGACATCGTGATCCGGCCGAAGGTGCTGGACATCGGCGCTGCCGATTTCAGCCAGCGTGGCACGGCCATCCTGGAAGGCGAGAAGGCCGCGATGGCGGCGATGCCGCAGATCCGCGCCAAGATCCAGCAGCTGCAGAAGGCCCGCGCCGCCGCATTGGCACCGGCACCGGTGGCTGCGCCCAAGTGCGACGAGCCTTCGCGCCTGGGCAAGCTGATGGGCCGCAAGGAAAAGTGCTGACGCGCGGCGCTTGAACGGCCGCCGCGGTCAGCGCCGCGGTGGTGGGTAACCACTGGCCAGGCGTCGCTGCCGGCGCCGCTCATCCACCGCCCGGTCATGCCGCTGTGCGCTCAGCTGCAACTGCTCCATCGCGTCCCCCGGCAGCCACAGCTGTTGCTGGGCACGGGTGATCGCCACATAGGCGGCGCGCACCGGGCTGTGCAGCGCGCGCGCATCATGGCCGCTGTCGAAGCAGCACGGCGCCATGGACACGGTAGCGAACTGCAGGTTCTTGGCGTGCTGGGCCAGGCACAGCACGACGCTGGCCTCGTCCGCATCGACCAGTTGCCCGAGCAGGCGCTGCAACGCCGCAGCATCGAAGCCACCGGCAAACAGCGCGGGGATGTCCGCCTGTCCACGCTTGGCACAGACCTGCACGAAGCTTTCCCAGCGTTGTCCGGGGCCGCCAGCGGCGGCGCTGCGCCAGGCGTCGATCGGACCGTCCACCTCTTTCAACAGCGCCTGCCGCGACGCAGGATGCAGATGCACGCGCGCGCCGCGCGCAACCAACTCGTTGGCTTCCAGCAGCATCCGCCACAGGCTGCCGTACAGGCGGGCGCCGGTGCTGGGCACCGCCGACCAGTCGTCATAGCGGCGCAGGCCGGTGGCGCGGTCGCTGGCCCCCACGAAAGGCGCCGGCTCACCGAGATCGTCCAACGCCAGTGACTGGTTGACCAGGGCATCGACCTGCCGCCCCTGCCGCACCGACTGGTGCATCTCCAGCGTTTTCGCCGATGACCAGCGCTGTACGCGTCCGCTCAGCCGCTGATGCGGATCGCCCAGGCTGACCACGCCGGGCGCGTGGGTGGCCAGCAGCTGTTTCCATGCAGGGCTGAGATCGTGCGCCTCATCGACCAGCACCATGCCCAACGACACTGGCAGCGGCACAGCACGCAGGGCCAGCCATTTGCCGATGTGTCCGGCATCCAGGCGCAGGCAGCCGCCCTTCTGCACGACCGGATCGAACATGCAACGCCAGACGAACTCCGCGGCCGCGATGAACGGCGTGGCTTCCAGCTGCGCTGCGCCCAGCGAGCGCTGGAAATGCCAGGCCTGCAGGCTCGGCGCTGACGACGCGCACCACCGGTTGATGGCGTCCAGGGCGATCATCAGGACCTGGTCCGGCCGGCGCGTACCGATGGCCGGCAGGCCGAGTCGGGCGGCCGCCTCGCGCAGGGTCAGCGTGCTCTGCCGGTAGGTCGGTACGAAGCCACCGGTCAGGCCGTTGGCGGCGGCATGGCGGGCGATCGCGTTGGCGAACTCGATCTGGGTCAGCAGGCGCGTGCCGGCGTCGGCCGGCAGCCGCGCGCGGAATGCCTCGACCTGGCCACGCGTGGGCGCCACGTAGGTATAACGGCCCGGGCGAGCCTGCAGCAGCGCCAGCACCAGATGGCCCTTGCCGGTGCCGGCATAGGCCTGCAGGTCGATCAATTCATCGGGATTGGCCGCGATCGCACGCAGCACGCGTGCCTGTTCGGAAGTGAACAGGCCGTTGTGCTGGGTTGCATGCGTTGTCTGTTCGTCATCGCCGGCGTCTTCGTCATCGCCTTCGGCCAGCGATGTCGCCGGAAAGTGGATCGTGTGCTCTTCCAGGGTGATCCTGCACGCCGTCTGGAAGTCCGCGCCGGGATACGCATCCGGCGATACAGCCAGCACCGCCTCCATCACCTCGTCCGGTGCCAGCAGCACGTCCTGCGCGGCCAGCACGCCCAGCCACGCCTCCAGCGCCCGCGCGTCCTGTCCAGCGCTGGCCGCCAGCTGCGCCTGCGCAGCAGGGCCATCATCGGCGGCGAACAGCGCACAGGCGTCGTGCAGCAACCGCTGCAGCTGGGTGGCCGGTGGCCTCTGCCGGCGGCACAGCATGGCCACCAGCAGGCCGGCCTGCTCCAGCGGTGTGTCCGGCGGCGTGCCGTCGCTCAGGTGCCGCAGCAGGCTCTGCTCGCGCAGCGGAAGGAACAACGGGGAAGACGTCGGGGATGGGGTATCAGACATGCCGGAGCCAGAGGGAATCACTGCGCGGCCTGCGTGTGTACGGCCGCCGCGGGCCACGATGCTCGGCCAGCCCGCGCGCGCCGTCAAACATCACCGCGGCCGCCGGTTCATTCCAGCTGCGACAACGGCAACGCCTGGAAACCCTTCACCGTGCGCAGCACGAAGCTGGAATTGGCATCGGCCACGCCACCGGCGTTGAGCAGCCTGTCCAGCAGGAAACGCGAGAAGTGCTCCAGATCGCGCACATACACATGCAGCAGATAGTCCATGTCGCCGGTCAGGGCGTGGCAGGCCACCACTTCATCCCAGGCCTGCACGCTGTCGACGAAGTGCCCGATCGCGGCCTGGTCATGCTTTTCCAGCTGGACGCGCACGAACGCCTGCAGCCCCAGACCGAGCCGGCGTGGCTCCAGGCGCGCGCCATAGCCGACGATCACCCCTTCGCTTTCCAGCCGCTGCAGGCGACGCAGGCAGGCCGACGGCGACAGGTTCACCCGTGTCGCCAGCTCCGCGTTGGTGGCGCGACCATCACGCTGGATTTCAGCCAGCAGACGTATATCCGTGCGATCGAACTGGACTTCTCCGGCCATTGTTGCCCCGCAACATGGTGAGTACGCAAGGATATTGCGCCAACAAGGTCAATCCGCGCAACTTTTGCAACCCTGTTGCGCGCCCCCTGCCCTAGCATCGTGGGTATCCCGTCAAGGAGTCTTCCATGGATCTCGCCCAGCCCCGCCGCGTCGAACACCAGCAGACCGACAAGGGCTACGTGCCGGTGTACACCACCGCGCTCGTCGAGCAGCCGTGGGACACCTATACCGCCGACGACCACGCCACCTGGAGCACGCTGTACCAGCGCCAGCGCGAACTGCTGGTCGGCCGCGCCTGCCAGGAGTTCCTGGATGCGCAGGACGAGATGGGCATGAGCGCGCACATGATCCCGCGCTTCGACCAGCTCAATGAAGTGCTGGGCGCGGCCACCGGCTGGACCCTGGTCGGCGTGGAAGGTCTGCTGCCGGAACTGGATTTCTTCGACCACCTGGCCAACCGCCGCTTCCCGGTGACGTGGTGGATCCGCCGCCCCGACCAGATCGACTACATCGCCGAACCGGACCTGTTCCACGACCTGTTCGGCCACGTGCCGCTGCTGATGAACCCGGTGTTCGCCAACTACATGGAGGCCTACGGCCGCGGCGGCGTCAAAGCACATGCGATCGGCCCGGAGGCGCTGCAGAACCTGACCCGCCTGTACTGGTACACGGTGGAGTTCGGCCTGATCGACACGCCCGAAGGCATGCGCATCTACGGCGCCGGCATCGTCTCGTCGAAGGGTGAATCGCTGAACTCGCTTGAGTCCGCCGCACCGAACCGCATCGGTTTCGACCTGCAGCGGATCATGCGCACGCGCTACCGCATCGACACCTTCCAGAAGACCTACTTCGTCATCGACAGCTTCGAGCAGCTGATGCAGGCGACGTCGCCGGACTTCACCCCGATCTATGCCGCGCTGGCCGACCAGGCGCACCTGCCGGCGGGCGATGTGCAGGCCGACGACCGCGTGTTCCAGGCGGGTACGGGTGAGGGTTGGGCGGACGGCGGGGATGTGTGAGGCGACAACCGAGGTCCGGCTAAACTTCAAAAGCGTCTGCAGCTTTTGAAGATTAGGGGGCCAATCCTAGGTCTCCGCTATCCTGCACGGCATGACTGATGTGTTTGCCACCCTGCGCGTGACCGACGTCGCCTTCAACGACGACTTCATCCTGTTGACCCTGGCCGACGGCCGCCGCACCCGGCAGCCGTTGCGCTGGGCGCCTGCGCTGTTCGAAGCCACGGCCGAACAGCGCGCACACTGGGTCGCCACCGCCAATGGCCTGGGCGTGAACTGGCCCGCCCTGCTGCCGCCGCGCGAGGCAGGTGTGGTCGATATCCTCAACCAAGTGTGGGATGACCGTTACGAGGCCGCGCTGGCGCGCCTGAAGGCGGCCGCGTGGTCGCTCGATGCGCTGTCCGATGAAGACCAGCAGCTGGTGGCGCTGTGGCGGATGGAAGCGGACATCAACAACGGCGGCTTCATGCAGTTCCTGTGCAACTGGGGCGACCCGACCTGCCAGCTGGCGCTGCGCGCATTGCAGGCGATGGGCGCAACGCAGACGCACGCGATCCTGGCCGGCATGCGTGGTCTGCTGGACCGGCTGGAAGACGACCCGGCGATCAAGGAACTGACCGACCTGTATGGCGCGATGACCGAGCAGGAGCAGGAGGCGCTGCATGCCTTCGAGGACGACTATTACGCCCGCCCGGAAGATCTGGCCCGGCTGGGCTTGAAGCATTTCGGCCCGGAGCCGTTGTAGAGCCGAGCCCACGCTCGGCTGCGTTTCTCTTACCGCGGATACGCCAGCAGCACCACCAGATCCTCATCACCCACCTGCTGCAGCGCATGACTGCTGCCCTTGCGCGTCAGCAGCGCATGCCCCGCACGCACGTCGTGCTGTTTTCCATCCAGCACATAGCTGCCCTGCCCGCTCACGATGTAGTAGATCTCATCCTTGTGCTGCGGATGCAGGCCGATGCCCGCGCCCTTGTGCAGCACGCGCTTGCGCAGCACGAACGGCAGGCCCTGCGCATCGGCGAAGAACGGGTACGCCGTGGTCGGCCCGGCGCCGCCATGTGGGCCCGGTTGCGCGCGCGCCAGCGTGTCTTCGTGCACCACCTGCGAGGCACGCGCAGGATCGCCGCCCTGCCCCACCCCCATCACATCGCAGTCGATATCGCGCACCAGTGCAGGCTGCAGCGCCGGCAGAACCTGCACCGCCTCGCGCAGCACCAGGCACGCCACGGCATTCGCACCGGCCACGCTGAAATGGGTGCCGTCGGCCTTCTTCTGCTCGGGCACGAACAGGAAGTACGGGCGTGCACCCTGCTCGCCCAGCGCGCGGATCCAGCGCATGCTGCGGTCGTTGAGGTCGATCAGTGCAACGTGCTCGCGTGTGGCCAGCTGCTGCATCGCCAACGTGTAACGCGCGTGCGTATCCAGCAGCGAACCGAAGTCGTACAGCAGCCGTGCCACCGGCGTGACCAGCACCGGCGTGGCACCCTGGTCACGCGCCAACTGCACGTAGCGCATCAGCATCCGCGGGTAGTCACTGTCCGGATCGGTATAACGCGTCCGGTCTTCGAACTTGGCATCGTTGTGGCCGAACTGGATCAGCAGCACGTCGCCGCGACGCAGTTCGCGGCCAATCGCATCCAGCCGCCCTTCGTCGATGAAGCTGCGCGTGCTGCGCCCACCCTTGGCGTGGTTCCGCACTTCGAAGCGCGCCGGATCCAGGTAGCTCTGCAGCGCCTGGCCCCACCCCGCCTGCGGCGCACGCTCGGGCCCATATTCGGCCGCAGTGGAGTCACCGGCAATGAACAATCGCACCGGCGCCGCATGCGCGGCGGCGCTCGACAGCAGCAACAGCAACAACAACTTCCGCATGGCCGGGCCCTGGTAGTGTCGGCCGCTGGCCGGCAACCTCATGGATGCGTGGAGCATCGGTGGAAATGCCGGCCAGTGGCCGGCACTACCGAAAACCAAGCATTACCGCGCCAGCCAGCCACCATCTACCGGCAGCACTGCACCATTGACGTAGTCCGACGCCGACGAGGCCAGGAACACCGCCGCACCGGCCAGATCTTCCGGGTTGCCCCAGCGGCCGGCCGGAATACGCTCGAGGATCGCCTTGTTGCGGTCTGCATCGGCGCGCAGCGCGGCGGTGTTGTCGGTGGCCATGTAGCCCGGCGCGATGGCGTTGATGTTCACGCCCTTGCCGGCCCACTCGTTGGCCAGCAAGCGGGTGATGCCGGCGATGCCGCTCTTGCTGGCGGTATACGACGGCACGCGGACGCCGCCCTGGAAGGACAGCATCGAGGCGATGTTGATGATCTTGCCGCTGCCCTGTTCGATGAAGTGGCGGCCGGCAGCCTGCGAGATGAAGAAGGCCGACTTGATGTTGACGTTCATCACGTCGTCCCAGTCCTGCTCGCTGAAATCCACCGCGTCGGCGCGGCGGATCAGGCCGGCGTTGTTGACCAGGATGTCCAGCCCGCCCAGGCCTTCGAGCGTTTCGCGCACCACGCGCTCGACCGGCTCGATGCTGATCAGGTTGGCTTCCACCGCCAGGCAGCGGCGGCCCAGCGCGGTGATCTTCTCGATGGTTTCGGTGGGCGGGGCGATGCCGGCCACGGCGACATCGGCGCCTGCGGCAGCCAGCGCCACTGCGATGCCCTGGCCCAGGCCGGTATTGCCACCGGTTACCAGAGCGACTTTTCCTTCCAGGCTGAAGGGATTGGTCATTGCGTATGCGTTCCTTGGTAGAGGCGTGCGTGATGCGGGGCAGGTGGCCACCGGCACGGCGTGCGCGGTGGCCGCCCGGCGCTTACTTGAGCTGGCAGATGTCCAGCACGTGCATGTCGGTGTAATCCAGGTTCTCGCCACCCATCGCCCAGATGAAGGCGTAGTTGCTGGTGCCGGCGCCCATGTGGATCGACCACGGCGGCGACACCACCGCTTCGTTGTTCTGGATGACGATGTGGCGCTGTGCGTCCGGCTCGCCCATGAAGTGGTAGACGCGGTCGCTGTCGCCCAGGTCGAAGTAGAAATAGACCTCGCTGCGGCGGTCGTGCAGGTGCGGCGGCATGGTGTTCCAGACGCTGCCCGGCTTGAGCACGGTCAGGCCCAGCAGCAGCTGCGAGGACTGGCAGGTGGCCGGCACGATGTACTGGTAGATGGTGCGCTCGTTGCTCGTTTCCAGCGCGCCGCGATCCAGTGCCACCGCGTCCTTGATCGACAGCTGCCTGGTTTCAAAGCGCGCATGCGCCGGGGTCGAGGCCAGGTAGAACTGCGCCGGGTTGGCGGCGTCCTGCGAAGCGAAGACGACGTCCTTGCTGCCCATCGCCACGTACAGGCCATCCTTCGGCCCCAGCGTGTACACGGTGCCATCGACGGTGACCGTACCGGTGCCGCTGCCGACGTTGATGATGCCCAGCTCGCGACGCTCCAGGAACGGATGGCCAGCGGCCGACGCCGGTTCGGTCTGCGCCGGCAGCGACAGCGGGCCGTTGACCGGCGCCGCACCGCCCAGCACGAAGCGCTCGTAGTGGGTGTACTTCAGGGTCACCGCATCGGCGTTGAACAGGCCATCGAGCAGGTACAGCTCGCGCAGCTGATCGTTGCTGGCGCCCTTGATGGCGTCGGGATGGGTGGCGTAATGGGTCTTGCAGTACATGGCTTCTCCAGAGCAGGGGGCGGGCCGATGGTTCGGCCCCGGCACGGTTCACGGTCGATTCTAGCCAGACAGGAAACCGGTGTCATTTTGCGCTGCACGATGGTGGTTGGACGGCATCGGCAGGTGCGATCGATGGGGGGAGGGCGGGTGGAGTGTCACGACCAACGGTCGTGACCTACCGGACTGATCCGTGAAAGGTGTCACGACCAACGGTCGTGACCTACAGGACTGATTCCTGCGGAATCAGTCCTCGGGCGGTTGGCAGGAATCGCGCACGATCAGGTGCGGGCGCACGCTGGCGATCTGCAGCGCAGGCTGGCCTTCGGGCTGGATCAGCATGGCCGCAGCGGTGCGGCCGGTGTCGCGGGTATGCCGGCGCACCGAGGTCAGCGACGGCCACAGGCGCGAGGCCAGCGGGCTGTCGTCGTAACCGACGATCGACAGCTGGCGCGGAATGTTGATGCCCGCACGCAGCGCGACCTTGTAGATACCGGCGGCCATTTCATCGTTGCCGGTGAAGATCGCCGTCGGACGGCGCTTGCCCAGCAGCAGTTTCTCGGCGGCGGCCACACCCGATTCGAAGGTGTAGCCGGCCTCGATGATGCGATCCTTCGGCAGCTCGATGCCACGCTGCGACAGCGCCTCGATGAAGCCGGCGGTGCGTTCGTGCGCCGAGCGGTATGCACTGGGGCCGGTCACCAGGGCGATGTCACGGTGGCCCAGCGAAAGCAGGTAATCGGCCGCTTCGGCGGCACCGTCGCGGTCGTGGGTGACCACCATCTGCGAGGTTTCATCCAGCGGCAGCGCAGCCACGCGGGTGAAGCGGCAGCCGATCTCGTCCAGCATGTCCGCCAGCGCCTGGTCCTCGGACGCACGCGGCACCAGGATCACCCCATGCAGCTTCTGCTGCTGGGCGAAGCGGCGCACGCCGTCGATGTAGCCCGGGCTGCGGCTGTCGCAGGGGTGCACCACCAGTTCGAAGCTGGAGCCACGCAGCGCATCCAGCGCGCCGTACTGCATGTCCACGATGTACTGCGCGGTGGGGTTGTCGTAGACCATGCCGATCAGGAACGAGCGGCGGAAGGCCAGGCCACGGGCCAGCGGGTCGGGGGTGTAGCCGACTTCGCGCATCAACGCTTCCACCTTGTCGCGCGTGTCCTTGCGCACCAGCGGCGAGTTGTTGATGATCCTTGAAACCGTTTTCTTGGATACACCCGACAGTCGCGCGATGTCGTTGATCGTGGCTGCCTTGCCCTTTGCCAATGCCGGCGTAGCGGCATCGTTCTTGTTGCGCACTGACATGTAGTGAACCCGATAAGCCTGGGGATTCCAGCGCGCGCTCAGTCCAGCGCGCGATAGCGGAAGCTGCGGAAGGTTACCGCACCGTTGCCGGCCGCATACAGGGCCGGTTTCAGTGCCAGGAACTTGCCGGCCACATTGTGATGGTAACCGGACACTTCCATCTGAACCGGATACTTCTGCCAGGTCTGGCCATCGGCACTGGAATGGATGGTGACGATGTGGCGGTTGTTGGTCACCCGCAGCCAGAGCCGGCCGCCCTTGGCGCTGGCCGCCAGCCGGGTGGGCCGCTCCTCGCCGTAGCGGTGCATGACGAACTGCTCGCCGTTGCTGCCCACGCCCACATACAGGCGGTCGCTGTAGAACAGCAGGGCACCGCCCACCGCGCCGGGGGCGATCTCCATCTGCACCTCGAACTGGTAGGCCGGATCCCCGGCAATGGTCGTCAGCGGCGAGGCGTCGCGCGGCGTGCTGCCCTTGCCCTGCAGCACCAGGCCATCGCCGCTGAAGCGCAGGCGCCGGTATTCATCCAGCGCCGGGTTGAAGAACGCCCACTGCGGGCCCAGCGTACGGCCGGTGAAAGCATCCGACAGGGCCATGCCGTGCGGTGCCAGCGCGCTGCCCGATGGCTTGCGCAGCGGCTGCCCGAGATCGCCGCCCTTGGCCACGAACCAGCCATCGGCGGTCCATTCGATGGGTTCCAGCAGCGCCTGCCGGCCCAGCGTCCAGAAGCCGTTCTCGTAGCCGTGGTACATCATCCACCAGCGGCCGTCGGTGCCTTCGATCACCGTGGCGTGGCCACGCGACCACCATGGTTCAGCGGCCGACCGGGTGCGCATGATCGGGTTGTTCGGCGCGTTCACCCACGGGCCGTGGATCGAGCGCGAGCGCGCGGTGATCACCATGTGCCCGGTCGGCGGGCCGGCGGTGCCGCCCACCGCGGTGGTCATGTAGTACCAGCCATCGCGGAAGTGGATCTTCGGGCCTTCCTGCGCGTAGGCCTCCACGTCCCAGCTTTCCGGGTAGCGCCAGCCGTCGTACACATGCTTGGGCGTACCCACCACGCTCAGGCCGTCATCGGCCAGCTGCACGTAGTCGCCGCCGCTGAGGAACAGGTAGCGCTTGCCGTCCTCGCCAACCGCGTGGCCGGGGTCGATGTAGCCGCCCAGGCCGATGTCGATCGGCGCACTCCACGGGCCCTTGATGTCATCGGCCCAGACCACGAAGTTGCTGCGGCGCTCACCGGTGCGCGCCGGGAAGTAGATGAAGTAGCGGCCCTGGTGCTTGACGATGTCCGGCGCCCAGATCGCACCTACGTTCTGCGTGATCGCATGGCCGAGCGGCTGCCAGTTGACCAGGTCGCGCGAGTGCCAGATCGGCAGGCCGGGGTAGGCGTCGAACGAAGACAGGGTGAGGTAGTAATCCTCGCCGTCCTTCAGCACCGACGGATCGGGCCTGTCACCGGCCAGCACCGGGTTGAGGAAGGTACCGTTGCCAAGGTCGCCCTGGCGCTGGTGCTCGATGCCGCGCTTCCACTGCGCGGGCGCGGGGTCGGCAGCCAGGGCAGGCAGCGCGGCCAGCAGCAGGCCGAGCAGGGCGGTTGCAGCAGTGCGGTGCAGCGTCGGTGTCATGTGATTGCCTCCGCTCATCAGGCGCGCAGCGCGGCGGGCAGCCACAGCGACAGCGACGGGAAGAAGGTGACGATCAGCAGCACGCCCAGCGCGGCGAACCAGAACGGCCAGATCGTGCGCATGCTCTGGCCGACGCTGATCTTGCCGATGGCGGTACCGATGAACAGCACCGAGCCCACCGGCGGCGTGACCAGGCCGAGGCCACCGGTCAGCACCAGCACCAGGCCGAAGTGGATCGGATCGATGCCATAGGCCTTGGCCACCGGCAGGAAGATCGGCGTGCAGATCAGGATCATCGGTGCCAGGTCCATGAAGGTGCCCAGCAGCAGCAGCATCACCACGATCATCAGCAGCACCATGAACTGGCTGTGCGCGAACGACTGCAGGAAGTCCACCGCCGCCGCAGGCACCTGCAGGTAGGCCAGCAGCCAGCCGAACACCGCCGCGGTGGCGATCACGAACAGGATCACGCCGGTGCTGCGCGCGGCATGGATGACGGTGTCGAAGAACTCACGCCAGCGCAGCTGCCGGTACAGCACGGTGGTGACCAGCAGGGCGTAGACCACGGCGATGGCCGCGCTTTCCACCGCAGTGAAGATGCCGGCGCGGATACCCACGAAGATCAGCGCCACCAGACCCAGGCCGGGCAGGGCGGAGACGATGCGCAGCAGCACCGCGCGCCAGCCCGGGAACACTTCCACGCCATAACCACGGCGACGCGCGACCACGTAGCCGGTGATCATCAACGCCAGGGTCATCAGCAGCGCCGGCACGATGCCGGCGGCGAACAGGTCGGCGATCGACAGGCCACCACCGGCGGCGGCCGAGAACAGGATCAGGTTGTGCGACGGCGGCACCAGCAGCGCCACCAGCGCAGCGGTGATGCTGACGTTGACCGCGAAATCGCGGTCGTAGCCGCGCTTGACCATCTGCGGAATCATCGTGCCGCCCACCGCCGACACATCGGCGATGGCCGAGCCGGATACACCGCCGAAGAACAGCGAGGACAGGATCGAGACCTGGCCCAGGCCGCCGCGCATGCGCCCGACCAGCGATGACGCCAGGGCGATCAGGCGTTCGGAGATGCCGCCGCGCATCATGATCTCGCCAGCGAAGATGAACAGTGGAATGGCAATCAACGAGGCCGAACCGGTACCTGCGGAGATCTGCTGGACCAGCACGATGCTGGGAATGTCCAGGTAGAGCAGGGTGGCCAGCGCAGCGGCGGCCAGCGCGTAGGCCACCGGCACGCCCAACAGCAGCAGCGCGGCAAAAACAGAGAACAGGATGGTGATGCCCATGGATCAACGATCTCCTTCAGCGTCGTCGGCGTCGGCTGCCGCGGCATGCAGCGCTTTCCACGCACGGTTCAGCGCGAACAACAGCATCAGCGCACCGCCCACGGCCAGCGGCAGGTAGTTGATGCTCTGCGGCAGGTTGGCGCCGGCGGTCTTGATGTCCATTCCATCGAGCAGCAGGTCGGCCGACCAGAACGCGATGAAGCCGCCCAGCACGGCCACCACCAGCTGGGTGAACACATCCACCACCCGGCGCAGGCCGGGGCCCATGTAGGCGTGCAGCAGGAAGAAGCCGAAGTGGCGATTGGTGTGCACGCCGCAGGCCGCGCCCAGGCTCATGGCGGTGGCCAGCAGCAGCAGGGTCACCGGCTCGGTCCAGCTGGGCGAATCGTTGATCACGTAGCGGGCGAACACCTGCCAGCCCTGCACCACCACCAGCCCCAGCAGCGCGGCCACGGCGACATGGATGGCGATGTCGGCGATGCGGTCCAGCAGGCGTTGGCCGGGGCCGGGTCCGGGTCCGGTGGAAATCGTCGTCTCGGTCATGGCAGTGTCCTCAGGCGGCGGCACGGATGCGGGCGACCAGCGCAGCCAGCTCGGGTTGCTGCAGGTACTGCTGCAGCAGCGGCTGGGCGGCGGCACGGAAGGCGGGCAGGTCCACCTCGTTGGCTTTCACGCCCGAGGCCAGCACCGCGCGGCGCGCGGCATCTTCGGACGCATCCCATTGCTCGCGCATCACCTTCACCGAGGCGCGCGCGGTCTCCAGCAGCAGCTGGCGGTCGGCCGGCTGCAGGCGCTCGAAACTGGCGCGCGACATCAACAGCACGTCCGGCGCATACGAGTGATCGCTCTGCGACCAGTAGTGCGCGGCCTCGAAGTGGCGGCTGGAGTGGAAGCTGCGCATGTTGTTCTCGGCGCCGTCGATCATGTGCGTCTCCATGCCGGAGAACGTATCGCCCAGCGACATCGGCGTCGGGTTGGCGCCGAGCAGGCGCATCAGCTGGATGAAGATGTCCGAGGACGCCACACGCAGTTTCAGCCCGTGCAGATCACCGGGCTGCACGATCGGATGCTTGGTGTTGTAGAAGCAGCGTGCGCCGGAATCATAGATGGCCAGGCCGACCAGGTCGCGGCTCTCGAAACCACGCAGCACCGCATCGGCAATGCCGCCATCCAGTGCGGCGCGCTGGTGCGCCACCGACTCGAACACGTACGGCAGGCACAGCGCCTGGGTGAGCGGGAAAGCGTTGTTCAACGCACCGGCATACACGCGGGTGATGTCGATGGCACCGAAACGGGCCATGTCGATCGCTTCCGATTCGCGACCGAGCTGGCCCGAATGGTATTGCCGCAGGCGCAGGCGACCGTTGCTTTCGCGCTGCAGGGTTTCGCCGATCCACTTCACCGCGGTCACGGTGGGATAGTCGGCCACGTGCACGTCGGTGGCCGTCAGCAGCTGGCCGCCGTCGATGGCATCGGCGGGCCCGCGGCCACAGGCCGCGAGCATCGGGGTGGCCAGCGCAGCAGCGCCGCCGGCCAGGAAATGTCGTCGTGTGATCATCTGCGCCCTCCCGCGCGTGTTCACCGGATCGTGCGGCGGTTACCCGGCCGGCACGGCCCTGCAGGCAATTTCGCCGAAGCCGGCAAACCGCACCAGCGCCGTCTGCCCCACGGTGATGTCATGGATGCCGGTGGCGTTGCCGGTGGCGATCAGGTCGCCCCGTCGCAACGGCCGGCCGCGCAGCGCCGAACGGGACAACGCGAACGCATACGCCGCGCGCAGGCCGCCGGGCAGCCGGGTGGCACCACCGGTGCCGACCACCTCGCCCTCGATCAGGGTTTCGGCGCGCAGGTCGGTTTCGTCGCGGGCAGTCCAATCGGCAATCTCCGGCCCCAGCACCAGGCCGTTGTTGTTGCCGAAGTCGGACACCACCACGCGCGGGCCGAGTTCGTTGATCGTCGCCAGCGGGCTGCTGGCCACTTCCACGCCGATGTACAGGCGCGCCGGCAGCGCTTCAGCCTGCTCGGGCGTCCAGTGCAGCTGTGCGGCGGGAGCGTCCTCCAACAGCTCCAGCACGTACTCCGCCTCGACCGCGCCGAAGCCGCCGACGAACACCGGAATGTCCACTGTTCCACCGGTAGCATTTTGCAGCTGACGCGAGAAAACCGGGCCCAGCAGGCGGTCGTCCCCGGACGCATCGCGGCGCTCGGCGGCGATGTAGCCGACCTTCCAGCCCACCACCTGGTCATCCCAGCTGGCAATGGCCAGATCCTGCACGTGGTAGGCAGCCACCAGGTCAGGCGGGACAAGGCCCGGGAAGCCGGGCAAGGCCTGGCCGCTGCGGCGCGCGGTGGTGAAAGCGTGGGCGATCGCGGCCGCATCGTCCGGCGCCGGCGTCTGCCCATGTATGCCGTGTTCGTTGCTCAAGAACGGTCTCCCTCTGGCGTTGTTGCACTGCCCATCGACAGCGTCTGCAGGAGGTGTATATGGTAAACCGGTGTCATCGTGCAAGCCGCAGCGCATCACGAGCGCTTGCCGGTGACCTCGGCCACTCTGTTGTCTCCCCGTTGGAGCCCTTTCCACCATGCGTTTTTCCCGTGTGCTGTTGTTGCTGTCAGGCCTGCTGCTGACCATCCCCGCATCCGCGGCCGATGTGCCGTTGCGCGCAGGCGAACACCTGGGCCAGGAGCTCGCCGGCGAGCAGTTGCCGCTGTGGCCGGCGGGACAGGTCCCCGGTGAAACCGGCACTGCGCGGCCGGCGCGCGTGGTCGAGCGCAGTGATGACCCGGCTCACCCCGATCGCTTCATCGACCAGGTCGATGCGCCCTACCTGCTGGTGCACACGCCGGCCCGTGCCAACGGCCGCGCGCTGCTGGTGATTCCCGGTGGCGGCTACCAGCGCGTGGTGATCGACAAGGAGGACAGCGCGCTGGTGCCGGAGTGGGTGGACCGTGCCGGCTACACCCTGTTCGTGCTGCGCTACCGCCTGCCGCAGGCCGGCCGCGACCGCCAGGCGGCACTGGCCGACGCGCAGCGCGCACTGCGCGTGGTGCGCGACCAGGCCGCACGGCGCAGGCTGGATGCCGACAGCGTGTCGGTGATGGGCTTCTCCGCCGGCGGCCATGTCGCCGCACGGCTGGCCACCGGTTTCGATGCGCCGGTCTACCCGCCACGCGATGCCATCGATCGCCTCAGCGCGCGTCCCGCACGCGCGGTGCTGGTGTATCCGGTGATCGACATGGGCGCGCATGCACACAGCGGTTCACGCGGACGCCTGCTGGGCGAGCAGCCCGATGCGGCGTTGGCCGCGCAGTATTCGATGCAGCAGCACGTACGCGTGGACATGCCGCCGACGCTGCTGATCCATGCCAACGATGATCGGGTGGTCAACGTGCACAACAGCGAGGTGATGGCGCAGGCACTGGCCAAGGCGGGTGTCGAACACGAGCTGCACCTGTTCGCCCATGGCGGCCATGGCTTCGGCATGCGCATGCCGCCTGATTCAACGCTGGCCGTGTGGCCGCTGCTGGCACAACGCTGGCTGCAGGCGACGGAGGCGGCACATTGAACCAGGGGGATGCCAACCTGCAGCGCCGCCGTTTCCTGCGCGACAGTGGACGCTGGGCGCTGGCCACGGCCACCCTCGCAGCGCTTCCTGCCTCCGCGGTGCCTGGGCCACGTAATGACACACAGGTGGTGGCACGCCTCCGTGCCGGCCGCGTGCGTGGCCAGCGCGAGCACGGCGTGCACGTGTTCCGTGGTCTGCGTTATGGCGCTGACACCTCCGCCTACCGTTTCCAGCCGCCACGGCGCGAGACGGGCTGGCGTGGTATCGCCGACGCCCTGGAATACGCCGCATCTGCGCCACAGAGCGGAGCGGACGGGCCGGGTAGCGAAGATTGCCTGTTCCTCAACGTCTGGACGCCGGCACTGGGCGACGGCGGCAAGCGGCCGATCCTGGTCTACATCCATGGCGGTGGCTTCAACAACGGCTCTGGCAGCGATCCGCTGTACGACGGCAGCGCATTGTGCAGACGCGGCGACGTGGTGGTGGTCACCGTCAATCATCGCCTGAACACCTTCGGCTACCTGTACCTGGGCGCGCTCGGCGATCCGCGCTATGCGGCCTCCGGCAACGTCGGCCAGCTCGACCTGGTGCAGGCGCTGCAGTGGGTGCGCGAGCACGCGGCGGTGTTCGGCGGCGACGCCGGCAACATCACCGTGTTCGGGCAATCCGGTGGCGGCGCCAAGATCGCCACGCTGATGGCGATGCCCGCAGCGAAAGGCCTGTTCCAGCGCGCGTGGACGATGAGCGGGCAGCAGGTGACCGCCGCCGGTCCACGTGCGGCGGCGCAACGGGCTTCGATTGCGATGGAAGCCGTGGACGCGCGCGACCTGCAGGCGCTGCTGCGACTGCCGGCGACCGAGCTGCTGGCCGCCACCCGCGCCCGCGATCCCTCGCGGGTGGAAAGCAGCGCGCTGTACTTCGGCCCGGTACTGGATGAGGTGGTGCTGCCGGTGCACCCGTTCTGGCCACAGGCACCGGCGCAGTCCGCGTCGATTCCGATGGTGATCGGCAACACCCGCGATGAGACGCGCGCGTTCCTTGGCAACGACCCGGCCAACTTCACGCTGACCTGGGAGGATCTGCCGGCGCAGCTGGAGAAGCAGCAGTTCGTCGATCTGCTGCCCTCGGTAGTGATCGCAGAATATCGACGCCTGTATCCGCACTACACGCCCTCAGAGGTGTTCTTCGCGGCCACCACCGCCGGCCGCTCGTGGCGTGGTGCGGTGGAGGAACTGGAAGCACGCGCTCGGCAGACAACCGGGGCCGCACCCACCTGGGCCTACCAGCTCGATTGGCCATCACCGGTGGAAGACGGACGCCTGCGTGCCTTCCATACGCTGGATATTCCGCTGGTGTTCGACAACGCCGGCCTGCCTGGCGCGCGTACCGGCGGTGGTGAAGACGCCCGAGCACTCGCAGCGACGATGAGCGATGCGCTGATCGCCTTTGCGCGTACCGGCGATCCCAATCACGCGGGAATGTCGCAATGGGCTCCCTATGGCGTGCCACAACGGCAGACGATGGTGTTCGATCGGCACAGCCACGTGGTTGACGATCCACGTGCCGGCGAGCGTGCGCTCTATGCAAAAGTGCCGTTCGTGCAGCGCGGCACGCAGTGATGACACCGCGGTGCAAACATTCTGTTAACCCGCCTCGGCTAGAGTCGGTTCATGGAAGCGATGTTCACGCCACCGCCGTTCACCGGCCGCGAGCGCTTGATTGCAGGGATTGATGCCGCCGTCTGCCTGGTCGATCCGCAGGCGATCACCGGTGCGCTGCAGCGGGTGCTGCGTGAAGCCATCGTCGATCCGCTGATCGAGTTGCCGCCCTGCGTACGTCGCCCCGTGGATGGTCATTACGCGCGCCGTGAACTGTACCGAAGCGCCACGCTGGGCTACAGCGTGATCGCGATGTGCTGGGGGCCGGGGCAGGGCACGCCACTGCACGACCACGATGCGATGTGGTGCGTGGAGGGCGTCTGGCAGGGCGAGCTGATCGTGACCCCGTACGCGCTGCTGGAACAGCGTGGCGAGCGTCACCGCTTCGCTGCGCAGGACACGCTGTACGGGCACCGTGGCAGCGCCGGCAGCCTGATTCCGCCGCACGATTACCACACGCTGCGCAATGCCAGCGACGAGGACGTGGCAGTGTCCGTGCACGTCTACCAGGGCGTGATGGAGCGCAGCGCGGTGTTCGATCCGCTGGATGACGGCTGGTACCAGCGCCGGGTGAAGGTGATGGAGACCGAGGCGTCCTGATTGCGTTCCGCCGGGCATGGCCCGGCGCTACCAGGGCTTGTGCCCAACCGATTCAACCGAGGCGTCCTGATTGCGTTCCGCCGGGCGTGGCCCGGCGCTATCTATCAGGGCTTGTGGCCCACCGATTCATCGGTAGCGCCGGGCCATGCCCGGCGGAACGCGGAATTCATCGCGGCACATCCACCACATTGTTGAGCCGCGTGACTTCCTCTCCGCCATCGGCCAGCGCAACACGCACGCGCAGGCCGCCGCGTTCCCCTGCCGGCAACGGCAACGACACCACCGCCGTCTTCGGCAGCAGGTCGGTCGGTGCCGCCATTGCCGGCACCTCGGTACGTGCGAGCTCGCGGCCCCGCGCATCTTCCAGTATCGCCACGCCCACATCGCTGGCCACATGCCCAAGGCCGTGCACGGTCACGTTTACCTGGCGCCCGTCCACCCGCACGTCGCCACGGCCCACGCCCAGGTCCGGACGCATTTCCACCGGCGTGCCCGCAGACACACGCTCGAATTCGAAGACTTCGGTGCGACCCGGCTGGAACTGCATCGGTACCGACGCACTCGTCTCCAGCTGCACCGTGCGCTCGCGCGGCCTACCGTCAATGCGACCATCGCCATCGGCGTCCATGCCACTGCGCACGCGCCAGGAACCGCTGCCCACGTTCCAGCCGGTCATGTCGGCGGCGATCACGCGCGCGCCGAGGTTGTGGCTGGTGATCGTGAAGCGCTCACGCGAGGGCGCATGCACCAGCAGTGCCACCTGTTCCGCGGCGCCCTCACGATCGAAGCGCCAGCTGACGGTGTGCCCGGGCCAGCTCTGGTTGCGCTTCAGGGCGATGCCGCCCAGCCGCGCACGCTGCAGGAACTCGCTCGGTGCTTCCACCCGGTCGGACCACCAATGGCCCTCGGTGTTCATGTACGCGCGTTGTGCCTTGGCCTGCAGGCCCTCGGCATGCAGCGCGTCGATGTACTTCCGCTCGCCGCTGGCCTGCCATGCCATCAGGCTGGCGAAACCGGTCTTTCCGGCATCGGCCTCGGCGGTCAGCAGCGGGTACCAGTCCTGCTGCCGGCCAAGTGCCTCTACATAGTTCTCGCCAAGGTTGGCCAGCGCGCCGGGGCCGCCGCGCTGCACGCGATAGTCCAGTGCCTGCAGGTACTTCGCATCACCGGTCCAGCGCCATGCCGCCCAGAAGGTGTGCATCGTGTCACCGCTGCCGGAACCGTTGTTGAGTTCGCCGCCGCGGGTCGCACCCGTGGCCCAGTTGATCTCGTTGGGCAGGGTGAAGCGGCCCTTGTCGTCGGTGCCGGCGTGGGCCAGATAGCCATCGGCCAGGCCGATCACCAGCCGGCGCCCGGTCGGGTCGGCGTTGTACTGGCCCAGCAGGAATGCCGGGTGCAGCACCGGGAACGAGTACGGCTTCTGCCACTGCCAGTTGGGTTCGCGGTAGACCTTGTTGCCACCGAACCAGTTGCTGGAGAACAGCACATGGCCCTGCGGGTTGCGCAGGATGATGCGCTCGTCGAACGCCTTCACCGTTTCCATCAGCCGTTCCAGGGTCAGCGGATCGCCCCAGTTGAGGTACAGCATCGCGCTGTTGGTGTTGATGCCTTCCTCGTAGGCATGCAGCTCGTCGGTCTCGATGGTGCTCAGGCCATTGCTGAACATGCCGTTGCGGTACACCGCGTCGGACAATGCGGTCAGCGAGGCATTCAGACGGTCCGGCTGCACGCCCATCAGGGCAAGGCCGGGCCACTGCTGGGTCAGGTCGGAATCATCGGAGATGCCACCACCGAAATCGCCGTAGGCCACCTGCCGCTGATCGATCCACCAGTCGACGAACTGCCGCACCTGCGCCAGGTCCTGCACCTGGTGGAAGGCCCACGCCGGTACGCCCTTGGGCACCTCCGGCGCGGTGTACGGCGGTCGCCCCTGGCTGTTGTAGCTGATGTAGTTCCAGTACAACCGGCCCAGTTCGTGGTCCGGGTCGACGCGCAGCAGATCGCTCAGGTCCGCGTAGACGCGCGCGTACAGGCGCTGGCGCTTGGAGGTGGTGTGTTCCTCCACGAGGAAACCCCAGTTGTCGCGCACCTGGTTGAAGCGGTCGGCCACATGCTCCTTGAGCGCATCGGCGCGTGGCTTGAACACCAGCCGCACCTGCGCACCGTCCAGTGCCTTGGCGTCGAAGCCGGGCGCAGCCGAGGCGATGCTCAACCACAGGCTGTCGGCGGTGAGGATGCGGTCGCGCAGGTCCAGCCACAGCGTGCGCTTCTGCCCCGGCTGTACCGAGACCGATACATCGATCATGTCGCGCGCCGGCCAGATCGGATCCTTGATGCGGAGGTTCAGCGGGATCAGGCCATCGTGCGTGGCCGGCAGGTCGAGCGCGGGAATATCGATGGCCACGCCATCCAGGCCGTCATGCATGTTCTCCCAGCTGTAGGCCCAGCTGCGGATCAACGGCTGGTTGGCCGGCGCATCGCCCACGCCGGAGGGAATCAGCACGTGCACGATGGGCTTGGGCTGCGTTGGCAACGAATCGGCCGGGCGCCGGCGCGAGCCCGCCCCCTTGGGTAGCGCCATCACCGTGCTGCGTTCGGCCGCCGGGTAGCGGCCTTCGATGTGCCGGCGCAGTGTGTCCAGGTTGGTGTAGTCCGGCAGTGCCTGGCTGTCGATGACATAGGTCTGCTTGACCGTGCCGTCGGGCTCGGCACCTTCGCTCACGCCATACGCCCAGATCTCCTGGATCGGCGTTTCCTGTTCAACGTTGCTGAAGCGCAGCACGCCACCGGTCTGTGCGGGGATGTCGTCCACGCTGCGCACCACACCCTGCGGACGCGTCGCCAGCACCTGGGTGGCATGCGCGGCGTCGCGGCCATGGGCCAGCGTGCCGAACGCCGCGCCGCGGATCTCCACCCGGTTGACGGTCTCGCCGGCCGGCACGGTCAGGTCCAGATGCTGGCCGCTTTCCACATACGTGTTCCAGTCCGGCAACTGGAAGTAGTCGTTGCGGCCGGGCAGGCGCGAGCGGTTGTAGACACCCGGCCAGGTGGTCTCGGCGATGCCGTCGGTGGCCTTCCACATCCACGCCTTGAGGTCGCGGGCATCGTCGAATTCGATCTTGCGGATGCGCGTGCTGGCTGCAGTCAATGGCGGTGGCGGCGCGCCTTCCCAGCCGAAGCGATGGCGCCAGGCACGATCATCGGCAGCGCTGGCAACGGCGCTTTCGGCGGCCTTGCCGCGCGCGAGCGCACTGACGGCCGCAGCATCGAGCATGCGGTCATACACGCGGATGTGCTGGAAATCGCTGCCACGCAGGAAGTTGTAGCGGCTCTGCACCTGGTAGGGCGCCATCACCCGCCCGGCCAGGCCGAGCTGGTCCAGCGCGGCATCGTAATCGCCGCTGGCCTGCACACGCGCCACCTCGCGGCCATCGACGAACAGGCGTACACCCTGGTCTTCGTCCCAGGCGAAGGCCAGGTGCAGCCACTGGTCCGCACGTGGCGGCGTGTCCATGCGGAACGACACGCGCGTGCGGGCGAGGTTGGCATCGGTGACGAACGCATCGAAACCATGCCCGTTCCAGTCGATGCGCAGCCAGGCCATGTCCCAGCTGCTGTGGTCGGCATAGCCGACGCGGAAGATCACGAACGGTGCTTCGCCCACCGCGTAGCGCGCGCGCCAGTCGAAGGCGAGGGTGCCACGCTGGGCGAGGATGTTGCCGGGTGCATCCCAGGCCAGCACGCCGTCGTCCTGCCACTGGATGGCCTTGCCGCGCGCTCCGTCGTCGACGATGTCGACCTTGTCGCGGAAGTTCGGCACCGCCTCACCCTGCGCCACCACGGCCTCAAGGCCTTTGCCGGCATCGACATGGAACAGCAGCGTGGGCGCATCGGCAGCGGCCATCGCGGGGCCGGCAGCCAGGGCCACCGCCAGCAACAGGCAGCGGGACAGGGTCGAGCGGTGCGGCATCAGGCGTTTCCTTTCAACGGGCGACGGCCGGCGAGGGCCGCCGGACCGTAGCAAGGCCACGCCGCGACGGCACCTTGCGGCGCAGCAGCGGTCGTGGCGAACGACGGCGTGCCGGGTGGCACGCCGTCGGCGTTGCTCAGAACTTGTAGCGCAGCCCCAGCAGGTACTGGCGGCCGGTCTCGGTGTACTGCAGCGGCAGGCGACCGGTCAGCGGCGAGTACACCCACTCGTCGGACGCTTCGTTGGTCAGGTTGATGCCTTCCAGGCTCAGTTCCAGCTGGTCGCTGATCTTGTAGCGGATGGATGCATCGAACACCGTGGTACCGGTCATGCCATGGTAGCCATCAAGGTTGAAGCCGGTTTCCTGGCCCGGTGCCTGGGTCAGGTAGTCATCGCGGTTGGTAGCCGAGATGCGCCCGGCGAACTTCTCGCCTTCATAGAACAGGGTGGCGTTCCACGACGACTTCGACAGGCCGGTCAGGTCGGTCTTCATCACCGGCTGCCCGGCCGCGTTGATGTACTGGATCTTCGATTCCACCCAGGTGTAGTTCAACTGCATGCCCAGGTTGGCCCACTTGCCCGGCAGGAAGGTGAAGGGCTGGGTGTAGTTGGCCTCCACGCCGTGCAGTTCGCCGCCCGGGGTGTTGACCGGCTTGCTGTAGGTGAAGTCATCGGTGGCCGAGGCGCCGGTGCCGACCAGCAGCGAAGCCGGCAGGCCGCTGTCACTGTACGGACGCACTTCGCGGGTGGTCTGTACGAAGCTCTCGATGTCCTTGTAGAACAGGCCGATGCCGGCCATTGCGCCCTCGGCGAAGTACCACTCGAAACCAAGGTCGACATTGGTTGCGCGGATCGGATCCAGCATCGGGTTGCCGCTGGAGATGGTGCGTGCACCACCGGCCACGGCCACCGTCGCGCCCGGGGTCAGGCTGCCCAGCCCCGGACGGCTCATCACCTTGGCCGCACCCAGCCGGATCAGGAAGTCCGGGGTGACTTCCGCCACCAGGTTGAACGAGGGCAGGGTGTCATCGTAGGTACGGCTGACCGTGGTTTCGACGGTGCCGTTGGCCAGCGTCGACTGCCCGGTGGCCGACTGCTTGGTGCGCACGTAGCGCACACCAAAATTGCCCGACAACGGCAGCGAGCCCAGTTCGGTGGAGAACTCGCCCATCAGGTAGGCGCCACGGTCCTTCTCTTCGACGCTGCGCACATTGTTGGCGCGCGGGGCGACGGCGAAGGTGCCGCTGTTGCTGTAGATGTCGAGCTGTTCGGCGATCGCATCCAGGTCCGGCACGACCCAGTTCGACGGACTGCCGTTGATGCCCTTCAGTCCGGCCTGCTCGGTCAGGTTCACCGGCACGATCTTTGTGCCGCCGGCGAAGTTGGGCACGGCCAGTTCGCTGGCGCGGCGCAGTTCGACGGTCTTGAACGTGTAGTCCTTGGCCAGCACGCCGCCCTTCAGGCGGAAGCCCGGGCTGATGTTCCAGTTGAAGTCGATCTGGCCGGTGTCGAAGTCGTTGTCCACGTACTGCGGACGCAGGCGGATCTCGGCCAGTTCCCAGCCGTTGGGATTGGTCGGGTCGATGCCGTAGTTGAGGATCGGCGCACGGCTGTTGCCACGGTAGTCGTAGCTGTAACCGTCGACATCGTACTTGTCCATGATGACGGTGGTCTGCACCGGGTTCTCGTGCTTGGAGCGCGAGATGCCGATCTTGCCGGACAGGGTGAAGTCATCACCGAAGCGGTGCTGGCCGTTCAGCGCGATCTGCTTGAACTCGGTGCTCCACTCGTCGTGGCGGTTCTCGGTGCGGATGTCGACGTTGTCGAATTCGCCGTAGAGCAGTGCGTTGTCGCGGATCTCGCCGTTCTTGACGATGGTGGTCGGCTTGCCCGACAGGCGTGCGCTCGCATTGGCGCCGCGGCTGAAGGAAATCGCCTCGATGTAGTGCTCGTCGCGCGTTGCATCGATCTTCGAGTACAGCGCATCCAGCGAGATCTCGGTGGCGTCGTTCGGCTTCCACTGCAGCGAACCGGTCACGCCCAGACGCTTCTGCTCATGCTCCATCTGCACGTAGCGCGGGAAGCGCGGATGGAACACATCGGCGCCACGCGCGGCGGCGAACGGCGAGGACGCGGCGAAGTTGCCGTTGCTCGGACCGTTGGCCCAGCGACCGGTGTTGGAGCCTTCCTCCAGCGCCTGGCGCTCGGAATAGGCCACCGACAGCAGCGCGCCGAAGGTGCCATCGGCGAAGGTGTTGGAGATCAGCGCGGCAATGCGCGGGTCGGCCTTTTCGGCCATCGCGTTGTAGCTGGCCTGGCCACTGGCGGCGAAGGTGAACCCGTCGTAGTCGAACGGGCGCGCGGTGCGCAGATCGACGGTGGCGCCCAGCGAGCCTTCCTCGACGTCGGCCGAGGCGGTCTTGCGCACCAGCAGCTGCGAGAACAGGTCCGAGGCGAACACGTTGAAGTCGAAGCCACGGCCGCGGTTGGTGCCGCCGCTCTGGTCACCGGCGCCGACCGTGGTCAGCGCTTCCATGCCATTGATGCGCACGCGGGTGAATTCCGGGCCGAGGCCACGCACCGAGATGTTGCGGCCTTCGCCGGCCTCGCGGGTGATGACCACGCCCGGGATGCGCTGCAGCGACTCGGCCAGGTTCAGGTCGGGGAACTTGCCGATGTCCTCGGCAACGATGGCATCGACCACGCCGGCTTCGCCGCGCTTGATGTCCAGCGCCTTCTCCACGCTGGCGCGGTAGCCGGTGACGGTGACCGTATCCAGGTCGGTGGCGTTCGGGTTGGCGCTCTGCTGCTGCGCGCCGGCGTTGCCTGCCAAGGCCAGTGCGACGGCCAACGCGAGCAAGGTAACCGGTGTCTTTTTTTCATGGTTCCGAGAATGCATGCCTTTCCCCTCTCCCAAAGGTCTGGTATCGCGGCTGTTTCAGCGGGATGACACCGCTGGTCAGGCCGGACGTTAACAGCACGTTCCCGATCCGGCATCTTGCACCGCAACAGATCTGAAATGTCTCCAAGACGCTTGCAGGACAATGCTTCCAACAGTTTGGTAGGCTAAGGGCAAGGATGGGCGGGATTGAAATGACACCGCTAGCCAATTCCACGCCCCACGCGTGGTCCACTACCACGCCGCCCAGTGTCACATGCGGGCGGCACGCGTGAAGGAGCAGAAATGGGTCGTATCGTGTGTTTCGGGGAACTGCTGCTGCGCCTGGGTGCGCCCGGTCGCGAACTGCTGCTGCAGTCGCCGCAGCTGCAGGTGCATGTCGGCGGCGCCGAGGCGAACGTGGCTGTCTCGCTGTCCCGCTTTGGACATGACGTGGCCATGGTCAGCACCGTCGCCGGCAACGCGCTCGGCGCGCATGCGCTGGCCGAACTGCGCCGGCATGGCGTCGATACGCGCGGCGTGCGCGAAGATGCCGAAGGCCGCATGGGCCTGTATTTCCTGACCACCGGCGCGGTGCAACGGGCCAGCGAAGTGGTCTACGACCGTGCCGATTCGGCATTCGCCAACAGCACCGCCGCCGACTACGACTGGCCCGCATTGCTGCAGGGCGCGCAGTGGCTGCACCTGTCCGGGGTCAGCCCGGCGCTGGGCGCGGACGTGGCGCAGGCCACCCTGGCCGCAGCGCGCGCTGCGCGTGCACTGGGCGTGCGCGTGTCTTTCGATGGCAACTTCCGGCCGAAGCTGTGGCAGCGCTGGGGGGGCGATGCGCGGTCGATCCTGCACGAACTGTTCGCGCAGGCCGACATCGTCTTTGCCGACTACCGCGATATCGAGGTCATCCTCGGCCAGCGTTTCGAACAGGCCGACGTGGTCGCGCGCGTGGAAGCGGCGGCCGCGGCCGCGTTCGAAGCGTTCCCGCAGCTGCAGTGGATGGCCTGCACCCAGCGCCAGACGCTGAGCGTGGACCACCATGCGCTGGGCGCGCTGCTGCTGGGCCGCGATGGCACCCGCGCACAGGCCCCGGTACGCCAGCTGCAGGGCATCGTCGACCGCATCGGCGGCGGTGATGCCTTCGCGGCAGGCATCCTGCATGGCATCCTGTCGGCCTTCGATGCCGACGCCACCGTGCGCTTCGGCCTGGCCGCCGGGGGCCTGAAGCATTCCATTCCCGGCGATTTCAATCCCGTCAGCGAAGCTGATGTGTTGGCCCTGGTGGGCGAGGAGCGATTCGATGTCCGGCGCTGATCCACGCGTTCGTGCGGTACTGAAACTGGCACCGGTGATTCCGGTGTTCACCCCCGATGACATCGACGATGCGGTACAGGTCGCGCAGGCGCTGTTCCGTGGCGGGCTGCCGGTGATCGAGGTGACCCTGCGCACGCCGCGCGCGCTGGAAGCCATCCAGGCGATGGTCGAGGCCGTGCCGGATGCGGTGATTGGTGCCGGCACCGTGCTCGATGCCGCGCAGATGCAGGCGGTGAAACAGGCCGGCGGCCGCTTCGCGGTGTCGCCCGGGGCGACCCCACGGCTGTATGCCGCCGCGCGCGATGCCGATCTGCCCTACCTGCCTGGCGTGGCCACCGGTTCGGAGCTGATCGTCGGCCTGGAACACGGCCTGGATACCTTCAAGTTCTTCCCGGCGGTGCAGGCCGGTGGTGCGGCGATGCTGTCGGCGTGGCACGGTCCGTTCGGCGATGTGCGCTTCTGCCCGACCGGCGGCATCAGTGCGCAGACCGCCAGCCAGTTCCTGCATCTGCCCAACGTGCTGTGCGTGGGCGGTTCGTGGCTGACCACCGCCGCGCTGATGCAGACCCGCGACTGGGACAGCGTCGAGCGCCTGGCACGCGAGGCCGCGGTGCTGGCGGGCTGATCCCTCGGCCCCTGCTGGAGCCGGGCACAGACCCGGCGCCAGCGCATCCGCTCAGCCGCGTGGTGTACCCAGCCGGCGGTACAGGGTGCTGCGGTTGATCCCCAGCCGCTTGGCGGCCGCGCTGACGTTGCCCTGGCACTCGGCCAGCGCCTGGCGCATGGCCGCCTCGGCGATTTCCTCCAATGCCCCGCTGGCAGGCACTGCGGGCGCGGTGGGCGTGCCAGCACGTACGTCCGCGGGCAGCAGCTGCGGGCCCACCGGTTGCCCCGGCTCAGCCAGTGCGGCCAGCGTGCGCAGGCAGGCACTCAGCTGGCGCAGGTTGCCGGGCCAGGCATGGGCGGCCAGCGCCGCGCGGGCCTGCGACGACAACGCATGGCCCTGTCCCAGCTGCTGCCACAGGGCATCCACCACGGCAGCGCGATCGGGGTGCTGCCGCAACGGCGCCAAGGTCACCACGTGGTCGGCGATGCGGTAATACAGATCCGCACGGAAGCGACCGGCATCCACCGCCTGCGGCAGTTCGCAGTGGCTGGCGCAGACCAGTGCGAAATCCAGTTTCACCGGCTTGCCGCCGCCCAGCGGTGACAGCTCGCGTTCCTGCAGCACGCGCAGCAGGCGCGGTTGCAGCGCCAGCGGCATGTCGCCGATCTCATCGAGGAACAAGGTACCGCCCTCGGCCTGCCGCAGCAGGCCCGGGCTGCCCTGCCGGCGCGCACCGGTAAAGGCACCCTCCTCGTAGCCGAACAGCTCTGCTTCGATCAGCCCTTCCGGCAGCGCCGCGCAGTTCACCGCGACGAAGGGCTTTCCCGCACGCGTGCTGCGTGCGTGCAGTTCCCGCGCGAAGACTTCCTTGCCGGTGCCGGTCTCGCCCTGCAGCAGCACCGGCAACCCGGCCTGCAGCACGCGTCCTGCGGTGGCCAGTTGTTGTTGCTGCCCGCTATCGAACAGTGGGCCCTGCGCACTCGCCGGCAACGGCGCGGTCGGTCCAGGCGTAGCCACACTGCGTCGCGACGCACGGGCCTCGCGCACGCCGTACAGACGACGGCCCTGGCGATCAAGCAGTACGCCGTCATCTGCCAGCCGCGACAGCGGTTGTTCGAACAGCGCTTCGTACGGCGTGCGGCCGATGTCCTGGCGATCCAGCCCGAACAAGGCAAGGCCGGCACGATTGGCCGCGACCAGGCGACCGCCGCGGAAGCCGAGCACGCCTTCGCGCGCACTGCCCAGCAGCGCGGGTTGATGATGCAGGCGCAGCAGCTCGCAGTCGGCCAGGCCGTCGGCGAAACCGCGGTGCTCGATCTGCGCTACCGCCTGCCGCACCAGCGCCAGCGCGTGCACGTGTGGCAGCCGCGCGTCGCCGGACACATCGAGCACACCCAGGCATTGCCCGTAGGGATCGAGGATCGGCACGGCCGAACAGGTGAGGATGCCGTGCGGGGCGAAGTAGTGCTCGCCGCCACGCACCTGCAGCGCGCGCCCGTCCACCAGCGCGGTGCCGATCGCGTTGGTGCCGACCGTGCCCTCGTCCCAGCGCATGCCCGGCATCAGCGCGACACGACCCGCCTTGTCGAGGAACCCGGCACTGCCTTCGGCGTCGAGGATCCAGCCGTCTTCATCGGTCAGCAGCACGATGCTGCCGCTGTGGGTCATTTCCGCAGCCAGTCCATCCAGCTCCGGGCGCGCTTGTCGCCACAGGCGCTCGCGGCGCTGGCGCAGTTCGCGCAGGCGGTTGTCGGTCAATGGTTCGGCGGCCGGCTGCGCATCCACCAGCAGGCCGTGCCGTTGGCAGCGTTGCCAGGAATGCAGGATCGCCTCGGGCACCGCGCCGACGGGCGCAGCGCCGCGCTCGAAGAAACTGCGCCGGGCACTTCCCAGGCGGGGATCGGGAGCAAGCGGGGACACCGACAGCCTCCTGTGTCGCACATTGCGACAGTTGTTGCGGGACCTGTCCCGATTAACAGCACACCCCGCGTCGCCCTGCAACGACCACGCCTGCTGCGCTGCCGCAGGGCGCGCGACAGGATCACCGACGGCCGGGCGATGAAGGCGTGATGCAGCGCAGCAGGCCACAGTTGGCATCGTCTTTGCGCCGGTGGATGCACCATGCCCACCACAGGAGCCGCAATGAACGCCGTACCGTCCACCCGCCCGCATGCCACCGATCCGCGCTCCCTGTTCAAGCCGCGCTATGGCAACTACATCGGTGGCGAATGGATCGCCCCGCGCAGCGGCCAGTACTTCGACAACATCTCGCCGGTGAACGGCCAGGTGTTCACTGAAGTTGCCCGCTCCAACGCCGAGGACATCGACGCCGCACTCGATGCCGCGCACGCCGCAAAGGACGCCTGGGGCCGCACATCGGCCGCCCACCGTGCGCTGCTGCTCAACCGCATCGCCGATCGCATCGAACAGAACCTGGAACTGCTGGCCCACGCCGAGACCTGGGACAACGGCAAGCCGATCCGCGAGACGCTCAACGCCGACGTGCCGTTGATGGCCGACCACTTCCGCTACTTCGCCGGTTGCCTGCGTGCGCAGGAGGGCAGCCTCTCGCAGATCGACGACGACACCGTGGCCTACCATTTCCACGAACCGCTGGGCGTGGTCGGGCAGATCATCCCGTGGAACTTCCCGCTGCTGATGGCGGCCTGGAAGCTGGCGCCGGCGCTGGCCGCCGGCAACTGCGTGGTGCTCAAGCCTGCCGAGCAGACCCCGGCGTCGATCCTGGTGCTGATGGAAGTGATCGGCGACCTGCTGCCGCCGGGCGTGCTCAACGTGGTCAACGGCTTCGGCCTGGAGGCGGGCAAGCCGCTGGCCAGCAGCCCGCGCATCGCCAAGATCGCCTTCACCGGTGAAACCTCCACCGGCCGCCTGATCATGCAGTACGCCAGCCAGAACCTGATCCCGGTGACGCTGGAACTGGGCGGCAAATCGCCGAACCTGTTCTTCGCCGACGTAATGGCCGAAGACGATGATTTCCTCGACAAGGCGGTGGAAGGTTTCGTCATGTTCGCCTTCAACCAGGGCGAGGTCTGCACCTGCCCGTCGCGCGCACTGGTGCAGGAATCGATCTACGAACGCTTCATGGAGCGCGTACTCGAACGCGTGGCGGCGATCCGCCAGGGCAATCCGCTGGACCCGAACACCATGGTGGGTGCGCAGGCATCGGGCGAACAGCTGGAGAAGATCCTGTCCTACATCGCCATCGGCCGCGAGGAAGGCGCCGAGGTGCTGATTGGAGGTGACAAAGCCGCGCTCGGTGGCGACCTGGCCGGCGGCTTCTATGTGCAGCCGACCGTGTTCAAGGGCCACAACGGCATGCGCGTGTTCCAGGAGGAGATCTTCGGGCCGGTGGTGTCGGTGACCACGTTCAGGACCGAAGAAGAAGCACTGCAGATCGCCAACGACACGCTGTACGGGCTGGGTGCCGGCGTCTGGAGCCGCGATGCCGCGCGCCTGTACCGGGTGGGCCGCGCGATCCAGGCCGGGCGGGTATGGACCAACTGCTATCACGCCTACCCGGCGCACGCCGCGTTCGGCGGCTACAAGCAGTCGGGCATCGGCCGCGAGAACCACCGGATGATGCTCGACCATTACCAGCAGACCAAGAACCTGCTGGTCAGCTACGCACCGAAGAAGCTCGGCTTCTTCTGAGGATTGATCGGGATCAAGGCGCGGGCATGGGGCCGGCGCCATCCTGTCTGCAAGCGCACTACGGAGAAGCACGCATGAACAGAACCATGAAGGCCGCCGTCGTCCGTGAGTTCGGCAAGCCGCTGGTCATCGAGGAAGTCGTGGTACCGCGCCCGGGGGCGGGCGAGGTGCTGGTCAAGATCGAGGCCTGCGGCGTCTGCCACACCGACCTGCACGCCGCCGAGGGCGACTGGCCGGTGAAACCGAACCCGCCGTTCATCCCCGGCCACGAGGGCGTGGGGCACGTCGTGGCCGTGGGAGGCGGGGTAGGGCACATCAAGGAAGGTGACAGGGTCGGCATCCCCTGGTTGTACTCGGCGTGTGGCCATTGCGAACACTGCCTGGGTGGCTGGGAAACGCTGTGCGAAACGCAGCGCAATACCGGCTACTCGGTCAACGGCGGCTTCGCCGAGTACGCATTGGCCGATGCCAACTATGTCGGCCTGCTTCCGAAGGAAGTGGGCTTCGTGGAGATCGCACCGGTGCTGTGCGCCGGCGTCACCGTGTACAAGGGCCTGAAGGTCACCGACACCAAGCCCGGTGATTGGGTGGCCATTTCCGGTATCGGCGGCCTCGGCCACATGGCCGTGCAGTATGCCCGCGCGATGGGCCTGAACGTGGCAGCGGTGGATGTGGACGACGCCAAGCTGGCCCTGGCCAGGCGCCTGGGCGCACAGGTCACCGTCAACGCGCGCACCACCGATCCGGCCGCGTTCCTGAAGAAGGAGATCGGTGGCGCGCATGGTGCGCTGGTCACCGCGGTTTCGCCCAAGGCCTTCGAACAGGCGCTGGGCATGGTGCGTCGCGGCGGCACGGTCTCGCTCAACGGCCTGCCACCGGGCAACTTCCCGTTGGACATCTTCGGCATGGTGCTCAACGGCGTCACCGTACGCGGTTCGATCGTCGGCACCCGCCTGGACCTGCAGGAATCGCTGCAGTTCGCCGCCGAAGGCAAGGTTGCCGCCACGGTCAGCACCGACCGCCTGGAGAACGTCAACGAGGTGTTCGCGCGCATGCACGCCGGCACCATCGAAGGCCGCGTGGTGATCGACTTCGCTGCCTGACCCCCCTGTGCATGGCCGCCGTGTCCGTTTCCCTCTCCCACGGGCACGGCGGCCATGCCGATCTGCCGGCAGCGCCGCGCACCCCGGCGGCCGTACAATGCGCGCATGCCCGGCACGCTCAAGACCGTCTTTCTCTCCCTGCTCGCGCTGATCGGCGCGCTGCTCGCGCTGGCCCTGGTCAGCAGTGCCGCGGGCTGGCTGCCATCGCTGCTGCGCATGACGCCGGGAAGCGAGGCCCAGCTCGGCTGGGACCTGGCATTCACCGTGCTGGGTGGCATCGCCGCCATTGCCTTCGCCACCTATTACGCGCCGTGCTGGCCACGCGCGCATGGCACCTCGATCTGGTCCCTGCTGGTGCTAGGCGCGGGCTATGGCCTGTGGGTGATGGGCGGCGACTTCCCGCACTGGTTCGTCATCGGCCTGCTGGTTTCGCTGCCGGTGCAGTTGCTGCTGGGCTGGTGGTTCGGCCGCCGCGCATCGCGCGATCGGCGCTGAGCGGATACCGGTAGTGCCGGCCGCTGGCCGGCAACCTCGATAGGTCACGTCCGGGTAGTGCCGGCCGCTGGCCGGCAACCTGGAATCTCTCCTCAATCGCCGCCGCCGCAGCTGCCGCCGTCTCCGCCCCCACCGCTGTCGCCACTGCTGCAGTCGGAACTGCTGTAGCTGTGGTGGCTGTTGCTGTCTCCGGAATAGCCCCCGGAGAAATCGGCCGGTCCACCGCCGCTGCCATCGGCGCGCGCGGGCGAACCATCGGCGGTGGCCATCGCCATGCACACGATCGCGCCGACCAGTGGCAGCAGCCACACCACCAGCAGCTGCCCGGCGCGACTGCTGACGGGAAGGTCATCGCGGCCCAGCACCACGAAGCTGGCCACCAGGTTCAGCCCCAGCACCAGGGCAATCAGGACGAGGGTCACAGCCAGCATGGCGCAGCTCCTTGCGACGGGTTCGGGCCCGCAGACGATACCACCGCCGCCGGTTCGCCCTGCCTGTCATGAAGATGGGACAATGTGGGGCGCGCCGGCCTGCCCTCGGGGCCGCCGGCCCCCCTGCACCACACGGAAGAAGAAGAACAACAACATGCTGAAAGTCATTTTCGATACCGACCCGGGCGTCGACGACGCGCTGGCTCTGCTGTACCTGCACAAGCACCCGCAGATCGACCTGATCGGCGTCACCACCACCTTCGGCAATGCCTCGGTGGAGTCGACCACCCACAACGCGCTGTACCTGAAGCAAGCCTGGGGCCTGTCCGCGCCGGTCGCGCGCGGCGCCGACGGCCCGCTGCAGCCCGAAGCCACCCCGGAAGCCTGGCCGGTGCACATCCATGGCCACAACGGCCTGGGCAACCACCCGGTGCCGGAAGCGCTGGACGCAACCGCCGACAGCCGTCCTGCCCACCAGCTGATCATCGACCTGGTGCGCGCCCATCCGGGCGAAGTGACCCTGGTGGCGGTCGGCCGCATGACCAACCTGGCGCTGGCCCTGCAACAGGCTCCGGACATCGCCGGCCTGGTGCGTGGCGTGGTACTGATGGGCGGTGCGTTCCACGTCAACGGCAACATCACCCCGGCGGCCGAGGCCAACATCTGGGGCGACGCGGAAGCGGCCGACATCGTGTTCACCGCCCACTGGCCGGTCACCGCGATCGGTCTGGACGTGACCACCCGCGTCGAGATGAACCGCGACGGCCTGGACAAGCTGGCCGCGATCGGCGGCGCCGATGCCGAACTGGTGCGCGCCCTGTCGCAGGACTACGTCGACTTCTATCTGCAGGCCGGCCACAAGGGCATGGTCGTGCACGACTGCTGCGCCTGCATCGCCCTGACCCGCCCGGAGCTGTTCCAGTTCGAGCGCGCCAGCGTGCGCGTGGCCACCGACGGCGTCGCCCGTGGCATGACCATTCCCAAGCCGGAAGGCATGGGTTTCGGCCCCAGCGTGTGGGACGGCCATGTCCTGCAGTCCATCGCCATCGGCGTGGATGCGGCCGCGGTGCTGGCCGACATCGAGCAGACCCTGAAGGTCTAAGCGCTCACTGCCCGCCCCGGGACACGGGGCGGGTCTTCGGCACGGTCTCCGGCAGCGTCCACAGCACCGGCAGCACCAGCACCGCCACCAGCGCGATCATCGCCCCCGGCGCCGCCGCCCAACCGCTGCGTTCCACCCACCATTGCGCCAACCACGGCGTCGCCCCGCCGAACACTGCGGTGGCCATGGTCACCCCCAGCGCCAGTCCACTGACCCGGCCCTCGCCGGGGAACTGCTCGGCCGTGGCCGGTGCCGCCACCGCACTGATACCGCCGGCCACACAGGCAAGGCTCACCGCTGCCAGCACGATGCCCAACGGCGCAGCAGAGGCCATCCAGCCGAACATCGACAGCGGCAGCAGCGCCGCCAGCACCGTCAGCCCCAGCAGCAGCGGTCGCCGCCCGAAGCGATCGGACAACGCGCCGCACAGCGGGGTGATCGCGATCACCGCCACCGCCGCAATCGTCGACAGCCACAGCGCATCACCTTCATCGTGTCCCTGCGCGTGCAGGAACGCCGGCACATACGTAATGCCCACGTAGTAGGTGATCGAACCCAGTGCGGAAATCGCGAACGTGCGCGCCACCGCACCAGGATGGTTGCGCAGCACGTGCCGCAGCGGCGTAGCCGGAATGCTGCCTTCGCGCCGCTGCCGTTCGAACTCCGGCGATTCGTGCATGCCCGAACGCGCGATCAGGATCACCAGTGCCAGCGCCGCGCCGAAGAAGAACGGGATCCGCCAGCCCCAGCTGTCCAGCTGCGGCGCAGGCAGCAGGGCCACGGTGAGCGCGGAGATCGCCACCGCCAGCAACGCGCCCACTTCGCTGGCCGCCGAGGCCAGCGAGGTGACCAGGCCACGTCGTCGCGCCGGCGCGCTTTCCAGAAGATAGGCGACCACGCCTGTGTATTCGCCGCCCACGGAGAAGGCCATCACGCAGCGCAGGATCAGCAACAGCACGCCAGCAGTCGCACCGGCAGTTGCCGCGGTCGGCAGCAACGCGGTGGCCAGCATGGCCGCGGCCATCAACGCCATCGAGGCCAGCAGCATCCAGCGCCGGCCGAGCCGGTCACCCAGGTGGCCGAAGCACAGCGCACCGAGCGGACGCATCAGGTAGGACACCGCGAACCCGGCCAGGGTGACCAGCATCGCCTCTTCGCCACCGCCGAAGAACACCCGCGACAGCACCGTGGCGAAGTACAGGTACAGGGTGAAGTCGTACCACTCCACCACGGTGGACAGGCCGGCCACCCACATCGAGCGCTGCCGTCCTGCGGTCATTGCGTGCTTTCCTTCATGGCCGCAGCGTGTCATGAAGGCGGTGACGATGCAGTAGATCCACGCCATGCGTGGATGGCTTGCCCCGCCAGACTTCAGGCCGGCAACTGCAACAGCGCCTGCAAACCGCCGCCCTCGCGATTGTGCAGCCGTAAAGAACCACCGAGCGATTGCGCCAGCTGCACGGCGATGGCCAGACCGAGCCCGGTACCGCCGGTATCCCGGTTGCGTGAGCTTTCCAGCCGATGGAAGGGCGCCAATACCGCCTGCAGCTGGTCTTCGGGAATACCGGGGCCACGATCGGAAATCCGAATCCACACCCTGCCCGCCTCGTCGCGACCGGCATCAATCTCCGCGCTCCCGGCATAGCGCAAAGCGTTGTCGACCAGATTGCCGACCACCCGTCGCAGTGGTTGCGGCCACGTCTGCACGATCAGGCCGCTCGGGGCGCCACCACTGACTGGCTTGCCCACGTCCTGGTAATCGCCGACCACGCTGGACAGGAATGCCGCCAGATCCATTGCCACCGGCTCACCACTGGCCACATGGCTGCTGCGCGCGTACGCCACGCCTTCGCGTACCAGCTGTCCCAGATGGTCCAGGTCGGCCAGCAGCCGTTGCTGGGTGGCGTCTTCAGGCAGCGTTTCCACCCGCAGCTTCATCCGCGTGATCGGCGTCTGCAGATCGTGCGAGATCGCCGCAAGGATCTGCAGGCGTTCACTGACATGACCACGGATGCGGGCCTGCAGTGCGTTGAGTGCCGTTGCTGCGTTGCCTACCTCCGCTGGACCGTCTTCAGGCAGCGCCGGCCCGTCCTGGCCGGGCTGCAGGTGCTCCATCGCGTGCGACAGCTGTGCCAACGGCCGCATCGCCAGCCGCACCGCCAACCATGCGCACAGCAGCAGCAGCGCCAGCTGCGCCATCAGCACCAGCGGTAACCAGCGTGCCAGTGGCAGGCCGGACGGTGTGACCTCGATGGTCAGCGGCGTGCCGTCGTGCAGGCGCAGCTCCACTTCGAAGCGCTCGGGCATACGCGAGACCTGCCGCGCCTGCAGCGGATATCGATGCCGCAGACTGTCATCGATGATGCTGGTGACCTGTCGCGCACGATCAGTCTCCGGCGCAGGGCCGGCCGCGGCCGGGCGCAGCAGATAGCGGTAGGTTCGCCGTTCCAGACGCGGCACCCACGCTTCGCGCTCGCTGGCGGGCAAGCGCTCCAGCAAGGCCACGCTTACGGCCACGTCCTCGTCGAGGTTGCGCAGCATCATGCTGCGGGTGGACTGGTAGCGCTCGTAGAACAGCAGGCCGAACGACAGCGCATGGGCCAGAGTCAGCCCACCCAGCAGCAACAGCAGCAGCCGCGCCGACAGCGTGCGCGGCCACGGCAGGCGGCGCGCCGTGGCGTTCATTCCTCCGGCCCCAGCAACTGCACCGGCACGCTGAACACATAGCCTTCGCTGCGCACGGTCTTGATGTAGGTCGGCTCACGCGCATCGTCGCCCAGGCGCTGGCGCACGCGGCTGACCAGCAGGTCGATCGAGCGGTCGAACAGCTCCGCATCGCGGCCCTGGGTGAGGCTGAGCAGCTGGTCGCGGCTGAGCACACGGTTGGCGTGGTCAAGGAACACGCGCAGCAGCCGGAACTCGGCGCCGCTGAGCGGATAGGCGGTGTCCTGCGCGTCCAGCAGGTGGCGGGCGGTGGTATCCAGGCGCCATTCGCCGAAGGCCAGCTGGCGGCCGGCTTCGCTCACCTGCAGGTTCGGCGGCAGCATCTGCGTGCGGCGGATCACCGCGTTGATGCGTGCCAGCAGTTCGCGCGAGGAGAACGGTTTGGTCACGTAATCATCGGCGCCCATTTCCAGGCCGATGATGCGGTCGGTCTCATCATCGCGGGCGGTCAGCAGCACCACCGGCACGGCGCGGTGCTTGCCGGCCCGCAGGTTGCGGCACAGGCTCAAGCCATCCTCGCCGGGCATCATCACATCCAGCACCACCAGGTCCACCGCATGGGTGTCCATCAGCGCGCGCATCGCGCGGCCACCATCGGCCTGGCTGACGCGCAGGCCGTTGCGCTGCAGGTAGTCGGCCAGCATCTGGCGGATGTCGCTGTCATCGTCGACGACAAGGATGTGCGGTACGTGGTTCATCGTATTCTCTATCGAGGCAGGGGCGAAGCCGCGCGACGCGGCCATGGTAGCGCGGCTCAGGGGCTGGCCAGCAGGCGCTGGATCTCGCTTTCGGTACGCGCATAGTCGCCTTCACCGTAGTGCCGGTAGACCACCCGCCCCTGCCGGTCGATCAGGTACAGCGCGGGCCAGAAACGGTTACCCCACGCGTTCCAGATCCGGTACTGGTTGTCCTGCACCACCGGCCAGGTGATATCCAGCCGGTGGATCGCACGGCGCACGTTTCCCGGCAGCCCTTCATACGCGAATTCGGGGGTGTGCACGCCGATCACGTGCAGGCCCTGTTCCGCGTATCGGCGATGCCACTGGTGAACGTACGGCGCCACGTTGAGGCAGTTGCTGCAGGTGTAGGTCCAGAATTCGACCAGCACCACCTGCCCGCGCAGCTGCTGCAGGGTCAGCGGCGGGCTGTTGTGCCATGGCCCACCGCCGCTGAATCCCGCAGCGGGTGCGGCCTCGGCAGTCTGTGCACCGGCTTCGGGGCTTGGCCACGCAAGCAGCAGCGCAACGGCGCCGAGCAGGGACAGCAGCAGCGGCACGGTATAGGCACGAAGCGTGGCCATTGCTCAGCCCCCCTGCTCGGCCAGCGGCAGCTCGGCCGGCTTCACACCGGCAGCTTCCAGGATGCTGTCGGCCACCTGCGCGGGGTGCGAGAGCAGCGAGACATGGCTGCTGCCGATCGACTGCAGCTGCGCGCCAATGCGCTGCGCGGTGGCGACCTGCAGCTGCGGCGAGAGCATGCGGTCATCGCGGCTGACCACGTACCAGCTCGGCTTGCTGCGCCATGCCGCCGTGGTCACGGCCTCACCCAGCGCACTGGCCTTCAACGGCACCTGCGTGCTGTACAGCAGGGCGGCGGCCTTCTTCATCACGTCGGGTGCGAAATCCTGGGCGATGGCATCGGCCGGCAGGGTCAGGTAACCGTCTTTCTCCTGCAGGCGGGTCAGCCCGGGGCCGACCGGGAAGCCTTCGCCCTGCTGCGCGGAGGACTGGCCGACATCCGGTGCGAACGCGGCCACGTAGACCAGCGCCTGCACCTTGGGATCGTCGCCCGCTTCGGTGATGACCGTGCCGCCCCAGCTGTGGCCGACCAGCACCACCTTGCCGGGCGCGGCAGCGATCGCGCGACGGGTAGCGGCAACGTCATCGGCCAGCGAGGTGAGCGGATTCTGTACCGCCACCGCCGGCAGCTTCCAGGCATGCAGGGTGCCGATGACCTTGTTCCAGCTGGAGCCATCGGCGAAGGCGCCATGCACCAGGATGATGGTGGGCGGCGCGCCGGCATCGGCCTGCACGGCGAAGGCGGGGGTGGCGGCGCCGGCCAGGGCCAGGGCAGCGGCAAGCAGGGTGGTGCGGATCATGGGTGGCACTCCGGTGTTGGGAGTGGCCATTTCCGCGTGCCGGTGTATCGCTGCTGTTTCGCTGTGATGCCGAGTTGTACCGGACTGTAGGGCGGCGGCGGGTTCCTACAGTGGGATACATTCGGCCGCTGGGCATGCCCCGGCGCCATCAGGTGGATATCGTTCCCCGCACGCGGGCGCGCAACGCGCCGATGCGCCCCCGATGCGGCGTCTTTGTATCCAACTGTACGAAACCCCTGCCGCAGCCACAGTCGCTGACAAAACCCCGAGCATCGGCACACGTTGCCGATACCTGCGTGGCCCGAAATGGCCTCCATCGACCACCGGCCCGCAGGACACACCCATGATCAGCACCGCCTCCTCCCTCTACACCCCACGCCTGGATGCCGTCGGCCGCTGGCTTTCGCCGCTGGCCCTGCGCGCCCTGCTCGCCTGGGAATTCTTTGAATCCGGCCGTGAGAAGCTGGGCGGCCAGAACTGGTTCGCCGATCTGGAAGGCCGGTTCCCGTTCCCCTTCTCCACCCTGCCCGCCTCGCTCAACTGGCAGCTGGCCACCTGGCTGGAACTGGTGGGCGCGGTGATGCTGCTGCTGGGCCTGGCCACGCGCTCGGTGGCGTACATCTTCTGGGTGCTCACCATCGTGGCCATCGCCGCCGTGCACTGGCCCGACCAGTGGAACGGCCTGGATGAACTCTGGCGGGGCTATGCGATCACCGACCAGGGCTACGGCAACTTCAAGCTGCCGCTGCTGTTCCTGGCCATGCTGCTGCCGCTGATCCTCAACGGTGCTGGATCACTCAGCCTGGACCGTCTGCTTGCCAGCCCGCAACACGCCGTCGCAGACGATGACGGCCTCGGCTGGGGCAGCAGCCTGATCGCGCTGCTGCTGCCGGTCGCCGCACTACTGCCCGGCGTCGGCTTCGGCGGTGCCCTGCTCGGCGCCGCGTTGTTGCTGGCCCATGTACTGCGCCGTCGCCGCAGCGCCTGATCCGCTTCCGCCCTCTCCCACCCTTCCTCGCATCGCATTCCGTCGCCTTCCAGCGGCGTCCATCCCGCACGCCCTGCGTGCACATCCCAAGGAGTCATCACCATGTCCGTCTCGACCAATAACACCTCTGCTTCCCGTCTGCCGCGCATCGGCGCCATCGGCATCGCCCTGGCCGGCGGCCTGCTGCTGGCCGGCCAGGCTGCCGCGATCCAGCCGCTGGCGATCAGTGCCGTGGCCATGAGCGCCGCCGCCGAAGGCAAGTGCGGTGAAGGCAAGTGCGGCGCCAACAAGGCCACCACCAGCAAGCCCGCCGGCAAGGCCAAGGTAGCCGAGGGCCAGTGCGGCGAAGGCAAGTGCGGCGACGCCTCGTTTGCCCGGACCGACCGTGACCACGACGGAAAGGTGTCGCGTGCCGAGTTCAATGCCGTGGCCGCCAAACGTGCCGCCGAATTCGACCGCATCGACACCGACCACGACGGTTACATCAGCGAGCAGGAAGCGCACGACTACCTGCGCAGCGTCTACACCGCCAATGGCAAGCCGATGCCGAAGGGCCTGTTCTCGCGCGTTGCCGACTGATTGCCCGCACCCGGTGCCGCCCTTGTGGCGGCACCTCATCCCGGAGTACCCACCATGTCCCTGCCTTTGCCTACCGCCAGTGCGGGCCTCGGCCTGCGCCGAGGCCTGATCGATGAGCTTCTGGCGATGCCGGCCGATGCCATCGACTTCCTCGAATGCTCGCCGGACAACTGGATCGGCGTCGGCGGTGCACACGGTGCCGCGCTGCGCCAGCTGAGCGAGCGCCACCGCCTGACCTGCCACGGTCTTTCGCTGTCGCTGGGTGGCCCGGACCCACTGGACCGCACGCTGCTGCAACAGACCCGCGCTTTTCTCGACCTGCACCAGGTACAGCTGTACAGCGAACACCTGAGTTACTGCGCCGCCGGGGGCCATCTCTATGACCTGCTGCCGCTGCCGTTCACCGCCGAGGCCGTACGCCACGTTGCCGGTCGCATCGCCCAGGTGCAGGACAGCCTGGGGCGTCGTATCGCGGTGGAGAACATCTCCTACTACGCAGTGCCCGCTGCCGACATGAGCGAGATCGAGTTCATCACTGCCGTGCTTGCCGAAGCCGACTGCGACCTGCTGCTGGACGTCAACAATGTCTTCGTCAACGCCTGCAACAATGGCTACGACGCCTTCGATTTCCTGCGCCGCGTGCCGGCCCACCGCGTGGCCTCCCTGCATGTGGCTGGCCACTTCGACGAGGACGACGGCTTCAAGATCGACACCCACGGCGCGCCGGTGAAGGGTGTGGTCTGGGCCCTGCTACGCCAGGCCTATGCGCACGTAGGCGTGCGCCCCACTCTGCTGGAGCGCGACTTCAATTTCCCGCCGCTGGCCGAACTGCTGGCTGAAGTGCAACAGATCCGCAGGGCCCAGGCCGACGCCGAGTTGCCGGAGGTGGCCCATGGCTGAGTCCCTGGCCACGTTGCAGCGGCGCTGGGCCGACCATGTGCGCGATCCCTCGATGCCAGCACCCGATGGCATCGCGGCATGGCGGCTGGCGATCTACCGCCGCCTGTGCATCGACAGCCTGGACAACCTGCTGGCCGGCAGCCTGCCGCGCCTGCATCAACAACTGGGCGAAGCGCGCTGGCGTGGCCTGGTCGAGCACTACTACGCGTACCACGACTGCCACACCCCGCTGTTCCCGCAGATCGCCAGCGAGTTCGCTGCCTGGCTGGCGGCGCAGGACACGTTCGCGCTGCCCGGCTGGGCGGCGGAACTGGCGCACTACGAGAGCACGCAGCAGGCACTGCACATCGAAGCGCGTGATGCCGGGCATTCGTTGCACTCCATGCCTGCGGGCAGCGACGTGCTGGCGCTGTCGCCGCTGGTGCGGGTACTGGGCTACCAGTGGCCGGTGCATGAGGACGCCGGACTGGACGATGCGCCCGCCAGCGAGCCGACACTTCTGCTGCTGCGTCGCCTGGCGGACGACCGCCTGCAGGTCGAGGAACTGGCACCGCTTGCATATGCGCTGTTGTCGTCATTTGGCAACGAGGGTGCGCGCGTGGACGACGCCCGGCAGGCGCTGGCTGAGGCGCATGGCGTGGCCACCGATGCACTGCGCGTGGTGACCGCGCCCTTGCTGGGCGAACTGTGCGCGGCCGGCGTGCTGGTCGCGCTGACCGGGTTCTGAGATTGCCGGCCAGCGGCCGGCACTACCCCTATCTGATTCGAGGTCTGACCATGGCTGTTTCCAACACTTCCTTGCTGCATGGCTGGCGCCTGTTCATGGCCATCGCCGCAGTCCTGATCGCCTTTGCGCTGGCAGCCTTCGCTCTGCAACCGGATCTGGCCGAGGGCAGCCGCGCAGCGATCCGGGCCACTGCCCGCACGTCGTTCCTGCTGTTCCTGGCCGCGTTTACGGCATCGTCATTTGCCACCCTGCTGCCCGGGCCGACCACCCGCTTCCTGATGCGCGAACGCCGCATCATCGGCCTGTCGTTTGCGTTCTCGCACCTGCTGCATGCCTTCGCCATCACCGCGTTCGGCATCCTCAATCCGGCGTTCTGGCCAGCGCGCTCCGCCCTTGCCAATCTTCCCGGAACGATGGGTTACGTGGCCATCCTGGCGCTGGCCATCACCTCGCACCGGAGCATCGCCAGGCGCATGGGTCCAACCGCTTGGCGGCGACTGCACGTCACCGGCATGTGGGTCATCGCGGCGGTGTTCACCTATTCGTACTTCAAACGTGTACCCACGAACTTCTGGTATGCGGTGCCTTCGGCACTGCTGTTCACCGCCTTCGTGGTCCGCTGGATCGCCAAACGTGCTCAGTCGCTGCGCCGCAGCGCCCACGCCCGTCCTTCCCTGCCAGCGGCCTGATCATCCCCAACCGGAGTTTGAACATGACAGTCTCTTCCTCTCGCCGCCGTGCACTGGTCATCGGCGGCTCACGCGGCATCGGTGCGGCCATTGCGCAACGCTTGGCCGTTGATGGCCATGACGTCGCCATCACCCACGTCTCGCGCCCCGATGGGGCGCAGGCATCGCTTGATGCCATCCGCGCGCACGGTGGCCGCGCGCTCGCCTTCCAGGCTGACAGCAGCGATGCCGATGCGTTGCGCCGGGCCGTGGCCGCCGCTGCGCAGGCCTTCGGTGGGTTGGATGTGCTGGTGGTCAATGCCGGCCTGTACCGGCATACACCGATCGACAGCGTGGATCTGCCTACGCTGGACCAGCTGCTGGCGGTGAACATACGTGGCGTGGTGCTGGCCATCCAGGCGGCCCTGCCGCATCTGTCCGGCGGTGGCCGCATCATCACCATCGGCAGCAACACTGCCGTGCGCAGTGGTTCGCCCGGCAGCAGCCTGTATGCGATGAGCAAGGCGGCGGTGGCCGCTCTGGTGCGCGAGCTGGCGCTGGAGCTGGCCCCCAGCGGCATCACCATCAACAACCTGCAACCCGGCCCGACTGCGACCGACATCACCGCCGGGCTGGATGAAAAGCTTGCTGCGCGGGGACCCCTGGGCCGCATTGCCCAGCCTGCCGAGATCGCGTCATTGGCCAGTTGGGTAGCGGGGCCGGAAGCGGGCTACATGACAGGCAGCAGCCTGACCATCGATGGAGGCTTCATCCTCTGAGCCGTTGCACGATCCCCCATCCCACACCCCACCGCATCACGGCGCCCGGCGCAGGGTGATCATCGCAATTTCCGACGGTACGCCGATGCGCGCCGGGAACCCGGCCCACAGGCCGGCACCGTTGCTCACGTACAGCGTCATGCCATCCACCGCGTAGCGACCGGAGACGAAGCCGCCGTTGGCGCGCTTCACCAGCTGGTCCATGCCGATGATCTGTCCGCCATGGGTGTGCCCGGACAGCTGCAGCTTCACCCCGCGTGCAGCGGCCTCGCGTGCATTGCGTGGCCGATGGTCGAGCAGGATCACCGGTGCGCTGGGGTCGGCACCGGTCAGGGCGGCCTCCAGGTCGGGCAGCGGCAGGCCATAGCGTGCGGCGACCGGGTCGGTGACGCCGGCGATGGTCAGTGCTGCCCCGCCACGGCGCACCTGGGTGTGGCTGTTTTCCAGCACCTGCATGTGCAGTGTACGGAAGGCCTGCATCCATTCGCTGTACTGCGCGTAGTACTCGTGATTGCCGGTAATGGCGATCACCCCGTCCGGCGCACGCAGGTCCGCCAGTGGCGTGTAATCGTTGCGGCGCGCCTGCACGCTGCCGTCGATCAGGTCGCCGGTGATCACCACCAGATCCGGTTGCAGTGCGTTGCTTGCAGCCACGACCTGGCGCACCCAGTCGCCGGTCAGCAGGCGGCTGGCGTGGATGTCGGTGAGCTGCAGCACACGGTAGCCATCGAAGGCCTGCGGCAGTCCGCTGATGGCCACCTCGATCTGCCGTGGCTTGGGTACGGCCATGCCCTGGCTGACACCGAAGGCACTGAGCAGCAGCGCCAGCACCGCGGCAGACGGGCGCAGCGCCTTGCTGCGCAGTACGGAAAGGACGCGCGGTGCGCGCAGCAGGCGCGCGGCCAACAGGCCGGCGTCCAGCACCAGCAACGCCAGGGCCAGCAGCAGCACGGCGGTGGAACCGGTGGCCAGCGTGGCAATGGCCATCTTCGGAATTTCCGGGGAGGCCATCGTGCCCCAGAAGCTGGCGACGATGCGCAGCTGCACGGCAATGCCCACCAGCAGCACGGACAGCACCACCTTCGACCAGACAGGCAGGCGCAGCGGCCAGAACAGGCGCCAGGCCACATACAGGCCCATCAGAAAACCAATCGTACTCAGCACTACGACAATCCAGAACGGCGAACAGGCCCGCCATGGTGACGGCAGAAGATGGCAATGGATAGAGCCGGGCATGGGCCCAGCCCCGACATCGTCACGCTTCCGGCAGGCGTTCCACCCGCAACCGCGTGATGCGCCGCTTCTCCATCGCCAGCACGGTGATGCGGATACCGGCCACCTCCAGCGTGTCGCCGACGTCGGGCAGGCGCCCCAGTTGTTCCAGCACCAGCCCGGAAATGGTCATGTAGTCCGCGCTGCGCGGCAGCGACACGCCGGCCAGCCGCTGCAGGTCGTCCAGGGTCAGCGCGCCGTCGGCGTCCCAGCAGTCCTCGCCCTGTGCAACCACGCCATAGCGCTCGTCCTGGGTATCGGCCAGATCACCGGCGATCGCCGCTAGCAGGTCGTTGGCCGTTACCAGGCCTTCCACGCTGCCGTACTCGTCCACCGCCACTGCCAACGGCACCGGGTGCTGGCGGATCAGCTCCAGCGCCTGCAACGCACTGGCGCTGGACAGCACGTACTGCGGCTCGCGCAGGTTGCCTTCCAGTTGTAGTGGCTTGCCCTGCAGCAGGTCGGCCAGCAGGTCACGGCTCTGCACCACGCCACGCAGGCTGTCCAGGTCGCCCTCGCCCACCAGCATCCGTGTATGCGGCGACGCCACCAGGCGTGCGACCACATCGTCGTGACCACGCGCCATGTCGATCCACTGCACGTCGGCACGCACCGTCATCACGCTCGATACCGGACGGTCGGCCAGGCCCAGCACACTGCGGATCATCTCGTGCTCGGCGGGCTGCAGGCGTTCTTCGGTGCTGCCGCGCTCATCGGCTTCATCTTCATCGTGGCCATTGGCCTGGCGCGCACCCAGCAGCCGCAGCACGGCATCGGCAGTACGCTGGCGGAACGGCTGGCGCTGCTCGTTGCGCTCGCGGTTGAAACGTATCCACTGGTTGAACGCTTCCACCAGAATCGAGAACGCGATGGCCGCGTACAGGTACCCCTTCGGAATCCTGTAGCCCAGGCCCTCGGCCACCAGGCTGAAACCGATCATCAGCAGGAAGCCCAGGCACAGCACCACCACGGTCGGGTGCTTGTTGACGAAGCGGGTCAGCGGCTTGCTGGCCAGCAGCATCAGCGCCATCGCGATGGTCACCGCCGCATACATCACGCCGAGGTTGTCGACCATGCCGACCGCGGTGATCACCGAATCCAGCGAGAACACCGCATCGAGCACCACGATCTGCGCCACCACCATCGCAAAGCTGGCATAGACCTTCTTGCCGTCCTCGTGATGCTCGCGGCCTTCAAGCCGCTCGTGCAGCTCCATCGTGCCCTTGAACAGCAGGAACAGGCCGCCGCCGAGCAGGATCAGATCGCGGCCGGAGAAGCTGTGCTCCAGCAGCGTGACCAGTGGTTCGGTCAGTTTCATGATCCAGGCCAACGCAGCCAGCAGCACCAGCCGCATCAGCAGCGCCAATGCCAGGCCGATCACCCGCGCGCGGTCGCGCTGGTGCGGCGGCAGCTTGTCGGCCAGGATCGCGATGAACACCAGGTTGTCGATGCCGAGAACGATCTCCAGCACGACCAGGGTTGCAAGGCCCATCCATATCGAGGGGTCAGCCAACCATTCCATTTCAGGTCCGTTTCGTCAGTAGGGGAAAAGTGGTGCGGTGCAGGCGTGCGGCGCAGCCAGGCTCAATCCGCATCCTGCGCCTGCGCAGGGTCATGCCCGAGCAGGTCGCCAGGGCTGCATTGCAGTTCGCGGCAGATCGCATCGAGGGTGGAAAAGCGGATCGCGCGTGCCTTGCCGGTCTTCAGGATCGACAGGTTGGCCAGGGTGATGTCGATGCGCCCGGCCAGCTCGGACAAGGTCATGCCGCGCTGCTGCAGCATGCGGTCGAGGGTGATGACGATCGCCATCAGATCATGCCCATCAAATCACACCGTCCAGATCGTCGCGCATCGCTGCGCCAACGGTGAACACCCGCGCCAGCACGAACAGCATCAGCACGGCCACCAGGCCGGTGATCGACATGCCACCGCCAACTTCCATCCACGCGAAGTCCGGCCCCATCCAGCTGGCATACAGACCGATCACGATGGACAGCACCTCCATCGCCAGCATCAGCCAGGCCATGCGTTGCAGGCGTACGGCATTGGCATGGGTGAAGGGGCGTTCGTTGGCCGCAGAACGCAGCAGCCGCGCCAGGTGGCGCAGGAACACCAGGCACAGCACCAGTAGTGCGACGATGGCAGCAAGGCCCACGCAGAAATGCAGGAACAGATGCGAACCGTGCACGGCCGCGGCCTGCGCGTCGTGCACACTGTCCAGCAGCCAGTTGCGGTCGTAGGCCACCAGCGGCACCGCCAGCAGCGCGGCCAGGATGCCCAGCCAGCACATCGCGCGCACCGCCTGCACGGCGGTCTGGGCCAGGGTGAACAAGCCGCGCGCAGGAAGGGCGCGGGCGGGACGAGCGGTCAAGCAGCCTCCGATGTGGAGCGGCCCTGCCGCCCCGAGGTGGATTTATCGATAAACGATATATCACATCCCCGGGCTGTTGGCTGAATCGCGTGTACTCCGGCAGCGCTACCGGGCGGGTGCCGGTGCAGGCGGCGCGGCCTGTTCGCGCATCGCTTCGCCCGGCGTGGCCGAGGCCATCGCCTGCACCCCGGCCTCGGCGGCCTGCCGGGTGACCAGCCGGAAGCGCACGCGCAGCTTGCTTTCGCCCGGCGTTGCCCAACCGTACTGGATCGCCACCTGGTCGCCGGACAGTGGACCGCGCGAGGGCAGCGAGCGGATCTGCAGCGGCTTCGGTGCGGCCTGCATCAACCGCGCGAAGCCCTTCTGCACCACCGCCGGGTCGGCCTTCTCGGCATACACGGTGCAGGTGCCATCGTCGGCCCAGCTGACCGCGTAGCGGCCACTGGCCAACGGCACCATCCATGCCATGCCCGGCTGGCCCTGCAGCAGCGTAGCGGCCTCGGCCGGCTGCAGCGGCGTCAGGCCATTGGCATCCATCAGCGACTGCAGCCGCGCCGGCGCGCCGATGTGCTGCATGCAGGCAGTGTCGAACAGTTCGCTGAAGGGATCCTGCGCCGGTGCCTTCGGCGCACGCGCAGGCTGGGCCATCACCACGATCGGCAGCAGCAGGCCAGCGATCAGCCAGGGCGCAGGGCGCATCGGAACTCCACGGAACGGAAAACAGCGGGGAGGATGACAAAGCCGGGAGGCAGTACGCAACGGGCACGCCCGCGCTTGACATCACCTGCCACCAGGGGGAACATCAGTTAACGAATTAGTTAACTGCAACCATGGACCGCATCTTCGAAGCCCTGGCCTCCACCGCACGCCGGCAGATCCTGGCCTACCTCAGCGCCGGGGAGCTCAGCGCCGGCGAGCTGGCCGAGCGCTTCGATTTCAGCAAGCCGGCACTCTCCAGCCACCTGCGCATCCTGGAAGACGCCGGCCTGATCGAACGCGAGAAGCGCGGCCAGTTCGTGTACTTCCGGCAGGTGCCCGACCGCCTGGCCAACACGCTGTTTTCCTGGGCTGCCGAAGTCTGTCCGGTCGGCGGCCCGCTGAAGCGCGAAGCGCGCGCACGCCGCAAGACACCCGCCCGCTGAGGAGCACTGCGATGCCCGGTTCGACCCGCACCAGCCGTTCGTTCCCGAGTATCCAGCTTCCGGCACACGACGGTGGTGGCCCGGTGGAAGTCACCCTGATTGCGCAGCTCGGCATTGGTGCCGGCGATGCGCTGGTAAGCGATGCCAGCCAGCGCCAACGTCACCACCCGGCCTTCATTGATGCGCTGGACGAGCCCTCGGCACGGCTGGGTGGCATGCACCTGCAGCACGGCGATCCGTCATCGCTGTACAGCTTCGTGGTGGGTGCCGGCGGCCATCCCTTCCACCGCCATGCCGGGCCGCGCATGTTCACCGCCATCGCCGGCAGTGCCGGTGCCGAGCTGCGGTTTGCCAGCGCATCCGATCAGCAGCTGGCGGACGATCCCTCGCACTTCCTGCGGTCGCTGCGTCGTGTCCGCATCCCGCCCGATTGCCTGTTCACCGTGCGCTTTGGTGGTGGCACCTGGCACCAGTTCGCCTCGAACAGTCCTGCCCACCCTGCCCTGTTCGCGCTCTCGTGCCACAGCAATGAACTGGCCGGGGCAATGAGCGCGCAGGCGCGCGCACTGGCACAGGCAAACGCCGCGGACATTCCCAGCCTGACCGACGTGCTGCCAGCAGCGCACTGGCCCAGCGCAACCACACTCGCCGCCACGCCGTTGCTGCAACTGTCACTGCAGGCGGCAGCGCCCAGCCTGCGCGCACGCCTGTGCGTGCAGACGCGCACGTTGCTGGGGCCGCTGCGTCGCTTCAGCCTGGAGCCACTGCGCGGATTCGTGGAGCGGGCGACGCCGGCGTACCCGGTCTGCAGCAGCGCGTCGTCGCCTCCAGCGGGAATGCTCGCCAGCGCCCTGCCGCACGGTCACTACAACGACACGACCACGCTGACCCTGCACGGCGGGCAGACCCGCCATCGATCGGCCTCCGCCCTGCTGGCCGACGTACTGGACGGGTTCCTGCGCAACCCGCCGGCGGGCGTCGGCCGCTTGATGGCCCTGCGCAATCGTCTGGTTGCACCACTGCGTCTGCGCACTTCGCCGCTGGGCTGCCCGGTGTCGTCGCTGCTGTCCACCGATCGCAGCCGCGTGTTCGGCGGACGTTTCCCGGTGCTGGATGCCCGAGTAGATGCGGAAGACCGGTGTGCCGAAGTGCTGCTCGGCGCAGACGACCGCCATCTCCGCTTCCGCAGCAGCGTGCGCGTGCAGTTCTGCGAGGACGGCCAGGTCCAGATCAGCCTGGGCTCGCGCGTGCAGACGCTCAATGCGTTTGGCCGCTTCTACATGGCCATGATCGACAGCGCCCATCGCCATTACGTGGCCCCGGCACTGCTGCGCCGCGCCGTTGCACATGCGCTGGCACCGGAACTGGCCGCGTGGTCCGGCACGCCTGCACATTCCTGAGCTGCGGCAGCACTGTGCAGGGGCCCTGTGCGGCCCCCGCGATCAGACCACGATCTCGCCTTCGTCCTCGCCATCCCAGTAATGGATGCGGCTGGCGTGTACGTGGATCAGCACCAGACCCGGCGTATCCACGCCCTGCTCGAACCACCGCTCCAGGTCCTTCACCCAATGCTGGGCCATCGTGGCGCGATCGCGGATCAGCGCTGCCCTGCCCTGCACGTGCACGAACAGCGGTGGCTTGCCCAGCAGCGACTTGCTGCCGGTCAGGCCCAGCGCCACGTTCGGGTCGGCGCTGATCTCGCGCACCATGTCGGTGTTTTCCATGGTGAAGAACCAGCTGTCGCCGTCGTAGTCCACATCGCCGTTGTTGCTCATCGGGCGGCCAGCGATCTGGCCGCCGGCATGGGTCTGCAGCATGGTGAAATCGATGCCGGCCATCTTCTTGGCCAGTTCGGGAAGGGTGAGCGTGGTCATGGGCAGTTCCTTCAACAGATGGGTGTCCAGCGTCTGCCCTAGGCGGTGAGCAGGAAGTAGACGGCCTCTGCTGGATTCTTCACACCTCGGAGTTCGGCAGTGTCCCAGCCGGGCATCAAGTTCTACGGTCCAAGGTCGACATGACCCTGACAACGAAGACGCAGACCATCCTCTAACAGCTCAAGGATCAACATGGATTCCGAATATGCAGTTGCACTGGTTGGTCACGCCGCCTCGCCGCGGGAGGCCTTCGAATTGTTCCAGCAGTGCGCGTCGCTGCTGCAGGACTACAAATTCGTCATCCGCGGCGCGCTAGGAACTCAGCCGTCGCATGCATTCGATCGCACCTTCGCCCATGGTGCAGGTGTGCATACCTTGTTTGCGGGAATGCCGGTACTCGTACTGGACCAGCGGATCACGCGGGAAATGCTCGAGGGACAAGCACAGTTCCACTTCGACTACTCCATTGCACTGGATACGCAGGCGGTCAGCTACCTTCATCCCTGCACCCGCGGACGCGACCCTGCGATCAGCAACCCCGATCTAAAGGAGGTGTTCGAACTCATTGCAAGACCTGACGTCAGCGTCGATCCACTCCCCTATCTGCTGGAAAATGTCGACCAGATCGGCATTTCACCGAAGATCGACGCCAAGATCCTGGAGAAACTCAGGGCTTATGAAGTCCTGAAGACGATCGATTCATCCGCCCTGGAAAATGGCGATATCAGATCGACTCATCCAGATGCCGAAGTCGATCAGCGTGCCGCCAAGCTGATGGAATCAATGAAATCAATGACAACGCCAGCGGGCGGTATCAAATCCCTAGCGATGCAATATCAATACTTCCACTCATGCCTCCTGGCGATTGTTGACGCCCACTTCGACACCAGCCTCGATCCACAAGAGAAGCTGCTTTCGTTTGCCGCATTCTGCGACCAGGAACTTTCTTCGATGGCGGGAAGAGAGATGCAGTTGGCGCACTGGCTCTTCAACAGCCGTGAGCTGCCGGAGTTCTTCAGGAAACTCAAGGAATTGGACATCAAGTCAATCCGGAACATGTCATGGGATCTATTTCATCTCAGGCAGATGGAACAGCGTTACACATTGACGCACACTCCAGGCGCGGACTTCTTTTTCCCAGCGATCCTGACCTTCGACAAAGCGCTGCGTGAAGTGATCGATCTGCACCCGCTCCGCGCCATCGCATGGAGCACACGGGATCGCGAGCCCATCCCATTCTATGACAGGGATCCACTGCAGCTTATGTTCGTATCCCCCCAAGAAGCCGGAGAATTTACTGATCGCTTCTATAGTGATCTAGCTCGCCAACTGCGCGCTTCACGGATAGCCGAAAGCCGGAACGGCATATCAGCCACTGTTCGACGGTGGGAGCGACGGTTGCACGAGCGCTATGGGTTCACTCCCGGCCGGGAGCGCGCCTTGGCGACGTACCCTTTCGGCTGGTGAACCAAATCTGGCCATAACAACAGGAGCCTGGTTGCTCCAGCGGGCGAGCATCAGCGCGGATAGCGGAACACCAGGTCATCCGGATCGCTGCGCACCGCCTGCGCATCCAACACGCCGCCGAGGCGGACCGCCACTGCCTGCGAGGCGTGGTTGTCCGCTGCCATGTAGCTCACCAGCGTCGGCAATCCGCGCACCACGAACGCCCAATCACGCAGCGCCGCCGCCGCCTCGCTGGCGAAACCCTGCCCTTCCTGCCCGGCATACAGCAACCAGCCCAGTTCCTGTTCCGGAAACAGCGGGCCATGGTTGATGCCGACCTGACCGATGCACTCGCCCGTGTCGCGGCGCTCGATCATCAACGCGCCGTGGCCGAACAGATGCCAGCTGGCCAGGTCGTGGCAGAACTGCCCCCACGCGGCGACCTCAGCGAACGGCCCGCCCATGCCGCGCGCACGGGGCGAGGCCAGGAACGCGGCATACACCGGGAAGTCATCCAGGCATTGCGCGCGCAGGCGCAGGCGCGGTGTCTCCAGCACTGGGATGTGGATCATGCGTGTGCCAGTCAGTACACGGCCAGGAAGCCGCAGCCGCGGCGTTGTGGTTGGCTCTCGACAGTCACCTGCACGCTGGCCGATGTATCCACGCCTTCGGCGTTGCGGCAGGGCTCACGCTTGATCTCGACGATGGTGGGCTGCTTGCCCAGCTCACCGTGGAGTACCGTCAACGAACTGGGCGCACCGGCCGGCTGGCCGAGGTAGCGCAGCGTTCCAGCGCTGCTGCGACCAGCAACGGTAAGCGTGGCATCGTGGTTGCCCTTGCCGGTGGAGGCGATCTCGATGGACCAGCCGGCGCCGCCGCCGGTGAAGGCAGGCACCGGGCTGGCATCAGCGGCGATCGACGGATGACGTGGCGCATCGGCGCCCGGATCGGGCCGTGGTGTGCTGCTGGCGCAGCCAGCGAACAGGCCCGCCAGCAGCGTGGCAGTCACAACGGAACGCAGGGTCATGGCGTACTCCTGGGACGGGCGAGTGGCCAGTCTAGGCAGCAGCGCGTGCGCTGGCGATGAACGAGGCTGCCCTCAGCGTGCCGCACGTCCAGCAGGGGACACCTGCACCCGGTCGCGACCCAGCGCCTTGGCCTCGTACATGGCGGCGTCGGCGGCGCGCACCAGCGCGTGCCAGCCAATCGGATCAAGCGCGCCCTGGGCAACACCGAAGCTGGCCGTGACCCGCAGGATGTCACGGCTGCCCAGCACGATGTCGTGCGCACGCAATGCCACCCGCAGCGACTCGGCCAACCGCCGGCCACTGGCCAGATCACCATCGGCCAGCAGCACCAGGAATTCCTCGCCGCCGTAACGGGCGATGCTGTCGTTGCGGCGCAGATGGCTGCGCAGCAACTGCGCCACCTGCACCAGCACGTCATCGCCGGCCGCGTGCCCCTGGCCATCGTTGATCGCCTTGAAATGGTCCACGTCCAGCAGAATCACCACCGCCTGCGTGCTTCCCTCGGCACGCCGCTGTCGTACCCTTTCCTCCAGCGAGCGCCGGTTCAACAGGCCGGTCAGCTGATCGGTATCGGCCAGCTCGCGCAGCTCACGGGTCAATGCCGAGCGCTGGTGCGACTTCGCCCGCAGTACCTCGATGGCATCGAACAGGCGCTGCATTTCCGCCATCGGGTGGGTGGCATGCTGCTCTGCACCCGGCGTTTCCGAGGCGATCTGGATCACCTGCGCCTGCGCCTGCAGCAACGGCCGCAGGATCTGCACGTGGGCGATGCGCAGTGCCAGCGCAAGCAGCAGCAGCGTACCCAGCACGGTGGCGCCCAGCACGGCCAGGCGTACCGCTTCCTTGTTGCGGGTGTGCTGGAAGCGCGCGATCGAAACGCCGAGGTAGCCATCACGCAGCGCTTCCAGCGATTGCAGGGTGGGTACGTAGCGCGCGGTGAACTCGGCCGCCGTCCAGGGGGGCGGTACGCCGCGCCGGCCATCGTCGATCAGCTTTTCCACCATCGGCAGCGACTGGCCGAAGAACTGCCGGCGCGCCATGTCCCAGTGCAGGGACAGCGCCGGCTCGCTGCGGAACACCGATTCGTGGCTGGCCGCCAATCGCCACAGCTCCAACAGGCGGCCCTCGGTCTGCTGCGCGGCGCGTACCTGCGACTCGCGCCACGCGCCGGGCACGGCCAGCGGCGCCATCACGTTGGATGCCAAGCGGCCACCGTGCTCGCGCAGGTCGATCAGGATCTGCCCCTGCATGGCAGGAATCGCGGCTTCGCGATCAGCCGCGACCAGATCGCTGATCTGCACCGAGGTCAGCACCTGCAGCCGGTCATACACCGCGAACATGTTGTTGATCGCGTGCTCCACCTCCTCTGCCGAGCGCTCGCCTCTTGGCAGCGCGGCCACCCGGTCGACCGCGGCGCGCGCAGTCTGCAACCGGCGCCGCGCTTCGTGCAGGCGCGGTGTTTCGTCCACCACCCGCGGGTCGTTCTGGAACACGCTCTGCAGGTGCTGCGTCGCTGCGTCCACCCGCTGCCGTGCGACCGCCAACTGCGCGGCCAGTCGGCGCTGCTCCTGCACATCGGTGCTGTCGGCGCCGAGCAGGCTGTTGGCCGGTCCACGCTCGGCCGACACCAGATTGGCCAGTTCGAAGGTCTGCCGCAGTTGCTGCAGGCTGACCAGGTTGGCCTCGGCTTCGGTGTAACGCTGCGTGCCCTGCACCAGCGCGATGGCCATCAGCGGCAGCGTGCACAGCACGAACAGGCCACCGAGGATCCAGAGCCAGGTCTGCAGTCCGTTTGGCGATGCCCTGCGGCCCATCGATGTGTCCCCTGGCGTGCGGATCAGTGTAGCGCTCTGCCCGGGTGAAGGCGGGTCAGATCCAGCGCTGGTCCACCAGTTCGCGCTTCACGTAGGCGTAGAACACCGGCGCGGCTACCAGCCCGGGCAGGCCGAAGGCCGCCTCCATCACCAGCATGGCCAGCAGCAGCTCCCAGGCGCGCGCCTGGATCTCGCCGCCGACGATGCGGGCGTTGAGGAAGTACTCCAGCTTGTGGATCACCACCAGGTACAGCAGCGCAGCCACGGCCACGTAGAACGACACCGACAGCGCGACGATGGCGATGATGGTGTTGGAGATGATGTTGCCCACCACCGGCAGCAGGCCCGCCAGGAAGGTGATCAGCACCAGCGTCTTCGACAACGGCAGGTGCACGCCGAACAGCGGCAGCACGCCCAGCAGGAAGATGGCGGTGAACACGGTGTTGAGCAGCGAGATCTTCACCTGCGCGAACACCACCTGGCGGAACGCGGTGGCCAGGCGGCTGGTGCGGCCGATCAGTTCCTGCGCCAGCGGGCCCATCTTCGGCAGCGGCAGTTCGTCGTACAGCGCGATCATCGCGCCCAGCACCATGCCGATCAGCACCCGCACGCCCACCTGCACCACCGATGTGCCGGCCACGCCCAGCTGGCGCTGGTGCTCGGCGGCCCATTCGTTCACGGCGGCGCGCAGCGCCGTCAGATCCTCGGGAATGTAGGGCTGCAGCAGGGCCGGCACCTGGTGGCGCGAGGTGTTGAGGATGTCCATCAACCGCGCCAGCAGCACGTCCGGGCCACCGGTCTCGTTGCGGAAGAACGAGGCCACGCCGATACCGGCCAGCACCAGCACGCTGATGATCACCGCCGACAGCACGATCACCGCGATAGCCCGCGCCCGGCCGGGACGCAGCTTGCCTTCCACGGTGGAGGCCAGCACATGGGTCAGCTGGAACACCAGCAGGCCCGACAGCAGGGTCACCACCAGGCCAAGCTTCAGTGCCAGCCACATGCCCAGCAGCATCATCAGCCAGGCGGCGATGCGTGCGGCGGGAGGCCTGGGCAGGGTCGGGATGACGAGGGACATCGGGGCACATCCTGATGGGGTGGCCCATGGTAGTGGATTGAGGTGATGCGCCCGCGCATGCGCGCGTCCCTGCGGCCGCCGCGTGACGTCAGCGTGCGGCCACCGCGCCTGCCGCACGCGCCAATGCGACCGCCTCCTGATCACCCTTGCGCTCGCTGTAGCGATCCACCAGGTAGTCCGCACGATCCCGCGTGAGCAGGGTGAACTTGACCAGTTCCTCCATCACATCCACCACCCGGTCGTAGTACGCCGAGGGTTTCATCCGCCCGTTCTCGTCGAACTCCTGCCATGCCTTGGCCACCGAAGACTGGTTGGGGATGGTCAGCATGCGCATCCACCGCCCCAGCACGCGCAGCGTGTTGACCGTGTTGAACGACTGCGAGCCGCCACTGACCTGCATCACCGCCAGCGCCCTGCCCTGCGTCGGGCGCACGCTGCCGTCTTCCAGCGGCAGCCAGTCGATCTGGTTCTTGAACACGCCGGTGACCGTGCCGTGGCGCTCCGGGCTGATCCAGACCTGGCCTTCGGACCAGTGCGACCACGCGCGCAGGCGCTGCACTTCAGGGTGATCGGCGCCGACGCTGTCGAGCATGGGCAACCCATGCGGATCGAACACCCGGGTCTCGCAGCCGAGGTGGCGCAGCAGGCGCTCGGCCTCCAGCGCCAGCTTGCGGCTGAACGACTGCGGGCGCAGCGAGCCATACAGCAGCAGGATCCGCGGCGGATGTGCGCGGCCGGCGCCCAGCAGGGTCGGGTCGGGCTGGGGAAGCGAGGCTTCGACCAGATTCGGAAGGGTGGCGCTTGCGATGGATTCATTCATTCGACTATTCTAGAAATATGGAAACGAAGAATGCAATCGCCGCCCTCACTGCCCTCGGCCATGCCACCCGCCTGGCCGCGTTCCGGCTGCTGGTCGAAGCCGGCCCGGCCGGACGCATGGCCGGTGACATCGCCGCCGCCCTGCAGGTGCCGCCGGCCACGCTCAGCTTCCACCTGAAGGAGCTGCTGCAGGCCGGGCTGGTCGAGAGCGAGAGCCAGGGCCGCAATGTCTGCTACCGCGCCAACTTCAGCGCGATGACCGGCCTGATCGACTACCTCACCCACAACTGCTGCGCAGGCTCGCCCGATCCGGCCTGCAGCCCCACCTCCCCTGATTGCGCCTGCTGACCGGAGATCTGCTTCGTGACCACCCAACGCGTCCTGTTCCTGTGCACGGGCAATTCCGCCCGCAGCGTCCTTGCCGAAGCCACGCTGCGGGCGTGGGCCGGTCATCGCTTCGAGGTCTTCAGCGCCGGCAGCCAGCCCACCGGCGAGGTCAATCCGTTCGCACTTGCGCAATTGCAGGCCGAGGGCATTGCAACGGCGGGCCTGCGCAGCAAATCGTGGGACGAGTTCGCCGACGGCGCGCCGATGGACCTGGTGATCACGGTGTGCGATGCCGCGGCCGCCGAGGCATGCCCGGTGGTGTTCGGCGATTTCGTGCGCGCGCACTGGGGCCTGCCTGATCCGGCTGCCGTGGATGGCAGCGCGGAGGACAAGGCGGCTGCGTTCGCGCAGGCCCACGCCATCGTCAAGGCACGGTTGCTGGCCCTGCTCGCATTGCCCGCAGCTACATGGTCCGACCGCGGGCCGTTGAAGGACGCGCTGGATCGCATTGGTTTCGTGCAGCCCGGGGACGGCCAGGCGTGAGCGCACCGGCACCGATGGGATTGTTCGAGCGTTACCTGACCCTGTGGGTGGCGCTGTGCATCGTGGCCGGCACCCTGCTTGGCCACGCGCTGCCGCAGCCATTCGCTGCGCTGGCGTCGGCGGAGGTGGCCAAGGTCAACCTGCCCATCGCGGTGCTGATCTGGCTGATGATCATCCCGATGCTGCTGCGGGTCGATTTCAGTGCGATGCGCCAGCTCGGCCAGCACTGGAAAGGCATCGGCGTAACGCTGTTCATCAACTGGGCAGTCAAGCCTTTCTCGATGGCGTTGCTGGGTTGGTTCTTCCTGCGCCACGTGTTCGCCGACGCGCTGCCTGCCGCGCAGATCGACAGCTACATCGCCGGGCTGATCCTGCTGGCAGCAGCGCCCTGCACCGCGATGGTCTTCGTGTGGAGCAACCTGTGCCGCGGCGATGCCAATTTCACCCTCAGCCAGGTGGCGTTGAACGACGCGATCATGGTGGTGGCCTATGCACCGGTGGTGGCGCTGCTGCTGGGCCTGTCGGCGATCAGCGTGCCATGGGACACGCTGCTGCTGTCGGTGTCGCTGTACATCATCGCGCCGGTGCTGGTGGCCGCACTGCTGCGGCGCTGGATGCTGGCCCGTCGCGGCCAGGCTGGCCTGCAGTCCGCGCTGCGCACGCTGGGCCCGGTCTCGCTGCTGGCCCTGCTGCTGACGCTGGTGCTGCTGTTCGGCTTCCAGGGCGAGCAGATCGTTCGGCAGCCGCTGGTCATCGCCATCCTGGCGGTGCCGATCCTGATCCAGGTCTATTTCAACTCAGGGCTGGCCTACCTGCTCAACCGGCGCCTGGGGGTTGCCCACTGCGTGGCCGGTCCCTCGGCGCTGATCGGCGCCAGCAACTTCTTCGAACTGGCCGTGGCCACCGCCGTGGGCCTGTTCGGCGTGCATTCCGGCGCGGCGTTGGCGACCGTGGTGGGCGTGCTGATCGAAGTGCCGGTGATGCTGTCGGTGGTGCGCATCGTCAATGCATCACGCGGCTGGTACGAGCGGCGCTGAGGCAAGGACGCACCGCGCAGGTCGCCCAGGCTGCCGACGCCATCGCTCTCAACATCCACTTCACCCGTGATGGGATTCGATGGCCGGACAGGAGCTCCTGCTGCAGCGCCCGGTCGGTTGGGCAAGGGCATACCGCCCTGCATGGTTGTTGATCATCCCCCGCCCTGCCCATCCTGAGGATGTTGCCGTGGACACATCACTTCACTCCCTTGCGAAACTGGCCGCCCGCGTGTTGCTAATGCTGCTGTTCCTGGTATCGGGCCTGGGCAAGCTGTCCGACCCGGCGGCAACACAGGGCTACATGGCGGCGATGGGTCTCCCCGGCATCCTGCTGTGGCCGACCATCCTGTTCGAGATCGGCACGGCCCTGTGCATCCTGCTCGGTTTCCAGACCCGGGCAGTGGCAGCGGTGCTCGCCGCCTTCAGCCTGGTCACGGCCTTCATCTTCCACCACCAGCTCGCCGACCCGGTGCAGCAGATCATGTTCCTGAAAAATCTGGCCATCGCCGGCGGCTTCCTGCTGCTGGCCTGCAGCGGGCCTGGCCGCTTCAGCGTGGACGCCAGGCGCGGCAAGCCCTGAGCCGGGCAAAGCGCGGCATCCCGCCGCCCTGCCCTTGCCTCAGCGACCCTTGGGCGGGGCCGTCGAACCCCGCAGCATCACGCTGAAATCCAGCGTCTGCTGAAGCGGTACATCGACCTGTTCGATGATGGCGAGCAGCAGGTTGACCGCGCGCTCACCGATCTCCCGCATCGGTTGCCTGATGGTCGTCAACGGAGGCGTGAGGTAACGCGATGACGCCAGGTCGTCGAAGCCGACGATGGAGACGTCATCCGGCACGCGGATGCCCAGGTCACGGCAGGCTGCCAGCGCACCCAGCGCCATCTGGTCGCTGAAGCAGAAGATCGCGGTGGGTGCGGTTGCGGGCGGCAGCAGCGCCATCGCGGCCGCATGGCCGGACTCCACGGAAAAGTCACCCGGCACGACGCTGAGGTGGCGCAGGCGGCCACGCGCCCTGCCGGCGGCGCGCACGCCTTCCAGCCGTTGCGTGTGCAGGGGATTGTCGGGCGGTCCGCCCACCACGGCGATCCGCTCGTGCCCCAGTCCGTACAGGTGCTCCATCACAGCGCGCGCGGCGGCCGCGTTGTCGATGTGGACGCTGGGGATGCCCAGCGCGGGATCGAACTCGCAGCCATTGACCACCGGTGCAGCGGCACCTCGTTGCTGGACAATCTCCCGCGCCGTCGGCGGCAGGCGATGCCCCAGCACGATCAGACCATCGGCCTCGTTGCGCCGGAGCATCTGCGCGTAGCGCTCCTCGCGCTCGGGCAGGTTCTGGGTGTCGCCCAGCAGGACGGCGTAGCCAACGGCCTGCGCCGCATCCTCCGCGCCCTGCAGGATCTGCGCGAAGAACGGGTTGGCGATGTCCGGCACGGTGACCAGGATCTTGCCGCTGCGCTGGGTCTTGAGTGTCCTGGCCACCGTGTTGGGCACGTAGCCCAGCGCAGCAGCGGCCTGCTCGATGCGCGCGCGAGTAGCCGGCAGCACTTTGTCCGGCCGGGAAAGCGCTCGCGACACCGTGCCTGCGGAGACGCCGACGTGCCTTGCGATGTCGTAGATGGTGGCCATGGCGCTACCTCTTCCTTTCGCTGTGCAGTGCACAACGGGTCTTTCGAATGCCCCTGCTAGGATAATGCAATCGATTGCATCGAGGGCGAATCAACGTGAAGACGCTCAAGGGTCCAGCGCTGTTCCTGGCGCAGTTCATCGGCGACACACCTCCCTTTGATCGGCTGGACACGCTGGCCGGATGGGCCGCGGGGCTGGGCTATTCTGGCGTACAAGTGCCGACCAGCGCGCCCCACCTGTTCGATCTGGCCGAGGCGGCGCGTAGCCAGGCGTACTGCGACGATGTCAGCGGCATGCTGGGCGGACATGGCCTGCAGATCACCGAGCTGTCCACCCACCTGCAGGGGCAGCTGGTTGCCGTCCATCCGGCCTATGACAGCCTGTTCGACGGATTCGCGCCGCCGGACAAGCGTGGCGATCCGGCCGCCCGCCAGGCCTGGGCGGTGGAGCAGCTGCTGCTGGCCGCCAAGGCCAGCCAACGCCTGGGGCTGACCGCGCATGCCACGTTCTCCGGCGCACTGGCCTGGCCTTACTTCTATCCCTGGCCGCAGCGGCCACCCGGGCTGGTGGACGAAGCCTTCGCCGAACTCGGCCGACGCTGGCGCCCGATCCTGGATGCCTTTGACGCCTGCGGCGTGGACCTGTGCTTCGAGATCCATCCCGGCGAGGACCTGCATGACGGCGCGACCTTCGAGCGCTTCCTCGACGTGGTGGACCACCATCCCCGCGCGAAAATCCTGTACGACCCCAGCCACCTGCTGCTGCAGCAGATGGACTACCTCGGCTTCATCGACCGTTACCACGATCGCATCAGCATCTTCCACGTCAAGGACGCGGAATATCACCCCAGTGCCAGCAGTGGCGTGTATGGCGGCTACCAGGACTGGATCGATCGTCCGGGGCGGTTCCGTTCACTCGGCGATGGGCAGATCGACTTCAAGGCGATCTTCTCGAAATTCGCCCAGTACGACTTCCCCGGCTGGGCAGTGCTGGAATGGGAGTGCTGCCTGAAGCACCCGGAAGACGGTGCACGGGAAGGAGCCACCTTCATCCGCGACCACATCATCCGCGTGACCGAACGCGCCTTCGACGACTTTGCCGACAGCGGCACCGATCCCGGATCACTGCGCCGCATGCTCGGGATCTGAGACATCACTGCCTGGGAGGGCAAGCCATGACGCACACCATGTCGCGCTTGGGCGCGATGATGTTTCTGCAGTTCTTCATCTGGGGGGCATGGTTCGTCACCCTGGGAACCTATCTGGTGCAGGGCCCGCTGCAGGCCAGCGCAAGCCAGGTGGCGACGGCCTTCCTCAGCCAGTCCATCGGTGCCATCGTCGCGCCCTTCCTGGTTGGCCTGATCGCTGACCGCTACTTCGCGGCGCAGCGCATCCTTGCGGTCCTGCACCTGGCTGGCGCAGTGCTGATGTGGCTGGCGTCCACCGCAACCAGCTTCAGCATGTTCTCCGCCTGCGTCATGGGCTACATGCTGCTGTTCATGCCGACGCTGGCACTGGCCAACAGCGTGGCGATGCGGCACATGCAGTCGCCCGAGAAACAGTTCCCGCTGGTGCGGGTGGCCGGCAGCGTCGGCTGGATCGTGGCAGGCGTGCTGATCGGCTGGCTGGGCTGGGAACAGGCGCACCGGCTCGAGCTGACCTTCCGGATGGCGGCGATGGCGTCGCTGGCGCTGGGCCTGTATGCGTTCACCCTGCCGCACACCCCGCCGCTGGCACAGCAGCGCGATGCCGGGCTGGGGCAGATCCTGGGGCTGGATTCGCTGCGCCTGCTGAAGTCACGCTCGTACCTGGTGTTCTTCCTGGCGTCCATCGCGATCTGCATCCCGCTGGCGTTCTACTACAACTTCACCAACCCGTATCTCAACGATCTGGGCGTGCGCGGCGCGGCGGGCCTGCAGTCGCTGGGACAGGTCTCCGAAGTCCTGCTGATGCTGGCCATGCCGTTCCTGTTCGTGCGCCTGGGGGTGAAGACGATGCTGGCGGTGGGCATGGCCGCATGGGTCGTGCGTTACGTCATGTTCGCCTTTGGCGATGCGGGCGGCGGCTTCTCGCTGCTGGTGATCGGCATCGTGCTGCACGGCATCTGCTACGACTTCTTCTTCGTCACCGGCCAGATCTACACCGATGCGCATGCCGGCCCGGCCGCGCGCAGCAGCGCGCAGGGATTCATCACCCTGGCCACGTATGGCGTGGGCATGCTGATCGGCACGTTCCTGTCCGGCGCGGTGGTGGAGCACTTCACCACGGCAGCCGGTCCGGACTGGCAGCAGATCTGGCTGTTCCCGGCAGGGGTCGCGCTGCTCGTGCTGATCGCCTTCCTGCTGCTTTTCCGCGACCGGCCAGTGGTTGCGGCCGCACCTTCCACGCCCTGAGGACCCTACCTGATGCCAAAGCCTGGAATCGCCATCGTCGGCACGGGAATGATCGGTGCCGTGCACCGTCGCGCGGCGCTGCTGGCGGGTGCCGACATCCGTGGCGTGGCCGCCTCTTCTCCGCAGCGCGCACGCGACGTGGCGCAGGCGTGGGGTGTCCCGCGTGCCTATCGGGACATCGAGGAGGTGGTCGCCGATCCACAGGTGCAGGTTGTGCACGTATGCACGCCCAACCACCTGCACCGCCCCATGGCACAGGCCGCACTGGAAGCCGGCAAGCACGTGGTCTGCGAGAAGCCGCTGGCCACCACGCTGGAAGACGCCCGCGCGCTGGCGGCGTTGGCTACCGCCAACGCGCTGGTCGCCACGGTGCCCTTCATCTACCGCTACCACCCGGTGGTCCGCGAGGCGCGCGCACGCATCGCCCATGGCGAACTGGGGCCGTTGCACCTCATCCACGGCAGCTACCTGCAGGACTGGCTGCTGGACCCGGCCAGCAACAACTGGCGCGTGGACCCGGCGCTGGGCGGCGCCTCGCGCGTGTTCGCCGACATCGGCTCGCACTGGTGTGACCTGGTGGAATGGGTCAGCGGCGAGCGCTTCACCGAGGTCAGCGCGGCGTTCGACACGGTGATCGCCGAACGCAGCACCGACACCGGGCAGAGCTTCACCACAGCAGCGGCCGGTGGCGCGATGCAGGCGGTCACCAGCGAGGACGTGGCCGCGGCGATGTTCCGTACTGGCGCCGGGACGCTGGCATCGTTGACGGTCAGCCAGGTATCGGCCGGACGCCACAACCGTCTCTGGTTCGAGATTGATGGTGCCAGGGCCAGTGTGGCGTTCAACCAGGAAGATGCCGAGCGCCTGTGGATCGGCAAGCCCGACCAGCGCGAGGAAGTCTTCGTGCGCGGGCCGGGCGCCGGCAGTGCCGAACAGCGCCGGCTATCGCTGTTGCCGGCCGGGCACGCGCAGGGCTACGGCCACTGCTTCGAGGCATTCGTCGCCGACACCTATCGCGCCATCGAAGGCGAGCGACCGGATGGCCTGCCCACCTTCGAAGACGGCGTGCGCTCGGCGCTGATCGTCGACCGCGTCATCACCTCGGCCAGGACCCGTGCCTGGACCGCCATCGGTTGAACCCCGGGAGCATCTCATGATGAACACGCCTGCCCGCAGAACTGCCACCCTCGCCCTGCTGCTGTTCGCAGCCCTGCCCGTCCTGGCACACGAAGCCGCCAGCCCGCACAAGCCCATCGCCGTGCAGATGTACACACTGCGCAACGCCGGCCCGCTCGACCAGCAGTTGAAGATCGTCCACGACGCCGGCGTGGATGCGGTGGAAACGGTGGGCACGCAGGGCGTCAGCGCCAGCGAACTCAAGCAGTTGCTGGACCGGTATTCGATCAGGGCGATTTCCTCGCACGTGCAACTGGCCGAGCTGCGCAAGGATCTGGACGGCGTGGTGGCCTTCAACCGGTCGATCGGCAACACCACCCTGGTGGTGCCTTACCTGGACGCGAAGGATCGGCCGACCGATGCCGCAGGCTGGACCGCGCTGGGCAAGGAACTGGGCGCGATCGCCAAGCAGGTACGGGCCAAGGGCATGCGCCTGGCCTACCACAACCATGACTTCGAACTGGTCGACTTCAATGGCCGGACCGGCCTGGAACTGCTGTTCGCGGCGGCCGGGCCGGACCTGCAGACCGAGCTGGACCTGGCCTGGGTCGCGCGTGCGGGCCTGGACCCGGCGGTGATGCTCGGCAAGTTCCGCGGCCACCTGTTCGCGGTACACGCCAAGGACAATGCAGCCAAGAGCCAGGCCGAAGACGAGGGCGGCTTCGCTGCCGTCGGCCAGGGTGTGCTGGACTGGCGCGCGATCCTGCCAGCCGCCGCAGCGGCCGGCGTGCACTGGTACATCCTCGAGCACGACCAGCCACGCGATCCGGCCAAGGTCATCCAGACCGGCGCGGACTACCTGCGTGAACACCTGTCCCCCCGCCTGCCAGCCAGCGCGCAGCGCTAGTACGCGAAGGAGTCCTGATTGAAAACGATGCTGAAAGTGGCTGTGATTCTCTGTGCGGCGATGCTGGCAACCAAGGCATGGTCCAAGGACGACCCTGCAGCCGGCGCAAAGCTCTACACAGCGAACTGCACGGCCTGCCATGGTGCCGATCGCGCCGGCATGCCGGGCGCATTCCCCGCGCTCACCGACATCGGCAAGCGCCTGGATGCCGCGCAGATCAAGGACAAGATCAGGAAGGGCGGCGGACTGATGCCGCCGTTCTCCCAGCTGTCGCAACAGGAGATCGACGACATCACCAGCTATCTGGCGAAATAGGCCGCCAGCGTTACAGCTCGCGCACCCAGATGTTGCGGTAGCTGACCTTGGCGTCGTGCTCCTGCAGATGGATCGGCGCGCACGCATGCGGTGAATACGAGGGCGGGCCGATGTACTCGGTCCTGCCCGCCAGCACGGTGTGGTCCTGCACCAGCACGCCGTTGTGCAGCACGGTGATGCGCGCGGGCGAGATGAGCCCACCGCCCGGCGAGAAGCGCGGCGCCTTCCAGAGGATGTCGTAGGCCTGCCACTGCCCCGGTGCACGCGAGGCGTTCACCAGCGGCATGGCCTGCTTGTAGATGGAGCCGGCCTGGCCGTTGGCATAGGTCGGGTTGTTGTAGCTGTCCAGCACCTGCAGCTCGTAAAGTTCCTGCAGGAAGATGCCGCTGTTGCCCCGGTTCTGGCCGTCGAAACCCTTGGTCTCGACAGGTGTGCGCCACTCGACATGCAGCTGGATATCGCAGAAGCGCTGCTTGGTGCGGATGCCCTTGCTGCCCGGCACGATGGTCATGGCGCCGTCGGCGACGGTCCAGGGCACACGCCCGCCCTGCTCCGACTCCCAGGCGGAGGCATCCCTGCCGTCGAACAGCACGATGGCGTCGGACGGCGCCTTGCCCGTCGGCGTGGCCACGGTTGCAGGCACGGGCGTCCACACCTCGGTCTTCGCCGGGTCGCGCGCGAGATCGGTGCTGGCCTGCGCGAACGCCGGTGCAGCGGCGAGCACGCCGGCGGCGATCAATAGCGGCGCGATCTTCATGGCGTGATCCATCAGCTGGTCCCCCATGCGGGCGTGCCGGGAACATAGGCCAGGTCGCCGTCGTAGCGGCCGGGCACGGCGACGTAACGCAGAACCTCGGTCGCACCGACCTTGGAGGTGAAGAAACCGAAGATGGTGAGCTGCTTGAACATCGTGAAGTAATGCGGCATCGGTTCTCCTGCCTCGGCGGTGCCGGTTTCGGTCACCTCGACCGCGTGCTTCCTGGCCTCTGCATCCAGCGCGCGCAGCAGTTCAGTGCGGGCCTGCGGCGCAAGTGAAACGAAGCGGCCGCCGGCGCGTTTGTCGATATCGGCCAGGCCAGCACGGAACGTCGCCTGCTGTCGGGCGGTGTAGCAGTCGCTGACGAACGTCGCCATGAACGCACCGGCGCCTGCGTCTTTCGCCCCCGGCGTTTTCGTGCGCGGCAGGATGGTCTCGGCGATCTCGTCCAGCGTGCCGACATCCGCGTCGGAGAACAGTGTCTTCGCCCCTGCGGCGGGAGCCTGTGCCTGACCGAGCGCGGGCAGGCCGATCATCGCCGCGCCGGTGGCGGCGACGATCATCTTCAGCAGTTCGCGGCGGTCCATCAGAGGTTCCCCGCTTTCAGTTCGCGCACGGCGTGGTCGGCGGCCCGCGCGGTCAGCGCCATGTAGGTCAGCGACGGGTTCACGCACGCGCTGGAGGTCATGCAGGCACCGTCGGTCACATAGACGTTGGGCGCATCCCAGACCTGGTTGTGCGCGTTCAATACCGAGCTCTTCCGGTCACGTCCCATACGCGCAGTCCCCATCTCATGGATGCCCTTGCCCGGGGCGTAGTCGTTGTCGTGCATCTCCACGTCCTTGACGCCGGCGGCCTCCAGCATCTCGGCGGCATCGGCGGCCATGTCCTTGCGCATGGCCAGTTCGTTGGCGCGCATGGATACATCCATCGCCAGCACTGGCAGACCCCACTTGTCCTTGCGGTCCCGGTCCAGGCGGATCGTGTTGTCGTGGTGCGGCAGCATTTCACCGAAGCCGGTCATGCCGATGCGCCAGTCACCGGGCACGGTCAGCGCCTCCTTCAGGTCGGCGCCGATGTTCAGCTCGGCAATCTCGCGCGACCACCCCGTGCGGCTGGCACCGCCCTGGTAGCCGAAACCGCGCAGGTAGCCGCGCTTGTCAGCGGCCACGTTGCGGAAGCGGGGAATGTAGAAGCCGCAGGGACGACGGCCGAAGTAGTACTTGTCCTCGAAGCCTTCGACCCGGCCGGAGGCACCCGCGCCGAAATGATGGTCCATCACGTTGTGTCCCAGCTCACCCGACGATGAGCCCAGCCCACCCTCCCACACATCGGTGGCCGAGTTCATCAGCAGCCAGGTCGAGTTGAAGGAGGAGGCGTTGAGGAAGATGACCTTGGCCGTGTACTGGTAGGTCTGGCCGGTCTCTGCGTCGATGATCTCCACGCCCCGCGCCCGCTTGCGGTCCTTGTCGTAGAGCACTTCCTTGACGATGGAGAACGGCCGCAAGGTCAGGTTGCCGGTCTTCATCGCCGCTGGCAGTGTCGCCGCCTGGGTGGAGAAATAGGCACCGAAGGGACAGCCGAGGATGCACTTGTTGCGGTACTGGCAGTTGACGCGGCCCTGCTCGGGCATCGGCTTGGTGATGTTCGCCGTGCGCGAGTGGATCATGTGCCGGGTTCCGCCGAAGGCCTTCCTGATCCGCGCGGCCACGTCCTTTTCGACGATGTTCAACGGGATCGGCGGCAGGAACTCACCGTCCGGCAGCACGTCCAGCCCTTCGCGCGTACCGGCGATGCCGGCGAATTTCTCCACATGGTCGTACCAAGGTGCGATGTCGGCGTAGCGGATCGGCCAGTCGGTGGCGATGCCGTCCTTGAGGTTTGCTTCGAAATCCAGGTCGGAGAAGCGATAGCTCTGACGGCCCCACATCAGCGAACGGCCACCCACGTGGTAGCCGCGGAACCAGTCGAATCGTTTGGTCTCGATGTACGGCGATTCCTGTTCGTCGGCCCACATGCCCTGCAGGTTCTCGGCCAGCGCGTAGTCGCGCATCAGCACCGGGAAGGCGGCCTTCATCGCCTGTGTAGGCCGGTTGCGATGCGGGAAATCCCACGGCTCCTTCATCGCGTTGACGTAGTCCTTGACGTGCTCGATGTTGCGTCCGCGTTCCAGCATCAGGACCTTCAGGCCCTTCTCGGTCAGTTCCTTCGCCGCCCAACCGCCACTGATTCCCGAGCCAACAACGATGGCGTCGTAATGATTGTCTGCCATGGATCTCTCACCTGGTGGATATCGTTTCAGACGTCGCAGAGGCGGATGGCCTCGCGCAGCGAACCGACGGGATCCGGTGCCACAGGCATGAATTCCTGCGCCAGATACCCATCGAAACCGGTGTCGCGGATCGCGCGACAGATGGCGGGGTAATTGAGTTCCTGCTGGTCCCCGATCTCGTGCCGGCCCGGCACGCCCGCGGTGTGGTAATGCTTGAAACAGGCGTGATGCCTGCCGATGGTGGCGATGATGTCGCCCTCCATGATCTGCATGTGATAGATGTCGTACAGCAGGCCGAAGTTGTCCGAGCCGAGCCGCTGGCACAGCTCCACGCCCCAGGCGGAGTGGTCGCACAGGTAGTCGCGATGATCGACCCTGGAGTTCAGCAGCTCCATCACCAGCACCACGCCACGTTTCTCGGCGTGCCCGAGGATGCGCTTGAGGCCGGCCTCGGCATTGGCCATGCCCTCCTGCGGGTCCATGCCGTTGCGGTTGCCGGAAAAGCAGATGAGGTTGCGGTAACCGGCATCGGCCACCAGGTCGATATGCCGCGTGTAGCGCTCCACCAGCTCATCGTGGAACTCACGGCCGGCAAAGCCTTTGGTAAGGCCCAGCTCCGCGCCGTTGCACATCGAGCTGTATACGCCGTGGGCCTTCAGCGTGGGCCAATCCTCCGGGCCCACCAGGTCGATCGCGGCAAAACCGATGTCCTTTACCGTCGCGCAGAGCTGGGCGAGCGACAGCTGCGGGAAGGTCCAGCGGGCCACGGAGTGCTTCAGGTTGCCCTTGAGCGGCGCAGTGGCGGCAAACGCAGGCAGAACGCCCGCCACCCCCAAGCCAAGGCTCGCAGCGGCCGCCATGCGCAGCGCATCGCGCCGCGTGAGGCCCGGGGCCGGTCTGATCGAATGGATGGACATCCACCTGCCGGCCTCCCAACCGGTATCAAACGCAACGATTCACGGCAATGCAATCGATTGCACCATAGGGGAGGCAATTGTCTGTTTGCAAGTCGCGGTGCACGAAAATCAATGCTGCGAGGCACAACTCCGCAGGAATCGCAGAAAAAGAAAGCCCCGCATGAGCGGGGCTTTCTTTTCTGCTGCGAACGAGCGTTCGATCAGAACGGAATATCGTCGTCAGCGAAGTCATCCATCGGCGGCGCCGACTGCTGCGGCTGCTGCTGCGGACGCTGCTGGCCGTAGCCACCGCCCTGGTTGCCGCCCTGGTTGTAACCACCGCCCTGGCCGCCACGCTGGTTGCCACCACCACCGCCGCCGTATTCCTGGCGCGGGGCCTGCTGGCGCTGCGGGCGCTCGCCGCCAGCGAAGTTGCCACCGCCGCCACCGCCGCCTTCACCGCGGCCGCCCAGCATCTGCATTTCATCGGCGACGATGTCGGTGGAGTACTTCTCCACGCCGTCCTGGCCGGTGTACTTGTCGTAACGCAGACTGCCTTCGACGTACACCGAGCTGCCCTTGCGCAGGTACTCGCCGGCGATCTCGCCGAGCTTGCCGAAGAACACCACGCGGTGCCATTCGGTACGTTCCTGCTGGTTGCCATCCTTGTCCTTGCGGACGCTGGTGGTAGCCAGGCTGATGCGGGTGATCGCCATGCCGCTCTGGGTGTACTTCACGTCCGGGTCGTTGCCGAGGTTGCCGACCAGGATGACTTTGTTGATGCCGCGCGCCATAGGTACCTTCGTCCGTTGTCCAGGGGCAGGCCGCCAGTGATAGCACGTCCCCGGGCGGGGGTGCAGAGCGCTGGGGTCGCCCCCGGGAAATTTGGGGGAATACGAGAACGGGTCATCTTACCATCCCCTCGGCCGACACCTGGGTCGGGAAAGCCCCCGGCCATGGCCGGAATCCGGCCTGCAGCCCCCTGGGCAGGGCACTGCGCGCGCCCTGCCCCGGCGCGCGGCGCCAGCCCATCGGCGCCCCATGGCATCATTCCCCGATCATTTCCCTGCCGGCCCCCATGACCATCAAAGGCAAAGCCACCTCCCTGGACATCGCCCACCTGGCCGGGGTCTCCCAGCCCACGGTGTCGCGGGCCCTGCGCGGCAGCCCGATGGTCAACGCCGAGACCCGCGAGCGCATCCTGCGCATCGCCCGCGAGCTGAACTACAAGGTCGACAAGAATGCCTCCAGCCTGCGCCTGCGCAATGCCGGCACGCTGGCCCTGCTGTTCTTCGAGGACCCGACCAACGACGACTCGCTGATCAACCCGTTCTTCCACTCGATGCTGGGGTCGATCACCCGCGCCTGCGCGCTGCATGGGCAGGACCTGCTGGTGTCCTTCCAGCAGCTGTCCACCGACTGGCAGGCCGATTACGAAGACAGCAACAAGGCCGATGGCATCATCCTGCTCGGCTATGGCGACTACCACCAGTCGCGCGACCGCCTGCAGCGGCTGGTGGAACAAGGCACCCACTTCGTGCGCTGGGGCGCGGCCCTGCCCGGCCAGCCGGGGGTGTCGATCGGCAGCGACAACTTCCAGGGCGGGCATGACATCACCGCCCACCTGCTGGAACAGGGCTGCCGCCGCATCGCCTTCCTCGGCCATGCCTCCAGCCATTATCCGGAATTCCAGGAGCGCTATCGCGGCCACGTCGAGGCGCTGCGTGCGCATGGCCTGACCGCCGACCCTGCGCTGCAGCACGATGCGATCACCACCGAGGCGTCCGGGCATGAGGCGTGCCTGTCACTGCTGGCCCAGGACCGTTCCATCGATGCGGTCTGCGCGGCCAGCGACCTTATCGCCATCGGCGCGGTGCGCGCGCTGCGCGAGCAGGGCCTGCGGGTGCCGCAGGACGTGGCGGTGACCGGCTTCGATGACATCCCGCTGGCAGCCTCGGTGTCGCCGCCGCTGACCACCGTGCAGCAGGACACCAAGCAGGCCGGCCAGCTGCTGGTGGAGAAGCTGCTGGCGCTGATCGGCCGGCAGCCGGTGGAAGGCCAGAGCATTCCGGTGAAGCTGGTGGTGCGCGAGTCCTCGCTGCGCGCGTAGCCCTTCGGTGGCGCCAGGCCATGCCCGGCATGCATGCGTGGGACGCAAGGCCGACGACAGCCGGGCATGGCCCGGCTCTACAGGACCTGCATCGCTACGCGCCGCCCGGCATGGCCGTGCGTACCGCCATGCTGAACTCATCCAGCAGGAAGGGCTTGGCGATCATCGCCATGCCTTCATCGAGGAAGGCCGCGCGCTCCTGTGCCTTTTCCGCATAGCCGGTCATGAACAGGATCGGCAGCGCCGGCCGCGTTTGCCGCGCGATCTCCGCCAGCTGGCGCCCGTTGAGCCCCGGCAGCCCGACATCGGTGACCAGCAGATCGATGCTCTGCGCCGAAGTGAGGATGGGGATCGCCGCATCGGCATCACCCACCACCTGCGCGTGGTAGCCCAGGTCTTCCAGCACCACCGTCACCAGCATCCGTACCTGCTCGTCATCCTCCACCACCAGGATGGACTGGCCGGCGCCGCGCCGGATCGGCTGCGAAGGTGCAGGCGCGTCTTCCACAACGGCCTCCGACAACGGAATGAACAGCAGCACCGTCGTCCCCTCGCCGACATTGGACTGGATGGCGATGTGGCCACCGGACTGCTGCATGAAGCCGTACACCATCGACATGCCCAGCCCCGTTCCCTTGCCGATGGGCTTGGTGGTGAAGAAGGGCTCGAAGGCGCGCTCGACCACTTCCGGCGCCATGCCGGCACCGGTGTCGGCCACCTCCACCAGTGCGTAGTCACCGGCAGGCACGGCCGTGTACTGGCCTTCCCTTACGCTTACCGACGAGGCACGCAGAGTCAGATCGCCGCCGTCCGGCATCGCATCACGCGCGTTGATGGCCAGGTTCAGCAGCGCGCTCTCGAACTGGTTGGCATCCAGCGTGGCGTGCAAGGGCAGCGGCGAGGGTTCGGCGTGGATGCGCACCGCCTCGCCCAGGGTGCTGTGCAGCAGGTGCTGCACCGAAACCAGCAGCGTGTTGAGCTCCACCGGACGCGCATCCAGCGACTGCCGCCGGGAGAACGCCAGCAGGCGCTGGGTCAGTGCCGCGGCACGCTGGGCCGAGGCGGTGGCGGTGTCCAGGAAACGCTCGAGGTCGTCGACCCGGCCCATGTCCAGGCGCAGCCGGACGATGTCCAACGCGGACAGGATGCCGGTCAGCATGTTGTTGAAATCGTGGGCGATGCCGCCGGTCAACTGGCCGATCGCCTCCATCTTCTGTGACTGCCGCAATGCAGCGTCGCTGGCCTCGCGCGCCGCCATCTGCGCTTCCAGTTCACGGGTGCGCTCGGCCACCATCGCCTCCAGCGCGTGCGCGTGCTGTTGGCTGCTGGCAAGGGCGAGCTTGGCCGCAGTGATATCGGTGACGAATACGTGGAAGCCGTCGATGCGCCCCTCGCTATTGCGGCGCGGCGAGTAACGCACTTCGCAGTCACGGCGCCCATACACGCGATGTGGCCAGACGATCTCGAACATGGCCTCGCGACCGGCCAACGCGGCTTCCATCGCCGGGCGACGCTGCTGCCATACGGTCTCGCCGATGACCTCGCGCACATGCGTGCCGATCACTTCGCCGGTAGCCAGTTCGAACCAGTTTTCATAGGCCTTGTTGGCGAAGCGGAAGCACAGCGAGCGGTCCACGAATGCGATCAGCACCGGCATTGCATCGGCGATCAAGCGCAACTCGGACTCGCTGCGCGCCAGCGCCGCACGGCCATCGGCCAATGCGGTGACCTGGTCGCGCACCACGAACTGCTTGCCGCGCGCGCGCAGCGCGCCCTGCACAGCGCTGAGCAACGACATGCTGCCCAATGGCCGGTCCATCTCCACTACGTTGATCGAGCCGGGCAACAACGGTTCACGGGTGGAACGCCGGTAGGAACGCGCCGAGCGCAGCAGGATGAACGGAATGTCCGACCAGGCCGGCTGCTGCTGCAGCGCCTGCAGCAGTACCTCGCTACCGCGTGCCACCGCTTCCTGGGTCACCACCACCAGCCCGGTGCAGTCATCGAGTTGCTCAGCCAGCACTTCCAGGCTTGGCGCGATGCCTGTCCTCAACCCTGCGCCGGCCAGCACCGCCGCGATGCTGTCGGCATCACGGCCGAAGGGAGCGACGATACGGACAACGGTGCCGCCCTCATCGCTATCGGACATCGGACTGGCCCAGCAGCGCTGCGCTGTCGCCGACGAACTCCGGCGTGCCGGTGAGGATGCCCTGGAAATCGGCCAATGCGGCACTGACCGTGATGCCGCGCCCGTCGATCTTCAGTTCGCGGATGGTGTCTTCATGCGCACCGCCGCGGTTCTTGATCACCGAGATCGCCTTGCGGATGCGTCCCTTCGCTTCGAAGAAGCGGAACAGCACCACCGCATCAGCGATGTAGGACACATTGAGGCTGCCGGTGGACATGGTGCCGACCAGCCCATGCTGCGGGTTGATCATGAAGGTCGCCACGCCCTTCTGATTGAGGTAGGACAGCATCTCGTGCAGCTGCAGCATCAGCTGTTTTTCCTGCGGCATGGCGGTCACGTAGCCGTTGAGGCTGTCGATCACCAGCACACGGCAGTTGCGCTCCTCCACGGACTTGCGCAGGTTCCAGGAGAACTCCCCGGGCGACAATTCGGCCGGGTCGATCTGCAGGATCTCCAGCATGCCGGAGCGCAGATGCTTGTCCAGATCGATATCCAGCGCCGAAGCGCGTGCCAGCAGCGTGCCCACGCGCTCGTCGAACTCGAAGATGCAGCTGCGCTCGCCGCGCTCGCAGGCCGCCCACACATACTGCAGCGCCACGTTGGTCTTGCCGCTGCCGGCCGGGCCGGTCAACAGGGTGGAGGTACCGCGCAACGGACCGCCGCCCAGCAGCCGGTCGATCTCGGCCACGCCGCTGCTGATGGGCGTTCCGACGAACCGTCCGTGATGTTCCGAGGCGATCAGGCGGGGGAAGATCTGCACGCCACCGCGACGGATCACCATGTCGTGGTAGCCGGCAACGAAATCGACGCCCCGCAGCTTCTGCACCTGCATGCGGCGCCGCGCAGGGCCGAAGTCCAGGGTCAGGCGTTCCAGCGAGACCACGCCGTGGCACAGGCTGTGCAGCTGGCCGTCGCGCTCATCGCCGGTGGACGTCAGGTCGTCCACCAGGAAAACCGTCGCACTCTTGGGCGCGAAGAACTGCTTGAGTGCGAGGATCTGCCGACGATAGCGCAGCGAATCCTGCGCCAGCAGGCGCAGTTCCGACAATGAATCGAACACCACCCGGGTCGGCCCGATGCTGTCCACCTTGGACATGATCAGGTTGACCGTCTCGTCCAGCTCCATTTCCCACGAATGCAGCACCGACTGCAGGCGGCCATTGCCCATTGCCCCTTCGGCCGAACCCAGCTCGAACAGGTTCAGACCGTCCAGCGACCAGCCGTGCGCCAACGCGACTTCGCGCAGCTCCTCGGCGGTCTCGGACAGGGTGATGTAGAGGCAGCGCTCGCCGCGCCGCAGGCCTTCCAGCAGGAACTGCAGGGACAGCGTGGTCTTGCCGGAGCCCGGCGGCCCCTCAAGCAGGTACAGCCGCGCCTGCGGCAGCCCGCCGCCAATGATGCTGTCCAGTCCTTCAATTCCGGTTGTGATCCGCATGCGTGCCTGCATCGACGTCGACGTTTGAGGGGGAAAGCCTATCGGCGCCCCTGTCGACGCATTGTGTGATCCAGCGCACCGCTGTTAACGCATTCAGGAAGCTTTCACGGCGCCAGCTCTGCCCCGCCACCAAGTGCGCCCCCTGCGCCAGCTCCACGCCAGCATCACCATCGCATAGAGCGCCAGCAGCAGTTGCAGCGCTGGTTTGACGATAAACAGCAGCCACAACCAACCGTAGTCCGCGTCAGTCACTTTCATCTGAAGGCCCGGTTCCAGGCCCAGTGTCGCGGTTTCTCCGCGCAGGCCAGGCCCGACCTCCACAACGGTGATCTTCAGGTGCAGGTTGCCAGCACCCAGCGTAAGCGGCGAGGCCAGTGGCGGCCACTGGAAATCGGTGGGCGATGCGCTGGGTTCGTCCGGCGTAAATTCGCGCGTCACCTCACCCGAGCCATGCGAACTGACCGGCATGGCCCGATAGATCGCGTGCCGACCGTCATGCTCGACTTTCAGCCTGATCGGCTCGCCGGGCGTGCGGAAGCGCAGGAAACCGGCGTGCTGACTGTTCTGCCAGTTGCCAAGCACGGGGTCCGGCTGGTCGTAGTCCGGCGGGGGACGCTGGAACGTCAACGACAGCTGCGGCCGCCCCGGCAACAGCCGCTCGGTTTCCAGCGTCAGCTGCGTGCCCGGTTCCAGCAGCAGCGGTGCGGATGCGTAATGCGTGGCAGTACGGAAATCGGCCAGCGCCAGCGCCAGCGCCAACCCGATACTGAGGGAGATCAACAGCAACCAGCTTGACCAGAATGCGATGCGCACCGGATGTCCTTTTCCGCGTCGGAGCGTGAACGAGTATATCCAGCCCCCACCCGTTGGGACGGCCATCGTCTGGGGCACCATGACCAAAGGGGCATGACGCCGCCCCCGTTCAGCGCGATAAACAGCAGATCAACACACGGAAAGGTGTACGTCGCATGCTGAAGATCGATTCGCTGTCCAAGACGTACGCCAACGGCGTACACGCGTTGAACGGGGTCACACTGGATATTCCCCGCGGCATGTTTGGCCTGCTCGGGCCCAACGGCGCGGGGAAATCCTCGCTGATGCGCACGCTGGCCACCCTGCAGGAGGCCGACAGCGGCAGTGCCACCCTGAGCATTCCGGGTGAGTCGCCGATCGACGTGCTGCGCGACAAGGATGCCGTGCGCCGCCGCCTGGGCTACCTGCCGCAGGATTTCGGGGTGTACCCGAAGGTCAGCGCACTGGACCTGCTGGAACACTTTGCCGTACTGAAGGGCTTGACCCAGCGCGGTCAGCGCCGCGAGGTGGTCGATGGCCTGCTGCAGCAGGTGAACCTGTGGGATGCACGCAAGCGCAAGCTGGGCACCTACTCCGGCGGCATGCGCCAGCGCTTCGGCATCGCCCAGGCGCTGTTGGGCGACCCGCGCCTGGTGATCGTCGACGAGCCCACCGCCGGCCTTGATCCGGAAGAGCGCAACCGCTTCCTCAACCTGCTGGCGGCCATCGGCGAGAACGTGGCGGTGATCCTGTCCACCCACATCGTCGAGGACGTGACCGACCTGTGCCCCACCATGGCGATCATGAACAAGGGCCAGGTGCTGCTGACCGGTCGCCCCACCGATGCGATCGAGGCGTTGCAGCAGCAGGTCTGGCGCAAGCAGGTGGAGCCTTCCGAACTGGCCGACCACGAGGCGCGCTACACGGTGCTGTCCTCGCGCCTGGTCGGCGGCCGCCCGGTGATCCACGTGCACAGCGCCAGCGACCCCGGTGATGGCTTCACTGCAGTGGCCCCCGATCTCGAGGATGTGTACTTCCAGCGCCTGCGCCTGCAGGCGCGTGCCCGTGCAGCCTGAGCGGAGCACACCATGATCCTCACCTTCTTCCGCTTCGAGCTGCGCGAGCAGCTGCGTTCGCCGCTGCTGTGGCTGCTGGCGTTCCTGTTCGCCGCGCTGGCCTTCGCCGCCGCCTCCTCCGAAGCCGTACAGATCGGCGGCGGCGTCAACAACGTGCACAGCAATGCGCCGATCGTCATCGCGCGCTTCATGGGCATCTTCACCATGATGGGCATGCTGGTGTCCACCCTGTTCGTCAGCAATGCGTTGCTGCGCGACTTCGAGCTGGGCACCTCGGAGCTGATCTTCGCAAGCCCGATCAAGCGCCGCGACTACCTGGCCGGACGCATCCTGGCAGCCATCTGCGCCAGCCTGGTGGTCTACCTGATCATCGCGCTGGGCATCTTCCTGGGGCCGTTCATGCCCTGGGTGGACAAGGCCCGCGTCGGCCCGGTTTCGCTGGCCAGCTATGCCTGGACCTTCTCCTGGATCGTGCTGCCCAACGTGTTGTTCACCACCGCCCTGCTGTCGCTGCTGGCGGCGCTGACGCGCTCGATCCTGTGGGTCTACATCGGCCTGATCGGCTACTTCGTGCTGTATGGCGTGAGTGCCTCGCTGCTGAGCGATATCGACAACGTCTGGGTCGCCACGCTGACCGAGCCACTGGGCATGCGCGCGCTCGGCCGCACGGTCCGCTACTGGGCCGCCGAGCAGAGCAACACCCGCCTGCCCGAGGTGGCGGGCTACCTGCTGGCCAACCGTGCCCTGTGGCTGGGCGTGGCCGCCGTCTTGTTCACCGCCACCTTCGCTCTGTTCCGCACCGAGCGTACCGGCAGTGGACGCAGGCGTTGGGGCCGTCGCCAGGCCGTGGCCAGCGCCGATGCGCCGCGACCGGCGGCGATCACCGCGCCGCGCGTGCGCCCCCGCTTCAGCGCGGCAACCGGCTGGCACCAGTTCGTGCGCCAGGTGCGCTTTGACACCCTCGGCGTCCTGCGCGGGGTGCCGTTCATCGTGCTGCTGGTGCTGGGCCTGGCCAACTTCATCCCCGCCGCCCTGCACCAGAGCGCGGTCTATGGCACGCCGATCTGGCCGGTCACTACCGAAATGCTGTCGGCCCTGCAGGGCGCCTACAGCTGGCTGCTGGTGATCATCGTGCTGTTCTATTCCGGCGAACTGGTCTGGAAGGAGCGCGCGGTCCGCTTGAACGAAGTCAACGACGCCATGCCCGTACCCAACTGGGTACCGCTGCTGGCCCGGCTGACCACCCTGGTGGTGATCGTCGCCTGCTTCCAGGCCATCGGTGCGGTGGTGTCGATGGCCATGCAGCTGGTGCAGGGCTACACCCACCTGGAGCCGCTGCTGTACCTGAAGGTGCTGGCCCTCGGTTCGGTGTTCTACGTGCTGATGGGCGGCATGGCGCTGGTCCTGCAGGTCCTGACCAACAACAAGTTCTTCGGCTACGCGCTGTTGATCGTGGTGATGATCGCGCAGGTCGCGCTGGGCCTGCTGGACTACACCCAGAACCTGTACAACTTCGGCAACTGGCCCAACGCCCCGTACTCGGACATGAACGGCTACGGCCACTTCCTGCCTGGGCAGCTGGTCTTCCAGGCCTATTGGGGCCTGCTGCTGGCCGCGCTGCTGTTCCTTGCCTCCGCGTTCTGGGTGCGCGGCGTCGGCGCCAATGCGCGTGACCGGCTGAAGCTGGCGGCACGTCGCCTGCGCGGTCCGACCGGCGCGGGATTTGCCGTATCCCTGCTCGGCTTTGTCGCACTCGGCGGATGGTTGTACTGGAGCACCAACATCCGCAATGAATTCCTGTCTCCCGACCAGCAGCGCGACCTGCAGGTGCGCTACGAGCGCGAGCTGTCCAAGTACAGGAACCTGCCGCAACCGCGCATCATCGCCGTCGACAACCGCGTGGCCCTGCATCCGGAAACCCAGTCGATGGTCATCGATGCCGACTGGACGGTGCGCAACACCCACGCTGCCCCGATCAGTGACATCCACATCGCGATGGGCGATGACCGCAATCTGGTCAAGGTCGACCTGGGCGGGCAGACCCTGGCCTTCCATGATGTCGACCTGGGTTACCGCATCTACCGCCTGGCCACGCCATTGCGACCCGGCGAGCAGCGCCAGGTGCACTTCCGCGTCGAACAACGACCCAAGGGCATCACCGCCGGCCAGGCACCCAGCAACATCGTGGACAACGGCTCGTTCTTCAACAGCACCCTGCTGCCGTCATTCGGCTACGACCCGCGCGGCGAGCTGGAGGACCGCAACGAACGGCGCAAGCGCGGGCTGGGTGAGCCGACCCGCATGCCGAAGCTGGAGGATGAAGCAGCACGTGCCAACACCTACATCTCCGACGACGCCGACTGGCTGGACTTCCGTACCACCATCTGCACCGCACCGGACCAGGTCGCGCTGGCCCCGGGCTACCTGCAGCACGAGACCACCGTGAACGGCCGCCGCTGCTTCAGCTATGCGATGGACCGGCCCATGCTCAACTTCTACGCCTATCTGTCGGCGCGCTGGCAGGTGAAGAAGGCCATGTACAAGGACATTCCGATCGAGGTGTACTTCGACCCGGCCCATGCCTACAACGTGGACCGCATGATCGAAGCGGTGCAGAAGTCGCTGGCCTACTACGAGGCGAACTTCACGCCCTACCAGCACCGCCAGGTGCGCATCATCGAGTTCCCGGGCTACCAGAGCTTTGCCCAGTCCTTCGCCAACACCATCCCCTACTCCGAGTCGATCGGCTTCATCGCCGACCTGCGTGACCCGGACAAGGTGGACTACGTGTTCTACGTCACCGCGCATGAGATCGCACACCAGTGGTGGGCGCACCAGGTGATCGGTGCCAACGTGCAGGGCGCCACGGTACTGTCCGAATCGCTGTCGCAGTACTCGGCGCTGATGGTGATGGAAAAGGAGTACGGCCGCGCGCACATGCGCCAGTTCCTGAAGACCGAACTGGACCGCTACCTGGCCGGCCGGGGCGGCGAGCGCATCGAGGAACTGCCGCTGGAACGGGTGGAGAACCAGCAGTACATCCACTATCGCAAGGGTTCGCTGGTGTTCTACCGCCTGCGTGAGGAAATCGGCGAACAGGCGCTGAACCGCGCCCTGCAGCGCTTCCTGCAAGACAAGGGCTACCAGCAGCCGCCGTACACCACCTCGCGGGAGCTGCTGGACTACCTGCGTGCGGAGACACCGGCCGACCGCCAGCAGCTGCTGACCGATCTGTTCGAGAAGATTACGCTGTACGACAACCGGCTGGAGACCGCCAGCGCGCGCAAGCGTGCCGATGGCCGCTACGACGTCACCCTGAAGCTGCACGCCGCCAAGGTCCATGCCGATGGCCAGGGCAAGGAAACGCCGGCCACGCTGGACGACTGGGTCGAGATCGGCGTGTTCGCCAATGGTCCCTCGGGCAAGGAACGCGACCAGAAGGTGCTGTACCTGCAGCGCCATCACATCACCACGGCAGCGCCGACGATCACGGTGACGGTGGATGCCAAGCCGGACGAGGCCGGTTTCGATCCGTACAACAAGCTGATCGACCGGGTGAGCGAAGACAACCGGCGCAAGGTGACGATGTGATGTGAGTGGCGGTGCCGGCCTTCGGGCCGGCACCGATCTCCTACGGCATCCACGCATGGCGTGGATCTACTGGAATGCATCCATGCGCGGCGTGGATGCCGTAATGCCCGGTTGACGCCCTGGGCTACGCTGCGGGGCCCTGCGAACCGGCCTTCGGCCCCAGCACCGCCAGCAGCACGTAGATCACGATCGACGCCACGGTGCCGAGTGCAGCCAGCAACATGAAGGCAAACTCCGAACGGCCCTGCAGCCCTGCCCAAACGCCCAGATGCCAGGCAGCGCCAAGATTGATCAGCCAGGCGATGACGAACACCGGCCACTGCACGATGCCGACCGCGCTCAGCAATGGCGCGGCGATGAGGGCTGCGACGATGGCGCCGATCAGGAAGACCAGGGCAAGACGGGAATGGCGGGCCGAGGCGGTGCTCATGCGCTCAACCCGCGGACCATCACCAGCACCGGGAAGCCACGCGTGTCGGACTCGACAACGGGCTTCCACCCCAATCGCGCATACAGACCACCGTCCAGCGACTCGGTCTGCAGGTAGAGCTGCGATATGCCCATCGACCGGGCCTGCTTCACTGCGTGTTCGACAAGCGTGCTGGCCAACCCTCGCCCGCGTTGGCTGTCGGCCACATACACGCTTCCCAGCCAGTGCTCATACTCGGGAAAACCGGGCATCTCACCGCGCTTGAGCTGAACGGCGCCGACCACCTGCCCATCGTCGATTGCCGCCAGCAGATGCGGGAATCCCTGCGCGTCCTTGGGCTTGCGCAGCCGCAGACGCTCATCTTCCAGAGTGAAGCCTGCATCCTTTCCCCACTGCGCGTGATACCACTGCGCCAGCTGCTCGCACTCCGGCGCTGCCGGCGCCAGCATCCTGAACTCCATGGGTAACCTCGCTGTCCTGATCGTCCTTCAGGAAAGCATGCTTCACCCCTGCAGTCACTGCAAATCGTTGCAATCAATCCAACCGTGCATGGGATCGGCTCCCCGGCGATATGCACCTCAGCCCTGCGAGAAGTCCTTCAGGATCTCGCCGACGCCGCTGGGCGAGATCTCGAAGCCCAGCGTAGTACCCGGGTTGATCACCACGCCGTAGCCGCCCGGTACGCGGCGCAGCACGTCCAGCATCAGCCAGCGGACCTGATGCTCGGCCTGCTGGCTGTAGATGCCCACCCGCGCCGGATCGGTGAACACGGCCACGTGCAGGGTGCCCTGCTTGTCGAACAGCAGCGGATCGAAGCCACTCCCATCGGGCGTGACCAGGCTGCCCGTCAGCAGCACCACCTGGGAAGCAACGAAGGCCTCCATGAATGCCCGGATCGGCACTGTTCCGTCCATCGCGGCCTTGAGCAGGGTTTCGATGGGAGTCTGCGGGGCAAGGTCGGTCATGGCAGTACGAGCGCGGCATCAGGGGGTGCCTATTGTGCCGGATGCCGCCACACCAGGTAGTGGGGGGGGGGGGGGGGGGGGGGGGGGGGGGGGGGGGGGGGGGGGGGGGGGGGGGGGGGGGGGGGGGGGGGG